>NZ_JARWOJ010000334.1 GCF_029868625.1 Nocardia neocaledoniensis | reverse complement strand
CCCCCACCCCCCCCCCCCCCCCCCCCCCCGCGTGCCCCCCCCCCCCCCCCCCCTCCCGCCCCCCCCCCCCCGCCCCGCCATGCCCGCGCCCCCGGGGGGCGAGGTTACGAGGCCGAAAACCCGCGGCGCCAGCCGCCGAGTTATCTGTAGTTCACGAACTGCAGGGCGATGCCGAAGTCCTCGCCCTTGAGCAGGCTGATCACGGCCTGCAGGTCGTCGCGCTTCTTGCTGCTGACCCGCAGCTCCTCGCCCTGGATCTGGGCCTTCACGCCCTTGGGGCCCTCGTCGCGGATCTTCTTGGAGATCTTCTTGGCCTTCTCGGCGTCGATGCCCTGCACCAGGGTGCCGGTGATCTTGAACACCTTGCCGGAGGCATGCGGCTCGCCCGCGTCGAACGCCTTGAGGGAGATGTCGCGGCGGATCAGCTTCTCCTTGAACACATCGAGCGCGGCTTTGACCCGCTCCTCGGCGTTGGCGGTGAGCACGATGGCTTCCTCGCCCGACCACGCGATGGCCGCGTCGGTGCCCTTGAAGTCGTAGCGGGAGTTCAGCTCCTTCTCCGCCTGGTGCAGCGCGTTGTCGACCTCCTGCCGATCGACCTTGCTCACCACGTCGAATGACGAATCAGCCACACTGCGCTCCTGTCCATGAAGGTCCGGCAAACTCCGGGCCGGAGGGTCTACCGGCCACCGAGACAGTTGTACCCGCACCGGTGCCACACCACTGCTCGCAGGGGTGCTGTGCAGGCGGTTTGCATAGCCGGGGTGGGTTCGTTGTAAGCTTCTCAGCGCACCGGAGACGGCGCACAAGGCAGATTGCCCGAGCGGCCAATGGGAGCAGACTGTAAATCTGTCGGCGAGAGCCTACGTAGGTTCGAATCCTACATCTGCCACATCGAACCCCGTCGATCATTGATCGACGGGGTTCTTTGGTTCCCGGGGTAGCCGGCCCCGTGCGAGTGCGGCGCAAGGCACTGGCGACCGCGCAAAAACCTGCTCTGAACAGGCGATTTGGTGCTCTCGTCAGAGGGTGTGTAATCTCTTTCAGGACGCCGGAGCACGGGGTCGCTCTGATCGGCCCGCCGTTCAAGACCTTGTGCCACGTAGTCATGCCCCCTTAGCTCAGTCGGCAGAGCGTTTCCATGGTAAGGAAAAGGTCAACGGTTCGATTCCGTTAGGGGGCTCGCCGGATTGCCGGTGTGGTGACCGACTTTCCCGCCGGCATCCACCGTAAAAGGTCCGCCGTGGCGGTGTAGCTCAGTCGGTAGAGCAAACGACTCATAATCGTTGTGTCGCCGGTTCAAGTCCGGCCATCGCTACCAATAACGACTCAGCCCAGACCGGAAAGAAGGCATATCGTGGCCGCGAAGTCCACCGATGTCCGGCCAAAGATCACCTTGGCCTGCGAAGAGTGCAAGCATCGCAACTACATCACCAAGAAGAACCGGCGCAACGACCCGGACCGCCTCGAGCTGAAGAAGTTCTGCCCGAACTGCGGAACCCACCGGGCGCACCGCGAGTCGCGCTGATTCACCAGAACATCTGCCGAAGGCCGGACGAAAGTCCGGCCTTCGTGCTTTTTCCGGGGCCGATACGGTACCCATTCGCGGCGGTGATCACACCCCGGTCGACCTCGTGATCGGCTACGTGTGAGTAAGGTCCAGAGTTGTGACAGTGAACACCGGAACCGACGAAGCGGTGACCGCCGCAGCCGCCGAACCGTTCGATCCCGCCGCGCACGCGGCGTCGATGGTCGGCCACCACTACCGTGTCGACGACTACTACGAAGTCGGCCGCGAGAAGGTGCGCGAATACGCCCGTGCAGTCCAGGACTACCACCCGGTGCACTGGGACGAAGACGTCGCGCGCGCGAACGGTCACGAGGGTCTGCTCGCCCCGCTCACCTTCATCTCCCTGGTCGGCATCCTCGCCCAGCGCAAGCTGTTCGAGGAGATCGTCACCGGCTACGACCTGAGCCAGATCATGCAGACCGATCAGATCCTGGAATTCCACCGTCCCATCCGGGTCGGCGACCAGCTGACCTGTGACGTGTACCTGCATTCGTTCCGGCAGGCCTTCGGCGGCGACATCATCGTGACGAAGAACATCGTCACCGCGCAGGACGACGAGCTGGTGCTCACCACCTACACCACGCTGATCGGCCGCAGCGGCGGTGACATCGATCCCACGATGTCGGACGCGGTGCGCAACATCCTGATGCACGGCCTCGGCGACGAGGAGCCCGCGCACCACGCCCCGCTCGACGCGCACACCGAGATCACCCCCGATCCGATCACCAAGGTGCCGGAGCCCTACGTCAGCACGACCGCCCTGTCCTTCGACAGTGTGTCGGCCGGCGATGAACTGCCGCCGCGCACCGTCCGGCTCACCCGTGGCGATCTGGTGAACTACGCGGGCGTGTCCGGCGACGCCAATCCGATCCACTGGAGCGACGAGATCGTGAAGCTGGTCGGCCTGGACAACGTGGTCGCCCACGGGATGCTCACGATGGGCCTGGGCGGTGGATTCGTCACCTCCTGGCTCGGCGATCCGGCCGCGGTGAAGGAGTACAACGTCCGCTTCACCAGCCCCGTCTACGTGGGCTCCGACGCGCCCGCCGAGGTCGAGTTCACCGGTAAGGTGAAGTCGGTGGATCCGGAGGCCAGGACGGCGGTCGTCGCCATCACGGCGAAGTCGGCGGGCAAGAAGATCTTCGGGCGGGCCACGGCAACCGTTCAGCTGTCCTGACCTGGTCGGCTGTACCGGATTGGCGAATACCGCACGCGGTAACGTACACTCGGGACTCTGGGGTCACCGGCTGCTGCGCGCTGATCTTCCCCGGGAGTAGATCTCCCATGGAAGCGGCGCGCATGTTGTGTGACACCAGGGCTCGATAACTGAATATCGAATGTGGTTGGACACCCACGACTCATTACTCGACTTGTAACGATGTCGGTCCAACCGAAGGGGCGTAGCTCAATTGGCAGAGCAGCGGTCTCCAAAACCGCAGGTTGCAGGTTCAAGTCCTGTCGCCCCTGCCCTGAATGCCAGCGACGAGGAAGGATCGACGTGAGCGACGAGCGGGATACTCGCGCCGAAGACGGCGACGACACCGCCGCTGCCACTCGGCCGAGCGGCAAGCGGACAGCTCGCCGTGCGCGCACGTCGGATGCTCCGGCGGACACCGGTTCGGTGGCCACGCTGGACCGGCCCTCCTCGCGCAAGGACAAGGCTGCCGGTAAGGCCAAGACGGGCAACCCGTTCAAGCGGCTGCTCAAGTTCCTGCGAGAGGTCATCGCGGAACTGCGTAAGGTGATCTGGCCCAACCGGAAGCAGATGGTCACCTATACGGCCGTCGTTCTGGTGTTCGTGGTCTTCATGGTCGCGTTCATCGCCGGGATCGACATAGCGTTCGTCAAGGGTGTCGACTGGCTGTTCGGCTGATCGCCGAGCATCGCCGCCGGTAGCCGATCCCGGGCGGAATGGCGGAGTGTGCTCCGCACACCCCACCCGGCCCAGAGATGTACGTGACGACACAGGAAGCGAGTGCCTCAGTGAGCACCCCGGAGAACGAAACAAACGCCGAGTTCCCGGTTGACGACACTGTCGTGGCGGAGTCCGCCACCGACGAGGTCGAGGCCACCACCGAGCTCGCTGACGCCGACGTGGCCGAAGAGGCCGCGGTCGAAGCCGTCGCCACCGAGGAAGATCCCGACGCCGACCCGGTCGAGTCGATGAAGGCCAAGCTGCGCCGCGTTCCCGGCGACTGGTACGTCGTGCACTCCTACGCCGGTTACGAGAACAAGGTCAAGACCAACCTCGAGACCCGCGTCCAGAACCTCGGCCTCGAGGACTACATCTTCCAGGTCGAGGTGCCGACCGAAGAGGTCACCGAGATCAAGAACGGCCAGCGCAAGCACGTCAACCGCAAGGTGCTACCCGGCTACATCCTGGTCCGCATGGAGCTGAACAACGAGTCGTGGGGCGCGGTGCGCAACACCCCCGGTGTCACCGGCTTCGTCGGTATGACCGGTGGCGGCCCCGGCGCCAAGCCGACCCCGCTGACCATCAACGAGGTCGTGAAGTTCCTGGTCCCGGCCGGTGCGCAGCAGAAGAAGGCCGCCGCGGCCGCTTCGGCGCCCGCCGGTGGCGAGTCGAGCGGCGAGGTGTCGGCCAAGCCGATCATCGAGGTCGACTTCGAGGTCGGCGAGTCGGTGACCGTGATGGACGGCCCGTTCGCGACGCTGCCCGCCAGCATCAGCGAGGTCAACGCCGAGCAGCAGAAGCTCAAGGTGCTCGTGTCGATCTTCGGTCGCGAGACCCCGGTGGAACTGAACTTCACCCAGGTCTCCAAGATCTGATCGGCCCTGTCCTTCGGAAAACGGCATCGCTGCGGCGGTGCCGTTTCCGTTATCACACCCGCCCCGCTGACGGTGTTCACGACGCGGTTCGGTAGAGTGTGACAGTTCGTGTGTAGACCCGCTCCAGGCGTTTTCCGCCCGGGGTGACGGTCGTGCGCGAATGCCGGGCTTGGACCCGGCGTGGGAGCGATCCCGCAACAGGCTTACGGCAACCGTAAGGAACCGAAACCCAAGGAAGAAAGATGCCCCCCAAGAAGAAGAAGCTCGCCGGGATCATCAAGCTGCAGATCCAGGCCGGCGCCGCGAACCCGGCCCCTCCGGTCGGCCCCGCGCTCGGTCAGCACGGCGTCAACATCATGGAGTTCTGCAAGGCGTACAACGCCGCGACCGAGTCGCAGCGTGGCAACGTCATCCCGGTCGAGATCTCGGTGTACGAGGACCGGACGTTCGACTTCAAGCTGAAGACCCCGCCCGCCGCCAAGCTGCTGCTCAAGGCCGCCGGTGTGCAGAAGGGCTCGGCCGAGCCGCACAAGACCAAGGTCGCCAAGGTCACCATGGACCAGGTCCGGGAGATCGCCAAGACCAAGCAGGAAGACCTGAACGCCAACGACATCGAGCAGGCCGCGAAGATCATCGCCGGTACCGCGCGCTCGATGGGCATCACCGTCGAAGGCTGAGCGAAGCGAAGCCTTCCGTTCACAGCAGAAGGCTGATCCTTCAGTACCGAGTGGGAGGGCCGGCCAGGCCCGACAACCACTTCTGAACCAGATTAAGGACAGACAAACATGGCAAAGCGAAGCAAGGCGTATCTCGCCGCTGCTGAGAAGGTCGATCGCGACAAGCTGTACTCCCCGCTGGCCGCCGCGCGCCTGGCGAAGGAGACCGCCACCACCAAGACCGACGCGACCGTCGAGGTCGCCGTCCGTCTCGGCGTGGATCCCCGCAAGGCCGACCAGATGGTCCGTGGCACCGTCAACCTGCCGCACGGCACCGGTAAGACCGCCCGCGTCATCGTGTTCGCCGCCGGCGAGAAGGCCGCCGAGGCCGAGGCCGCCGGTGCCGACGCCGTTGGCGCCGAGGACCTGATCGAGCGGATCCAGGGCGGCTGGCTCGACTTCGACGCCGCGATCGCCACCCCGGATCAGATGGCCAAGGTCGGCCGCATCGCGCGTGTCCTCGGCCCGCGTGGTCTGATGCCGAACCCGAAGACAGGCACCGTCACCAACGACGTGACCAAGGCTGTCGCGGACATCAAGGGCGGCAAGATCAACTTCCGCGTCGACAAGCAGGCCAACCTGCACTTCGTCATCGGCAAGGCCTCGTTCGACGACGCCAAGCTGGTGGAGAACTACGGCGCCGCGCTGGACGAGATCCTGCGTGTGAAGCCGTCGACCGCCAAGGGTCGCTACGTCAAGAAGATCACGGTTTCGACCAACACCGGCCCGGGCATCCCGGTGGACCCGAACCGCACCCGCAACCTCCTCGATGAGGATGCGTGAGCTTCACTGACAGGTAGCTCCTGATCGACCACGAGGGTGGGGACGCACTGCGTTACCACCCTCGTGGCTTTCCCGGGGACTATTAGAACGAACGTCCCGGTTGCGCACGGAGGTGACCAGGATTCTGCTGATCTCCGGTAGCACCAGAGACGGATCGACCAATACCGCCGCCCTGCGCACGATCGCGGCCGTCGCGCCGCCGTCGGTGCGGGCCGACCTCTACTCCGGTCTGCGCGAGTTACCGGCGTTCGTGCCCGGCGACGATCCCGCCGGATACCCCGCGGTGACCGCGTTGCGCGCCGACCTCGCCGCCGCGGACGCCGTCCTGATCTGCACGCCCGAGTACGCGGGCACCCTGCCGGGCAGCATCAAGAACCTGCTGGACTGGACCGTGGGCACGGCCGATCTGTACGAGAAGCCGACCGCGTGGCTCACGGTCGCCGTGCCCGGCCGCGGCGGCGGCGCCGAAGCCACCCTGTCGACGGTGCTCGGCTATGTCGGCGCCGAGGTGGTCGAGTCGGCGTGTACGCGGCTGCCGGTGCTCGGCGCCGATGTCGGCGACGACGGACTGGTCGGCTCAACGGAGTTCCGGGCCGGCGCGCGCCGGGTGCTGGCCGAACTGCTCGCCCACGTGGCGCGGGCGGCGTGAAACGGCGCGCCGGGCATGGTCGCCCGGCGCGCGTTCGGTCAGTCCTCGCTCTTGTCGGTTTCCCGCCAGGCGAGCAGCACGGAATCACCGCCGTGCGGTTTCCACGGCAGGAAGATCGCCACGATCACCGCGCAGACGAGAACCGCGCCGGTCGCGACCAGGGACGCGGTGTGCGCGCCCTGGAGCGTGGCCGTCTTCATGGCGACGATGAGGTTCTCGCGCTGGGTCTCGAAGAACGGGGCCAGCTCGCGTTTGCGCAGCTCCAAGACGCTGAGCGGGCTGGCCTTGACCAGGCTCTTCTCGTTCTCGTTCATGATGCTGAGGGGGATGGCGTCGACTCGTGCGCCGATCCGGCTGGTGTAGTACGAAGCGACGATCGAGCCGAGGACCGCGACGCCGAGGGTGCCGCCGATCTCGCGGGTGGTGTCGTTGACCGCCGAGCCCGCGCCCGCCTCGTCCAGCGGCAGCGCGGACATGATCGATTCGGTGGCGGGCCCCTGCACGATGCCGAGGCCGAGGGCCATCAACACCATCGACGGCAGTACCCCGATCAGGTACGTGCTGTCCACGGTGACCTGTCCGCCCAGGTAGAGACCGAGCCCGGTGAGCGATAGGCCGATCACCAGGACGGCCGTGGTGCCGACCCGCTGTGCGAGCAGGGTCGCGACCGGCGCGCCGATCGCCACCGAGAACGCGAACGGCAGCGAGGCGATGCCGAATTCGAGCGGCGTGTACTCGCGCACGCCCTGGAAGTACTGGGTGATCAGGAACAAGAATCCGAACATGGAGAAGTAGCCGATGGCGATGGCCAAGGCGGGCAACGAGAATCGCCGATTGCGGAACAGGCGCATATCGAGAATCGGTGCGGCCGTGCGCAACTCCCAGATGACGAAGGCGGCGAGCAGCACCGCGCCGAGCGCGGCGGTGCCAAGGGTGGTGAGCGAGAGCCAGCCGTTGTGCGGCGCCTCGATGATCGCCCACACCACCAGTGTGATGCCGGCGATCGAGAGTCCGATGCCGGGCAGGTCGAGCCTGCCGACCTGGTCGGCCCGCGATTCCGGCACCCAGAGCAGCGTCGCGACCAGCGCGGCCAGGGCCACCGGCACGTTGATCCAGAACACCGAGTGCCAGCTGAAGTGTTCGAGCAGCCAGCCGCCCGAGATCGGGCCGATGGCGATGGCGAAGCCGGCCATCGCGGTCCACGCGGCGATGGCGAGCGCGCGCTCGCGGCGGTCGGTGAAGATGTTGATGATCAGGGCGAGGGTGGCGGGGAAGACGGCGGCGGCGAAGACTCCCATCGCCGCGCGGGCCGCGATGACCTGCGTCATCGAGTCGGCGAGCGCACCGCCGACCGACATCACGGCGATGCCGACCAGGCCGATCGTCATGATCCGTCTGCGGCCGTAGCGGTCGCCGAGGTTACCCGCCGCGAGCAGCAGGCCGGCGAAGGTGAGGGTGTAGGCGTCGACGACCCATTGCAGGCCGGAGACGCCGGTGGCGAGCTGCACACCGATGGAGGGGAGGGCGACGTTGACGATGGTGTTGTCGAGGACGACCAGCAGTTCGGCCAGGCAGATCACGGCGAGTGCGAGGAAGCGCCGCGAACGCCGGTCCAGCAACACTGGTGGAGCGACTAGCGAGGTTGTCATAGCCAGGAGTGAACCAGGTTACTGTCACCGCGCGTAACACCTTTTGGATGCGATTGCTACCACACTGTAGGAATAAAAGTGATGTGGGTCACTCGCGATTCGGGCGATTCCGGCGTCGGTGACCCGTTTTGGCAGATGGGGGTGGGTCCGGGTACAGTGGACTCCGGTCATCGACCTGTTCGATGACTACCCATTCGTTCTACCGAAGACCGTTGGTCGTCGATGCCGTTTGCGCGGTGTCGATCGAAGGTCCGGCGACATTGCCGGCGGCCCACGCAGGGAGAGCTGAGGCAGAAGAAGTCTATTCTTTCGCGCCCCGGTACGCCTTGCGTCCGGGGCGTTAGTTTTGTCGCCGGCCCCTGAATTCGGTAGTGCGCGTTCACGAACCGACATCAGAGAGGAGGCGAAGTATGGCGAAGCCTGAAAAGGTCACCGCTGTCGCGGAGATCGTGGAGCAGTTCAAGAACTCGACGGCCACTGTGGTCACGGAATACCGTGGCCTGTCGGTCGGCAAGCTCACCGAGCTGCGTCGCGCCCTCGGCGCCGAGGCCACGTACTCCGTCGCCAAGAACACCCTGGTCAAGCGCGCGGCCGCGGAAGCGGGCGTCGAGGGCCTGGACGACTTGTTCGTCGGACCGACCGCCATCACCTTCATCCAGGGTGAGCCGGTCAACGCCGCGAAGGCGCTCAAGACCTTCGCCAAGGACAACAAGGCGCTCGTCATCAAGGGCGGCTACATGGACGGCGCTGCGCTGTCCGTGTCCGAGGTCGAGAAGATCGCCGACCTGGAGACCCGCGAGGTCCTGCTGGCCAAGCTGGCCGGTGCGATGAAGGGCAACATGTCCAAGGCTGCCGGGCTGTTCTCGGCTCCTGCCGGTCAGGTGGCCCGTCTGGCCGCCGCGCTGCAGGAGAAGAAGCAGGCCGAAGGCGCTGCCGAGTAATACCCCCGCACGGGTGTTACCGCCCGCGCACACAGACATTCACTACCGAAAGGAACAATCATGGCCAAGCTGTCCACCGAAGAGCTGCTCGACGTTTTCTCGGAGATGACCCTCCTGGAGCTGTCCTCCTTCGTGAAGGCGTTCGAGGAGAAGTTCGAGGTCACCGCCGCTGCCCCCGTCGCCGTCGCCGCCGCGGGTGCCGCCCCGGCCGCCGCTGACGCCGCCGAGGAGCAGGACGAGTTCGACGTCATCCTCGAGGGTGCCGGCGACAAGAAGATCCAGGTCATCAAGGTGGTCCGTGAGATCGTCTCCGGCCTGGGCCTGAAGGAAGCCAAGGACCTGGTCGAGGGTGCCCCGAAGCCGATCCTGGAGAAGGTCGCCAAGGAGGCCGCCGAGGCCGCCAAGGCGAAGCTGGAAGAGGCCGGCGCCAAGGTGTCCGTCAAGTAATTCAGCGCTTCGCGTTCGACAGCCGGGCGGTCCCCTTTCGGGGGCCGCCCGTTTGTTATTTCTCCCGACATGGGAAGGTGATACACGCTGTACCGCGAGGTCGGGGTTACTCTTCAGTCATGTAGGGGTGTGCCGCGTCTCACTGATGGGTTACAGTGACCGGACCCACAGAGCCGTGACGCGCCGCCGTGATGTGAGCGTGCGGGAGCGGGGTGGGGTGCTCGCAGGGATCAATGGAGGTAGGCGTGGGCGTCGAGGTCAGGACCGAGGGTGTAACAAAGTCCTTCGGTTCTCAGCGAATTTGGCAGGACGTGTCGATCACGCTTCCCTCGGGTGAGGTGAGCGCGCTACTCGGCCCCTCGGGTACGGGTAAGTCGGTGTTCCTGAAGTCGCTCATCGGTCTGCTGCGGCCCGAGCGCGGGTCGATTTTCATCGACGGAACCGATATCACCACCTGCTCCAACAAGGAGCTCTACGAGATCCGCAAACTGTTCGGCGTCCTTTTCCAGGACGGCGCGCTGTTCGGCTCGATGAATCTGTTCGACAACATCGCCTTCCCGCTGCGCGAGCACACGAAGAAGTCGGAATCCGAGATCCGGCAGATCGTGATGGAGAAGCTCGAGCTGACCGGTCTGCTCGGCGCCGAGAACAAGCTGCCCGGCGAGATCTCCGGCGGTATGCGCAAGCGTGCCGGCCTGGCCCGCGCGCTGGTCCTCGACCCGCAGATCATCCTCGTCGACGAGCCCGACTCCGGTCTGGACCCGGTGCGTACCTCGTACCTGGCGCAGCTGCTGCTCAACATCAACGCGCAGATCGACGCCACGATCCTGATCGTGACGCACAACATCAACCTGGCCCGCACCGTGCCCGACAACATCGGCATGCTGTTCCGTCGCCAGCTGGTCATGTTCGGCCCCCGTGAGGTGCTGTTGACCAGCGAGGAGCCGGTGGTCAAGCAGTTCCTCAACGGCCGCATGATCGGCCCGATCGGTATGTCCGAGGAGAAGGACGAGGCGCAGATGGCGCGCGAGCAGGCGCTCGTCGACGCCGGTCACCACCACGGTGGCGCCGAGGAGATCGAGGGCATCATCCCGCAGATGAAGGCGGAGCCGGGCATGCCCGCCCGCCAGGCCGTGTTCCGGCGGCAGGCCCGGGTGCGCGAGATCATGCACACCCTGCCGCACGCCGCTCAGGTCGCCATCCGGGAGTCGCTCGCCGAGTCCGACGACACCCAGGTGATGGCGGCCTACGGCAGCGATCAGCCGACCGAGCAGTTCGACACGAAGACGATTCCGCACGGCCAGATGAACGGCTGAGCACCGCTGCGAGACACCACGAAACCCCGGTCCACGCGGCCGGGGTTTCGTCGCGTCCCGGCCGGAAAACATGCGCTGAACGGGCGTTTTGCCGGTTGGCGCCGACGGCGTGTCGCGGGTAAAATAGCCGCGGTTCCCGGCGGGGATGTCTAGCGCGCCAGGCGATCTCACTTCTCGGACAGACCCCGCCGCGCCACTTGACGAGCCGGGCGCGAACCGTCACCCTATTCACAGCAGCGTCAGCTGTTACAGGGGCTACGGCGCCCAGGGCACCCGACGCGGCCAGCGTCTACGGGAGTTCGGCGCGTTTGCCGTGTGAGCGGTCGCACGGATGGTATGTTGACACCCCCTTATCTATGGGTGTAAGTTTGGACGTTGCGCTGGCTGCCTCCTGTCCACACCTTGATTCGCACACGAAAGTTCCACCTTCCGGTGTTACTTCCGCTGCTGCCTGTTCGGGTTTCGTTCGGGTTGTAACCAGCGGAATTCGTAGCAGACAAGCGACGGTCGCGGACCACCACGCGACGCGCGTGAGGTGCTGGAAGGACGCATCTTGGCAGTCTCCACCCAGACCAAGGCTGGAATCCCCGGAGCCCCGTTGAGGGTTTCGTTCGCGAAGATCCGTGAGCCCTTGGAGGTGCCCGGACTTCTCGACCTACAAACGGACTCGTTCGCCTGGTTGGTCGGTACCCCCGACTGGCGTGAGAAGGCGGCCGCACGCGGCGACGTCGGTCTCGCAGGCGGCCTGGAGGAGGTGCTCGAGGAGCTCTCGCCGATCGAGGACTTCTCCGGCTCGATGTCCCTGTCGTTCTCCGACCCGCGCTTCGAAGAGGTCAAGGCCTCCATCGAGGAGTGCAAAGAGAAGGACATGACCTACGCGGCGCCCCTGTTCGTCACCGCGGAGTTCATCAACAACAACACCGGCGAGATCAAGAGCCAGACGGTCTTCATGGGTGATTTCCCGATGATGACCGACAAGGGCACCTTCATCATCAACGGCACCGAGCGTGTCGTCGTCTCGCAGCTGGTCCGCTCCCCGGGCGTCTACTTCGATCACTCGATCGACAAGGGCACCGAGAAGGACCTGCACAGCGTGCGCGTGATCCCCTCGCGCGGCGCGTGGCTGGAGTTCGACGTCGACAAGCGCGACACCGTCGGCGTGCGCATCGACCGCAAGCGCCGTCAGCCGGTCACCGTGCTGCTCAAGGCGCTGGGCTGGACGACCGAGGAGATCGTCGAGCGTTTCGGCTTCTCCGAGATCATGATGTCCACCCTGGAGAAGGACAGCACGCCCGGCCAGGACGAGGCGCTGCTCGACATCTACCGCAAGCTGCGTCCGGGCGAGCCGCCGACCAAGGAGTCCGCGCAGACCCTGCTGGAGAACCTGTTCTTCAAGGAGAAGCGCTACGACCTGGCGCGCGTCGGTCGCTACAAGATCAACAAGAAGCTCGGCATCCACGTGCACGAGCCGGTCACCAGCTCGGTGCTGACGAAGGAAGACATCGTCACCACCATCGAGTACCTGGTGCGTCTGCACGCCGGTGACAAGTCGATGACCGCCCCCGGCGGCGAAGAGGTGCCCGTCGAGGTCGACGACATCGACCACTTCGGCAACCGTCGTCTGCGCACCGTCGGCGAGCTCATCCAGAACCAGATCCGCGTCGGCCTGTCCCGCATGGAGCGCGTGGTTCGTGAGCGGATGACGACTCAGGACGTCGAGGCGATCACGCCGCAGACCCTGATCAACATCCGCCCGGTCGTCGCCGCGATCAAGGAGTTCTTCGGAACCTCCCAGCTGTCGCAGTTCATGGACCAGAACAACCCGCTCTCGGGTCTGACCCACAAGCGCCGCCTGTCGGCGCTGGGCCCGGGTGGTCTGTCCCGTGAGCGCGCCGGTCTGGAAGTTCGTGACGTCCACCCGTCGCACTACGGCCGCATGTGCCCGATCGAGACCCCGGAAGGCCCGAACATCGGCCTGATCGGTTCGCTGTCGGTGTACGCGCGGGTCAACCCGTTCGGCTTCATCGAGACCCCGTACCGCCGGGTCATCGACGGCAAGGTGACCGATGAGGTCAAGTACCTGACCGCCGACGAGGAAGACCGCTACGTCCGCGCGCAGGCCAACTCGCCGGTCGACGCCGAGGGTCGCTTCATCGAGGAGAAGGTCCTCGTCCGCCGTGCGGGCGAAGAGGTCGAGTTCGTGACGCCGGCTCAGGTCGACTACATGGACATCTCGCCGCGCCAGATGGTGTCGGTCGCGACGGCCATGATCCCGTTCCTCGAGCACGACGACGCCAACCGTGCCCTCATGGGCGCGAACATGCAGCGCCAGGCCGTGCCGCTGATCCGTTCCGAGGCCCCGATCGTCGGCACCGGTATGGAGCTGCGTGCCGCGGTCGACGCCGGCGATGTCGTGGTGAACGAGAAGCCGGGTGTGGTCGAGGAGGTCTCGGCCGACTACGTCACCGTGATGGCCGACGACGGCAGCCGCAAGTCCTACCGGATGCGCAAGTTCAACCGCTCCAACCAGGGCACCTGCTCCAACCAGCGTCCGATCGTGGACGAGGGCCAGCGGGTGGAGAAGGGGCAGGTCCTCGCGGACGGCCCCTGCACCGAGAACGGTGAGATGGCGCTGGGCAAGAACCTTCTTGTCGCCGTCATGCCGTGGGAAGGCCACAACTACGAGGACGCGATCATCCTGTCGCAGCGCCTCGTGGAAGAGGACGTCCTCACCTCGATCCACATCGAAGAGCACGAGATCGACGCCCGCGACACCAAGCTGGGCGCCGAGGAGATCACCCGGGACATCCCGAACGTCTCCGACGAGGTGCTGGCCGATCTGGACGAGCGCGGCATCATCCGCATCGGCGCCGAGGTCCGCGACGGCGACATCCTGGTCGGCAAGGTCACCCCGAAGGGTGAGACCGAGCTGACCCCCGAGGAGCGCCTGCTCCGCGCGATCTTCGGTGAGAAGGCGCGCGAGGTGCGCGACACCTCGCTGAAGGTGCCCCACGGTGAGTCCGGCAAGGTCATCGGCATCCGCGTGTTCTCGCGCGAGGACGACGACGATCTGCCTCCTGGTGTCAACGAGCTGGTCCGCGTGTACGTGGCCCAGAAGCGCAAGATCCAGGACGGCGACAAGCTCGCGGGCCGCCACGGCAACAAGGGCGTCATCGGCAAGATCCTCCCCACCGAGGACATGCCGTTCATGCCCGACGGCACCCCGGTCGACATCATCCTGAACACCCACGGTGTTCCGCGTCGTATGAACATCGGCCAGATCCTGGAGACCCACCTGGGCTGGATCGGTAAAGCCGGCTGGAATGTCGACGTCGCCGCCGACGGCACCCGCCCCGAGTGGGCGCAGTCGCTGCCGGAGGAGATGCTGGGCGCCCCGGCCGACTCCAACATCGCGACCCCCGTCTTCGACGGCGCGCGCGACGAGGAGCTGACCGGTCTGCTCGGCTCGACCCTGCCGAACCGTGACGGTGAGCGCATGGTCAACGAGAACGGCAAGGCCACGCTGTTCGACGGCCGCTCCGGCGAGCCGTTCCCGTACCCGGTCGCGGTCGGGTACATGTACATCCTGAAGCTGCACCACCTGGTCGACGACAAGATCCACGCCCGTTCGACCGGCCCGTACTCGATGATCACGCAGCAGCCGCTGGGTGGTAAGGCGCAGTTCGGTGGTCAGCGTTTCGGTGAGATGGAGTGCTGGGCCATGCAGGCCTACGGCGCGGCGTACACGCTGCAGGAGCTCCTGACCATCAAGTCCGACGACGTGGTGGGCCGTGTGAAGGTCTACGAGGCGATCGTCAAGGGCGAGAACATTCCGGAGCCGGGCATTCCGGAGTCGTTCAAGGTGCTCCTCAAGGAACTCCAGTCGCTGTGCCTCAACGTGGAAGTGCTGTCCTCGGACGGCGCCGCGATCGAGATGCGCGACGGCGACGACGAGGATCTGGAGCGCGCCGCGGCGAACCTGGGCATCAACCTGTCCAGGAACGAAGCGGCCACCGTCGACGATTTGGCGAACTAGGTGGTGACGCGGGGGGGGCGGTTGGGGGGGCCCCCCCGGCCCCCCCAAGGGAAAAAATTTAAATTTTTTTGGTAATTTGGCCCAAAAAGGGGAAAGAATTTTAAAGGTTTAAGTGAAAATTATTGT
>NZ_JARWOJ010000333.1 GCF_029868625.1 Nocardia neocaledoniensis | reverse complement strand
GCACCACGGCGCTGGGCCCCCCGGCCGGGGGCCCCCCCCCCGGGCGCGCCCGGTGGGGGGCGGGCCCCCCCAAGCGGGCCACCCGCGCCCCGCAAACCGGGACGGGGGGGGGGGTGGGGGGGCTGCCGCTCTGTCCGTGTTGTCCCCCCCCCCCCCCGGGCCCCCCGCCGATGCTCACGCCGCACAGGTTCACCGCCGCGTCGGCCCCGCGCAACGCCCGCTCGTCGAGCTGGGCGTGCGCGGGATCCCACGTGTATTCGTCCGGTGCCGCGGCGGCGCGGCGCACCAATCGGGACACCTCGTGCCCGTCGCGGCGCAGTGCCGCGACGAGTGCCCGACCGATCATCCCGGACGAACCGGCGACCACCACCTTCATCGCTGTCGAATTCCCGGTTTACAGACCGAGATCGGCCTCGAAGGAGGCGTCCTCGAGACGGTGCTTGACGGTGGTCAGGAAGCGACCGGCGTCGGCGCCGTCGATGAGGCGGTGATCGTAGGTCAGCGGCAGGTACACCATCGAGCGCACGCCGATGGACTCGCCACCGGTCTCGTCGGTCACCACCACCGGACGCTTGACGATCGCGCCCGTGCCGAGCATGGCCGCCTGCGGCGGAACCAGGATCGGGGTGTCGAACAGCGCGCCCTCGGAACCGATGTTGGTGATGGTGAAGGTGCCACCGGACAGCTCGTCCGGCTTCAGGCCACCGTTGCGGGCGCGGTTGGCGATGTCGGCGATCGCGCGGGCCAGCCCGGCCAGCGACAGGTCGCTGGCGTTGTGGATGACCGGCGAGAGCAGGCCCTGCTCGGTGTCGACCGCGATACCCAGGTGCACCGACGCGTGGTAGGTGATCTCCTTGGTGTCCTCGTTGTAGGAGGCGTTCACGTTCGGGTGCACCCCGAGAGCCTCGACGACGGCCTTGGCGAAGAACGGCAGGTACGTCAGGTTGACGCCCTCACGGCTCTTGAACGAGGCCTTCGCGAGCTGGCGCAGATGCGCGATCTTGGTGACGTCGGCCTCGTGGACCTGGGTCAGCTGCGCGGTGGTCTGCAGCGATTCGCGCGTCTTGGTGGCCGTGATCTGCCGGATCCGGCTGGCCTTCTGCGTGGTGCCGACCAGACCGGCCAGCTTCGGCGCGGGAGCCTGCTTGGCCGGGGCCGCGGCGGGCGCGGCAGCGGCGGCCGGAGCCGGGGCGGCGGGCGCCTTCTTGGCCTCGGCGGCGGCGAGCACGTCCTGCTTGCGGATGCGGCCGCCGACACCGGAACCGGTGAGGGTCGACAGGTCGACGTTGTTCTCGTCGGCCAGCTTGCGCACCAGCGGCGTCACGTACGGGGTGCTGCCGTTGCCGCCCGTGGCGGCGGCGGGGGCCGGAGCCTTCGCCGGAGCGGGGGCCGGGGCAGGGGCAGGGGCAGGGGCAGGGGCCGGGGCCGGGGCGGGCTTGGGAGCTTCGGCGGCCGGAGCGGGAGCCGGGGCAGGCTCAGGTTCCGGAGCGGGAGCAGGCGCGGGAGCGGGCGCCGACGCGGCCGCAGGGGCACCGCTGCCGATCACACCCAGCTGACCACCGACGGCGATGACATCGTCTTCCTGCGCCGAGATCTCGAGCAGCGTGCCCGCGACCGGCGAGGGGATCTCGGTGTCGACCTTGTCGGTGGACACCTCGAGCAGCGGCTCGTCGACGGCGACGGTGTCACCGACGGCCTTGAGCCAGCGGGTCACGGTGCCCTCGGTGACGGATTCGCCCAGCTCGGGCATCTTCACCGGGGTGCCGTCCGCGGCGGAAGCGGCGGGCGCGGCGGCCGGAGCGGGCTCGGGCTCGGGGGCGGCGGCCGGGGCCTGCGCCGCGGGGGCCGGCTCGGGTTCCGGCGCCGGGGCGGCCTCGGCGGGCGCGGCGGCGGGGGCGGGCGCGGACGCGGCGGCCTCGCCGGGCTCGCTGATCACACCGAGCTCACCGCCGACCTCGACGATGTCGTCTTCCTGCGCGACGATCTTCGACAGCACACCGGCCGTGGGCGAAGGGATCTCGGTATCGACTTTGTCGGTGGAGACTTCGAGCAGCGGTTCGTCGACCTCGACCGTGTCTCCTTCCTGCTTCAGCCACCTGGTCACCGTTCCCTCGGTGACGCTCTCACCAAGAGCCGGCATCTGGACGGAGAAGGCCATGTTCTCTGACTCCTCGACTGTTCGACGGGTAATACAACAGTGCTTCGTTTCCGGCAGACACCCGTCGCGGGTCGCGGCGAGCATCCACCCCACCGGCCTCGGCGGGGCACCCGGGAATCGTTGGTTCTTGTTCCGGCAACCATCCTTGCACTCGCTCGCCGTCGCTGTGGCGCAGGGCGGCGATCCGGGCAGAGCTGGCACCATGGAATGTACGGCGGTGAGCAGATTTCCGCCGCAACGCAGGAGGTTGTTACCGGTGGGTTTGCTGGATCGTTTCCGCGGTGGGCGCGGCCGGAGCAGGACAGTCGCGCGCGGTGAGGCGTCGGAGATCGCCGCGCTCGCCGAGTGGACGCGCTCGCGACGCGGCGTCGAAGCCTTCATCGAACCCAAGACGACTGTGACTGATGTCACAGCGGTTCTGGTCGCCGTGGACGGGGAATGGACCCGCCGGATCGTCGGTGAGCGTGGCGCGCGGCGACTCGCCGGTGCGCTGAAGATTCCCGTGTACGACGTGAACAAGACCGGCTACCCGCAGCGGATGCGCGACTACGATGCCCGCCGCCGCGTCGAGCAGCGGCGGGCCCGCGAGCAGGAGGGCTGAGCTACTCGGCCCCGATCGCCTCGATCACCGTGATCAGGGTGCGCACCGGGACGCCCGTGCCGCCCTTGCCGATGTAGCCGAACGGGCCGCCGGTGTTGTAGGCCGGACCGGCCACGTCCAGATGCGCCCACTGCACACCCTCGGGCACGAACTCCTTGAGGAACAGCGCCGCCGAGAGCATGCCGCCCCAGCGGTGCGCGGCCACATTCGCCAGGTCGGCGACCTTGGAGTTGAGGTCGGTGCGCAGTTCGGTGGGCAGCGGCATCGCCCAGCCGTTCTCGCCGACCGACCGCGAGATCGCGGCGACGCGGTCGCGGAATTCGTCGGTGCCCATCACGCCCGGCGTGCGGGTGCCGAGGGCGACCATCTGCGCGCCGGTGAGCGTCGCGACGTCGATCAGGTAGTCGGGCTCGTCCTCGGCGGCGCGCACGATCGCGTCGGCCAGGATGAGGCGGCCCTCGGCGTCGGTGTTGAGCACCTCGACGGTGGTGCCGCCGTACTGGGTGAGCACATCGCCGGGACGCTGCGCGGTTGCCGAGGGCATGTTCTCGGCCATCGGGACCGTCGCGGTGACGGTGACCGGCAGCCCGAGCCGCGCGGCGAGCAGCGTGGTCGCGATGACCGCCGCGGCCCCGGCCATGTCGGAGGTCATGTTCTCCATGTTGGCCGCGGGCTTGATCGAGATGCCGCCGGTGTCGAAGGTGATGCCCTTGCCGACGAGCGCGATCTTCTTCGGCCCGCCCGCGTAGGTGATGCGCACCAGCCGGGGCGGCCGCGCCGAACCCTGGCCGACGCCGATGATCCCGCCGTATCCGCCCGCGGCGAGCGCGTTCTCGTCGAGCACCTCGACCTCGAGCCCGGCGGCCTCGGCGAGCAGCCGGGCGCGGTCGGCGAATTCGGCCGGGTACAGCGCGCTCGGCGGCGTGTTGACGAAATCGCGCGCGGTGGCGACGGCTTCGGCCACGAGCTGGGCGCGGAGCAGTTCCAGCACGCCGAACTCCGGCTCGGGAACCAGCAATTCGACGCGCACGACCGGCTGCTCGTCCGGCTTCGGCGCGCTCTTGGCCGACTTGAAGGTGGTGAAGGTGTAGGCGCCCAGGTAGAAACCCTCGGCCGCGGCCGACAGGTCGATGCCGGACAGCGTGGTCGCCACCAGTTCGGTGCCGCTGAGCGCGCGCCCGGCGACACCGGCGCTGCGGCGCACCTGCTCGGCGTCGAGCTTGTCCGCCGCGCCGAGACCGACCGCGAGCACGCTGGTGACGTCGGCCAGCGCGGCGGGCGCGGGCACCCTGGTCAGTTCTTCGGGCTTGCCCTTCGCGCCGACCGCGCCGAGGGCGTCGAGCAGTTCCGCGCGGACCTCGGGGGTGAGCACGTCGCCGAACAGGTCGGCGGGGACGATGGCCGGTCCGTTCTCCGAGGAGGTCAACCCGATCACCAGCACGTCGGTGTCCGGGCTGATGGTTTCGATACGTGCCAGTTCCGGTCCGAGTGAACGATCTGCAACAGCGGTCATTGCCCCAGGTTATTCGGTGGCGGTTCGGTGCCGCACCGCGACGCCGTCGAGCAGCAGTGCGATACCGCCGGTGAGCAGCTCGTCGAAGGAGAGGTCGGCGAGGTCCGGTCGGGTGGCGAAGACGCGGTGCAGGACCGGGCGCACGCGCGGGTCGAGGAGTTCGCCTAGTTCGGCGGGTGGGGTCTCGCCGGGGCCCGAGCCGAGGCGGTCGCCGCGGTCGGTGCTCCACATCAGCGCCAGGCCCTGCACCATGCCGGAGTAGGCGAGGTAGACGGTGAGTATCTCGGCGGTGCCGAGGTCGAGGTCGTCGAGCGCCGCGAAGGCGCGCTCCAGCGAGTCGAACAGGGTCGGGGCCAGCGGCGGCCGGGTACGGGCGAGCACGGTGAGCAGCCACGGGTGACGGCGGTAGAGCCGCCACTCGGCCTCCGCCTCGGCGGCCAGGGTGGTGCGCCAGTCGGGGGCGGGCGGTGGCGCGGGCGTCTCGTCGAGTGCCAGCTCGGTCATCGCGCCGAGCAGTGCCTCGCGGTCGGGGAAGTAGCGATAGAGCGCGGCGGTCGCGACGCCGAGCTCGCGGGCCAGGCGGCGCATGGTGAGGCCGTCGAGTCCGTCGCGGTCGGCGACCTCGACGGCGGTGGCCGCGATGTGGACGGCGGTGAGCCGGGCGGGCCGGGAACGCCGGACCGGTGGGCGCCGGTCCCGGCGGGCGCGATAGGCGCGACCCTGACACGAACGTGAACAGTAGCGGCGTGCCCGTCCGCGCTCGGCCTGGATCACCTCGCGTCCGCAGTGCACACACGATGTCGATTTCCGCACACGAAACAGTGTGACGAAATTGTCGTCATACCGCTGTCCCACTCCTAGATTGGCGGAGACGAACACCGTTCACACAGAGGAGAGACCGATGATTCCGCATGTCTGGCGGGCCGGGCCCGACGAACTCGCCGCGGTGACCGAGGCCTTCGTCGCTGGCAGCGCCGACGAGGTCGTGGCGACCTGGATCAAGGCGGGCGATCCGGCTGTCGAGGAGGCCTACCGGACGGTCCACGTTCCGCAGTTCGTCGCGAACTCGATGGACGAGGACGAGGTGTGGGTGGCAGGCACCGAGGACGAGATCTGGGCGGTCTCGCTGTGGCAGCGCGCCACCTCCGCGGACCGCTTCGTCACGGAGGCCGCGGCGGTGCGGGCGATGGCCGAGACGGTGCCGGACAACGTGTCGGCGCGGCGGATGGCGGCGGTCTCGACGCTGGTCGCGGACGCGCATCCGCGCGAATTCCCGCACCACTACCTGCATGTCATCGTGACGGTGCCCGAGCGGCGCGGGCGCGGCGCGGGTGGGGCGATCCTCGCCGAGCGGCTGGCGACGTTCGCGGCGGCGGGGGAGTCGGCATTCCTGGAGGCGAGTACGGAACGCTCGTCGCGGCTCTACGCCCGGCGGGGGTTCGCGCGGGCGGGCGAACCGATCGTGCTGCCGGAGGACGGACCGACCCTGCTGCCCATGTGGTTCCGCGGCTGAGCCGGCAACCCGCGCGAGCCGCCTGCCACCGGCCGCTGCCGAATCCCGTGCGGCACGCGGCAATCTCGCCGCGAATACTGGCAATCACTGGACAATACTGGAACTCCTGAATACGCTCACGCTCGTGACGGACTCGGCCGAGGAGCTGGAGACGCGCATCGCCGCGCTCAGGGCCGAGGTGCGCCGCGCCGCCGCGTCCGGCGACCGGGCCACCGCCCGGCAGTTGCGCACCCGGCTGCGGCAGGCCGAATCCGCCTGGGACGCGGTGGTACTCGGCTCGGGCGCCGAGCCGGACGAACCCGAGCCCGTCGACGCCCCCGCCGTGCCGGTCCGCGAGCACGTGCACCGGGCGTTGACCCTGCTGTCGGTGCCGTCCGCGCCGAAACTGGTGCTGGCCACCCACGACGCCTTCTTCTCCGGCGAACTCCAGCCGGCCCGGTTGACCAGCCTGCGCCGCGACGAGGAACGGTCCTTCCGCTCCGCGCCGTATGCCCGCCCGTACTACCTGTGCGCCGCGCTCACCACGGACCTGCTCTCGCCTGCCAGGGGCGTGATGGCCGTGAGTTCGTGGTCGCTGGAACGCCGGATGGTCGGGCCACTGAGCCCGCGCGTCGGCCTGCTGACCTCGGCCATCCGCCTGGCCGAACATCTTTCGGCCCATCCGGGCGAGGCGGGCGGCCGGCTGCTGTGGCGACTGGCCACTTCGATTCCCGGCGTGTCGGGTGGTCCGGACGCGCTCGATCCGGCGAAGGTGATCGAGGCCGCCCGCGGCGAGCTGGCGGTCCACGAGGACGAGGACGCGCGCACCCGGCGCTCGGCCGCGCGGAGGGCGGCCGAACAACTGGCCGATCCGGCCGCGCAACTGTTCGGTGTGCGGCTCGGGGTGGCCGACCGGCGACGAATCGAGGTGTCATGAGTGAGCGTAGCGAGCGCCCCGTGGGCACGATCGCGGGGCGATTGGACCAGTTGCGCGGCGCCGCGCCTGCGACCAGGCACAATGCCCGCACGATCGCCGCGCTGACGGCGAATCCCGGGTGCGCGCGCCGCGCCCTGCTCGACGCGGCCGCGGTGGACAAGACGGTGATCGCCCAATCGCTGGGATTCCCACCGCAATTCGGTCAGTCCCAGTTCGCGATCACCCGCGGCAACGCCTTCGAATCGATGGTGAAGGCCAACGGCTGCGCCGAACTGCTGGCCCTGCTGCGCGACAAGCTAGGGCTCACGCTTCCCGAAGTCGCCTACCACGACCTGAATTCGGTGGGGGAGAACACCGGCAACGCCGTGCGCTACCAGCGCACCAAGCAGCTGCTCGCGAGCAGTATCGCCGCCGGTGACGGCACCCTGTTCGACCACCCGATGCTGCGTCTCGACATCGCGGGCGCCACCGCGTATCTGGAGCCGGACGTGGTCGCGGTGCAGCTCGACGGCAAATTCCACGTGGTCGAGATCAAGGCGTTCCCGGTGATCGACGGGCAGGCCGACCCGGCGCAGGTCGCCGCCGCCGCGCGGCAGTCCGCCGTGTACGTGATCGCGCTGCGCGAACTGATGACCGAGATCGGCGAGTCACCGGAGCTGGTCTCGCACCACACGATCCTGGTGTGCGCCAAGGACTTCACCAACCGGCCGACCGCCGAACTGGTCGACCTGCGCAAGCAGCTCGCGGTCGTGTCCCGGCAGCTCACCCGGCTCACCGCCATTCCCGACCTGCTCGAGCTCCTCCCGCCCGAGGCCACCTTCGCGCCCGGCGAGGATCTGGAGAAGACGATCGCCGCCGTTCCGGCCAGGTATGCGCCCGAGTGCATGTCG
This sequence comes from Nocardia neocaledoniensis, assembly GCF_029868625.1. GTDB lineage: Bacteria > Actinomycetota > Actinomycetes > Mycobacteriales > Mycobacteriaceae > Nocardia > Nocardia neocaledoniensis_A. The sequence goes on along the minus strand of NZ_JARWOJ010000333.1, from coordinate 8,885 downwards.
AGCTGCGAGCTCGCCTTCGCCTGCCGTGACGAGGCGCGCACGTGCGGGTCGGTCGACGCGCTCGGCCGAGGGGTGTGCGACGAGTTCGGCGGCATCGACAACATCGACACCGTCCTCGGCCTCGCCGATGGCACCCTGGAACCGGGGGCCGAGCACGCCGACATCACCGCGATCCTGCGCACCGCGCACCGGTTGCGGCTGGAGATCGCCGGATGAGCGTGCTGTCCGCCCTCGCCAAGGCCGAGGCCGTCCGGTCCGGTCGCGCGCAACCAACCGCGGCGGTGCGGCACGTGCACCTCGCCGAGCGGCCGCTGGTGGCGGTGCCGTTGCGGCTGGCGGGTGAGGCGGCGGCGCCGCTGGCGACCATGATCGGCACGACGGTGGGCGACCAGAACGTGCTGATCGTGCCGCAGCCGCGCGACCGGGTGCTGCGGCTGCGCTTCATCGAGCAGCTCGCCGATGTGCTGCTGCCGTATCTGGCGTCGTTCCTGGCCGAGGCCGAGGAGCTCACCAGCAAATCCGGGGAGACCTACACGCGCTGCCTGGACGCGCCGCAGCTGTGGACGCCGAACCCCGGCGGCGTGCACTTCCTGAAACTGCTCGGGCGGTCGGTGCGTTTCCATCGCACCGACGGCGACAACGCGGTGCCGGAGACGATTCCGCTGCTCGGCCGCTGGCTCACCTGGTTCGGCGACCGCGCCGAACACCCCGGCTCGGCGGTGCTGCCCGCGATGACCACGGTCCTGGCCCAGCACTGGGCCTCGGGCCAATCCTCGCTCGAGGACGGCAATCTCGCGGCCCTGCTCGGCTGGATCGATCCGCCGCGCGGACGCACCGGCGCCGAAGCCGCCGCGATCGCCGAGGATCCGCTGCAGACCCCGCCCGCGGGCCCGGCCACCGATCCCGGCTTCGACAACGAGGAACTCGCGCCGCTGATCGCCGCCTACAACAGCGCCGTCGACGAGAACGCGAGATCGGTGGCCGCCGAACGGCTCGAGCGGTCGCTGCGCGGACAGCTCGAACCCACCTGGCGGCTCATGTGGCGGGCGCTGGAGCTGCTGCGCGCGCTGCCCGCGGGGGCCAGCGTCGAGAACCGGTGGACCGATGATCGCGGCGCGTTCTCCTACTTCGCGGCCGAGGTGGCCGAGGGGGTGCCGCAGGCGCGACGCGACCCGGCCGTGCGCGCGGTGCGCAAGCTGCTGGAACGCGAGCGCGCGCTCGAGGCGCTGCAGGCGCAGTGCGCCTTCGACGATCCGCTGCTCATGCTCGAGCACCGCGTCACCGGTGCCGCGTTCCGGGGGACGGTGGTCCACAGCGAACCCGATCGGATCGACCGTTCGGGCGCGCGCCCGAAACTGCGGCCGCACATCCACATCCGCACGAGTGACCCGTTCACCGCCATCCTCGGCGAGGAACTGACCTGCGTGGAGCGGCCCAAGCAGAGCGGGGTCGTCGTCGAGTTCGAGGGCGACACGCTGGTGCTCGAACTCTCCGGCGGGATGGGCCGCAAACTCGTCGCCGAACCGGGCTCGGTGCCCGCGGCCGAGGAAGTGCTCGGGTTCGCCCGGTTCAAGCCGTCACCGTTCAACGGGCAGCTGAATCTGCCCGCGCGCGAGGACACTCCGTGGACCCACGGCGGTCCGCCGCCGGAGTGGACGCCACCCACCGACGACGAGGGCGAGGAGCTGGAGTGAGCGCTGCCGACGAGGCCGTCGCGGGCATTCTCACCGACCTGCGCGACGCGAGCCATCGCGCGCTCGTCGTCGATTCCCCGCCGGGAGCGGGCAAGTCGACGCTGGTGGTGCGCGCGGCCAGGCAGCTCGCCGAGGACGGCGACCAGCGGATGATCGTCGCCCAGACCAACGAGCAGGTCGACGACCTCATCGACCGCCTCGCGGGCGCCGACCCCGGGCTGCGCATCGGGCGGCTCTCGAGCTCGATGTATGTCACCAGCGAGCGCGTCGACCGGCACGCGAGTGTGCGCGTCGCCACCAAGCCCGGCGATCTGGCCGACCGCACGATCGTCATCGGGACCGCGGCCAAATGGGCCACCATCACCGAGGGCAGCTGGTCGCACGCGATCATCGACGAGGCCTATCAGATGCGCTCGGACATGCTGCTGCGCATCGCGAATCGCTTCGATCGCGGTCTGTTCGTCGGTGATCCGGGACAGCTCGATCCGTTCGCCACCGTGGAGACCGCGCGCTGGGCCGGGCTCACCTGGGACCCCACGATGAGTGCCGTCACCGTGATGCTGGCCAACAACGACGGCATCCCGATCCACCGGCTGCCCGTCTCCTGGCGGCTGCCCGCCACCGCGGCGCCGGTGGTCTCGAAGGCGTTCTATCCCTTCACGGGGTTCGAATCCGGCACCGGGTTCGGTGACCGCCGGCTGGATTTCGGGACCAGGGGCATGGGCGGGCCGGTCGACGCGGTGCTCGAGCAGGCGGCCGAATCCGGGTGGGGCTGGTACGAATTGCCCGCCCGGCACACCCTGCGCACCGATCGCGAGGCGGTTGCCGCGCTCGCGTCGATCGCGGCCAGGCTGCTCGAACGGGGCGCCACCGCGCATTCGGAGACGGGGAGTCATCCGGTGACGGCCGAGCGGGTCGCGATCGGCACCGCGCACCGCGACCAGGCCGACGCGGTCCGGACCGCGCTGCGCGGTACCGCCGCCGAGGCGATCACCGTCGACACCGCCAACCGGCTCCAGGGCCGCGAATACGACGTCACCCTCGTCTTGCACCCGCTCTCGGGCCGCCGCGACGCCAGCGCGTTCCACCTCGAAGCGGGTCGGCTGTGCGTGCTCGCCTCCCGCCATCGCCACGCCTGCATCCTCGTCGGCCGCGCGGGCATCCCCGAACTGCTCGACGCCCATCCCTCGGCCGAACCGGTCCACCTCGGCGTCCCGGTGAAATTCCCGGACGGGTGGGAGGCCAATCAGGCGGTGCTGAGCCATCTCGCGAACCACCGGGTGGGTGCGGCGCACTGAGCCGGTTCCACGCGGCGTCGCGATACGCTGCGAGTTTGCTTGACGCATCGGTCTTTTCGGTCTACCGCAAACCGCACACGGCGACCGCCGGTCGGTTACTCTCTCCGCGAAAGACACGCGTGCCGAATCGTCGGTTTCGCCCGACGCGGGCACGCAGCGGAGCGCTGGGGCGGCTCCGGGAGCGGAAAGATTCGGTGTGAAGGTCTGGCGTAGCGCGCACGGGGTTCGGGGCAGAGTCAGCGTGCGGATCCGCCTGCTGTCGATCGTGGTGATCTCCAGCGTGATTCTGCTGGTCACCGGGGGTGGCACGGCGGTATACCTGGTGAATTCGGCGCAGGAGTCCACCGACTGGGCCGACCTGGCCAGCAGTACCACCGCTCCGGCCATCCTCATGGTGTCGGCCTTCCAGGAGGAACGCAGGCTCTCGCTGCTGCGCCTGGCCGGTGACCCGCCGGCCGCGGCCGCCCTGGTCACCGCGCGGCAGCGATCCGACGAGGCGCTGGCCGCCGTGATGGCCAAGGGCGACGCCGCCCGCGAACTCAATCCGGACGGTTCCCGCGAGGACATCGAGGGCTACAACAAGCTGTTCGCCATGGTGCCCACCGTGCGCGGCGGGGTGGACACCAAGCAGATCCCGCCGGCCGACGTGTTCACCTTCTTCAGCCAGGTGATCGGCACGATCATCGCGGCCTCGGTGCTGGCGGCCCGGGTGGCGCCGGACGCGAAGATCGGCATCGAACTCGGCCACGGCGTCCAGCCGCTGCGGGCGGCCGAGGCGCTGTCCCAGGCCGACACCCTCGGCTCGGTGGCCCTGACCAACGGCCGCATGTCGACCGCCGAACTGCTCGACTTCAGCCGCCGGGTCGGGGAATTCCGGAGCCAGGTGGCCTATTCGGGGACCGTGTTGAAAAGCGCCAGGCTCGCCCAGCTCGGCGCCGTCACCGGCAGCCCGGACTGGCAGCAGGTGACCGCGATGCAGGACGCGCTGATCGCGCGGGGACCGGTCACCGACAACCGGCGCGACGACGATCTCCCGCTGAGCCTGGCCGGCTGGCAGGACGCCTCACGCCATGTCGGTCTCGCGCTGCAGCAGCTGTGGCACGACCAGAGCGGTGACGCCCATGTGATCGCGCGCGAGCAGGGCCGGACCGACACCCGCAACGCGCTGCTCGGCGGCGCGCTGGTCGCGCTGCTCGCGGTGAGCGCCTTCCTGATCGCGCTCATACTGGCCAACCGGTTCATCGCCCGCATGCAGCGGTTGCGCCACGACACCCTCGAACTGGCCGACGAGCGGATGCCGGAGCTGATGCGCAGGCTCGCGGCCGGGGAGACGGTCGAGCCCAAGGAGGAGACCTCCCGGCTGGACTTCGGCTCCGACGAACTCGGCCAGGTCGCGGCCGCGTTCAATCGCGCGCACCTGGCCGCGGTGTCGGCGGCGGTGGCCGAGGCGCAGACCAGGGCAGGCATCAACACGGTGTTCCTCAACATCGCCCACCGCAGCCAGGTGGTCGTGCACCGGCAGCTCGCCCTGCTCGACAAGGCCGAACGCGACGAGGCCAACGCCGACCAGCTCGAATTGCTGTTCCAGCTCGACCACCTGGCCACCCGCACCCGCCGCAACGCCGAGAACCTCATCATCCTCGGCGGCGAACAGCCGGGCAGGCGCTGGCGCAACCCGGTCGCGCTGATCGACCTGGTGCGCGGCGCGGTCGCGGAGAGCATGGACTACACCAGGATCCAGACCAAGGAGCTGCCCGAGGTCCGCATCGCCAGCCATGCCGTCGCCGACGTGATCCACCTGCTCGCCGAGCTGATGGACAACGCCACGGCGTTCTCGCCCCCGGAAGCACAGGTCATGGTGTCCGGTGTGGTGGTCGGTCGTGGCATCGCGGTGGAGATCACCGACCAGGGGCTCGGCATGGCCGAAGGCGAACTCGCCGAACGCAACGCGATGCTCGCCGACCCACCCCAATTCAGCGTGGCCACGCTGCAGGGCAATTCCCGGCTCGGGCTGTTCGTCGTCGCGAAACTGGCGAGCAGGCACAACATCTCGGTGCGGCTGTCGGAATCGGTCTACGGCGGCATCCGCGCCGTGGTGTTGATCCCGTCCGCGCTGGCCGAGGCCGCCGACCAGTCCTCACCGATCTCCGGGCAGTTCCCGGCCGTCCTCCCGCGCGCATGAGCGACGAGCGCGAGCACTGGTACGAGGAGGACGCGGGGCCCATCGTGCGCCTCTACGCGGTGACCCGCGGGCGCGGCCGGACCCAGCGGCCCGAACTGGACCTCACCACCTTGCTGGTCGACGCCGGGGCGGGCACGCGGCTGCGGCGCACCGACCCCGAGTACGCCGCCATCGTCGAACTGTGCCGGACGCCGATGGCGGTGGCCGAGGTGTCGGCTCATCTCGGCCTGCCGCTGAACCTGGCCAAGGTGCTCATCGGCGACCTGCTCGACGAGGGCAGACTGGTCGCCCGCGCGCCGCAGCACATCGCGGCCGGAAAGGCCGACCTCGATGTGCTGCGCGCGGTGCTGGCGGGGATCCGCCGGGTCGACAGCTAGGCGAGCCGCGCGGCCAGCCGCTTGGCGTTCATGTAGCCGATCGCCTCGATGGTGACCATCGGGTTCACCCCCGGGGCGGTCGGGAAGCTGGACCCGTCGGCGACGACGATGTTGTCCACCTCCCAGGTGGTGCCGTCGGGGTTGGTCGCCGACAGGTCGGCGGTGCCGCCCATCCGGGCCGAGCCCATGATGTGGAGGGCGCCCAGTGAGCACTGGCCCGGACCGTACCCGGCCTTCTTGCAGGCGGCGTCGAACTCCGTGAGGGAGCCGCGCACCCCGGGCTCGAACGAGACACCGGCCTGGTGACCGGAGTAGATCCGCTGCGCGCCAGCGGCTTCGAGCACCGAGGCGGCGCCGACGATGCCGGTGTGCAGGTGGCCGGCGTCGTAGTCGGAGAGCCGGTACTTGACCACCGCCTCGCCGCTGCCGTCGATCGAGACGGTGCCGGGATCGCGGTCGCGGGTGATCACGCCGATGGAGTTGGTGCGCGCGAAATCGAGCATGGCGGCGCGATGATCGGCCGCGCCCCGCCAGTTCATGAAGCCGGTCGCCAGCCCGGGATGGATCGGGCCGGTCTCGTAGATGACGCCGTAGCCGTTGCCGTCGAGGTCGGCGTGGTGCCTGCTGATCCTGCCCTGCAGGGCGCCCTCCCAGGGCCGGATCTCCTCCTCGAACACGCCGAACACGGCGGCCGCCGGGTGCAGGCGCAGGTGGCGGCCGATGTTCTTGTTGCGCAGGCCGGAACGCAGCAGCAGCGCCGGTGTCTGGATCGCGCCCGCGGCCACGACCACCGCCCGCGCGCGCACGGTGATCTCCACCCCGTCGCTGGTGCGCGCGGTCACCGACTCGGCGGTGCCGCCGCGGACCGTGATGGTGCGGACGTCGGCGTCGACGACCAGGCGGGCGCCGTGGTCGGCGGCGTCGTGCAGCCAGGTCTTGGTCACCGACTGCTTGGCACCGAGGCGGCAGCCGTACCCGCACCGGCCGCATTCGACCGCGGCGTCACAGGCGTCGCCGACATTGCGCGGCAGGGTGTCGACCTCCCAGCCCAGGGCCTTCGCGCCGCGTTCGAGGATGCCGTCGCGGGCGGAGAGCGGGGACTTGTTCCCGGTGACGCCGATGCGCCGCTGCACCGTGTCGAGGGCGTCGCCGAACTCGTCGTCGGCGAACTGGGGGACACCCGCTTCGGCCCATTCCTTGCGCACACCGTCGGGGGTGGGCAGCGAGGTGCTCCAGTTGACGACGGTGCCGCCGCCGAGGCAGGACCCGGCCACCAGCGTGATCTGGCCCTCCGCCGATGACGGGGGACCCGCGGCGTACAGGCTGGTCAGCGCGTCGAGCTCGCCGTGACCGAAGTCCTTGTCGTCGTAGTAGTTTCCGCGTTCGAGCACCACCACATCGAGACCGGCCTCGGCCAGGACGGCCGCCGCGACACCGCCGCCCGCGCCCGAGCCGACCACGACGACATCGCAGTCCAGCGTCGTCGTCTCGGTGAACCGCTGCGGGGAAAGACCGGGTGCGGGTGCGCTCGCGACCGGGCCCGTCGGGGCCGGGTAGCCGATCCGCTCCCACAGCGGATTCGTTCCGGTGGGGCCAGGGGTGACGTTGTAGGCGAGCAGCGACGCCTGCTTGAGCGCCTGGAACACGGCCCTGACCGGCGCGAGTCCGGAGTCGCCGAGGCGCAGCAGCGCGGCCTCGCGCCGCTCCTGCGACAGCGAGGAGAACCGGCGGAAACCGCTGCCGGTGAGCAGACCGACGGCGCGGGAATCCCACAGCCCCAACATCGTCGCGAGCTGTTTCTTGTCGGCCTCGCGTGGATTGCGGCCCAGGATTCGGAAGATCGTGTCGACCGCGCCCAACTCCGTCGCCGCGGGTAGCCCGAGCCCGTCGCCCGGCAGGAATGTGTCACAGATCGATCCCAGCGCCGCCCGCTGTTCGGTTGTCGGTTCCATGCGGAAACCACCCCTTCTCACTCTGGGGTGAGTTCTATCACGCGTTCTTCGGCCCCGCTGGGTGTCAACAGGTTTCGGGCCGGACGGCCGCCCGCCCGGCCCGAACACCGGCTAGTCGCGACTGCCCGCGGCCGTGAACCGCAGGGTCTTGCGCGCCGGAACCGACAGTTCGACGTCGGCCGTGGAGATCGACCGGGCCGCCGTCTCGCTGCGATAGGCGGTCAGGCTGTAGTGGCCGGGCTGCAGGCCGCGGAAGCTGGCCTGGCCGTCGGCGCCGGTGGACAGATGCCGGTGGATGGTGTCGCCGCAGACGTCGTCGCCGGTGAGCACGACCCGGCCGCCCGCGATCGGGGCGCGGCCGTCGGACTCGATCAGCACGGCGTCGATCTGGCCGGTGGCGGCGGTCTGCGGTCTGGCTTCGCAGGTGGAGGTCTGTTCGACGGTGTCCGCGCCGCCGGGATGGGCCGCCGCCGCACCCGCCGCCGCGCCGAGCGCGGCCGTGGCCACTGCGATCATCAAGCTCCGGGTAACGCCGCTACCTGGCATTTCGCCGCTTTCCTCCGTTTTCCTCGGTGACTCTGGGACACACACGGACGTTCCTGAGGTTTGGCTCGCGCGGCGAGCTTACTGGCGGGAATTTCACGCCCGTCACCGGAGTTCCATAGAGGCGGTTGTGGCCGTTCTGTGCGACTGTGGAAGCACTACGAAGGAGGACGCGTGACTGAGACCCGCAAGGCGATTCTGGCCGGTGGTTGCTTCTGGGGCATGCAGGACCTGATCCGTCGGCAGCCCGGAGTGCTCGCCACCCGGGTCGGCTACACCGGCGGAAGCAACGACCACCCCACCTACCGGGACCATCCCGGCCACGCCGAGGCCGTCGAGATCGAATACGACCCGGCGCTGACCGACTACCGGGCCCTGCTCGAGTTCCTGTTCCAGATCCACGACCCCACCACCAAGGATCGCCAGGGCAACGACATCGGTTCCAGCTATCGCTCGGCGATCTTCTACCTCGACGACGAGCAGCGCCGTATCGCCCTCGACACCATCGCCGACGTCGACGCCTCCGGGCTGTGGCCCGGCAAGGTCGTCACCGAGGTGACCCCGGCGAGCACGTTCTGGGATGCCGAACCCGAACACCAGGACTATCTGCTGCGCTACCCCGACGGCTACACCTGCCACTTCCCCCGCCCCGGGTGGAAGCTGCCCAAGCGGGCCGACGCCAAGTAACCGATCCACCCGAACCGGGGGGGGGGGGGGGGCGGGGGGGGGCCCGGGGGGGGGGGGGGGGGGGGGTGGGGGGGGGGGGGGGGGGAAATTGAGATGGGGGAGGGGGGGGGGGGGGGCGGGGGGGGGGTGGCAGGGAAGGAGTGCGGGGGGGG
>NZ_JARWOJ010000332.1 GCF_029868625.1 Nocardia neocaledoniensis | reverse complement strand
TCTTTTTAATCCGCGATGCGCTCAACCCGCTTTAGATATCGGCCCGTACTCGTTGCGCCCCCTGCGGTTGCTGTCAACCCAAACGTTTAACTTGTTAACCCACCCTGCCTCCCTAAAACAAACACGGCCGGTCAGACCCACTTTCGCGGGCTGACGGGCCGTAGTCGGCAGAGGCGTTTCCTAGTCCGGGTCGGCCAGGGTCACCTGGATGCCACCGACCAGATCGCAGCACTGGTTGTAGATGAACACACCGACGGTCGCCAGCGCGGTGAACAACACCACGTTGATCAGACCGATGACACCGGCATAACCGAACACGGTGCCTGCGTCGATCAGGCTCGACGAGCTGCCCTCCTGGTTCAGCATCTCGCCCAGCGAGTTGTCCAGGTTGTCCCACACGCCCATGCCGGCGAGCACGATGTAGAGCAGGCCGACGGCCACCATCCACACGAAGAACAGCGCCACGCTGATCACCAGGGTGATCTTCAGCGTCGACCACGGATCGATCCGGCGGATCTGCACGGTCGCGCGTAGCGGCTCACCGGACGCGGCGGCGGCGATGGCCACCGGAACCGCGGGCGAGACCGACCCGGCCGCCGCGGCCCTGGCACTGGGCCCCGGCTGCGACGGCACCTGGGCCATCGGCAGGCCGGGCGCCGCGGGCGGCGCGTCCGGCGTCGGGTGGCGCACCTCGGACAGGTCGGGCATGTCCTTGACCAGCTCGGGCCGGGCGATGCTGCGGGTCGGCCCGTCGATGCCGACCGACTTCACCATGGCCGCTTCCTTGCGCGCCGCCTTGGCCGCCAGGTCGGCGGTCGTGCGGGCGTTGGAGGCGCCGCTGCCCTTCAGCCCGCCACCAGAGGCGCCCGAGGTCGGACGTCCCTGGCTCGGCGATTCACCGGGCCGGTACAGGTTCGACTGCGGTTCACGCTGCGGCAGCTGCGCCCACCCGTCCTGGTAGGGCGACTTGCCCTTCCCGTTGCCGGTCGGCGCGGATTCGTTGCCCATCCGCACGGTCGACTGGTCGAACGATTCGCCGCCACCGGCGCCGGACTCCGGCGCCGCGCCCTCGGCCGCACCCTGACGGGGGATCGGCCGCGGCTGGATCGGAGACGAGGCGATCCGCTCGGTGACGCCGTTGGTCTGGTTCCGATCGTCGTTCGACTGATTCGGTGTGGTCAATGGAATCCTCAGATCCGTTCGTTGCCGCCGCTGGTTGGGTTATTGCTCCGAGGCCGCGTCGCCGATGAGCTGATCGGGATCGGGCTCGTCGGCGTTGCGCGCGATCGCTAGCAAGGTATCGCCATCCGCGAGGTTCATCAATCGCACGCCCTTGGTCTGTCGTCCAGCTTTGCGAACTTGCTTGGCCGCGGTGCGGATGACACCACCACTGGAGGTGATCGCGTACAACTCGTCCTCGTCGTCGACGATGAGCGCACCCACCAGGCTGCCACGCTTCGGGTCGTATTGAATTGTCAATACGCCTTTTCCGCCACGACCCTGCGCGGTGTACTCCTCGATCGCGGTGCGCTTGGCGTAGCCACCCGCCGTCGCGACCAGCAGATACGTGTCGGGACGGACCACGTTGAGCGAGAGCAGCTCGTCGTCGGCGTTGAAGCGCATGCCCTGCACGCCCGAGGTCGCGCGGCCCATCGGGCGCAGCGCCTCGTCGGTCGCGGAGAACCGGATCGACTGGCCGTGCGCCGAGACGAGCAGCAGATCGTCGTCGGAGGAGCACAGCACCGCGCCGACCAACTCGTCGTCGTCGCGCAGATTCACCGCGACGATGCCGCCGGAGCGGTTGGAGTCGAAATCGGTGAGCTTGGACTTCTTCACCAGGCCCGCGCGTGTCGCGAGCACCAGGTACGGCGCGTCCTCGTAGGTCTTGAGCTGGATGATCTGGGCGATCTTCTCGTCCGGCTGGAACGCGAGCAGGTTCGCCACGTGCTGACCACGCGCGGTCCGGTTGGCCTCGGGCAGCTCGTAGGCCTTGGCGCGGTAGACCCGGCCCTTGTTGGTGAAGAACAGCAGCCAGTCGTGCGTCGAAGACACGAAGAAGTGCTTGACGATGTCGTCCTGCTTGAGGCCGGCGCCCTGCACACCCTTGCCACCACGCTTCTGCGAGCGGTAGAGGTCGGTCTTGGTGCGCTTGGCGTAACCGGTCTCGGTGATCGTGACGACCACGTCCTCGCGGGCGATCAGGTCCTCGTCGGCGACGTCACCGTCGTTGGCGATGATCCTGGTCCTGCGGTCGTCGCCATACTTCTCGACGATCTCGGCCAGCTCGTCGCGCACGATCGCGCGCTGACGCTCCGGCTTCTCCAGAATGTCCTTGTAGTCGGCGATCTCGAGCTCGATCTTGGCCAGATCGTCGACGATGCGCTGCCGCTCCAGGGCGGAGAGGCGGCGCAGCTGCATGTCGAGGATCGCCGTCGACTGGATCTCGTCGATGTCGAGCAGCTGCATCAGGCCGGTACGCGCGGTGTCGGTGTTGGCCGAGCGGCGGATCAGCGCGATGACCTCGTCGAGCATGTCCAGCGCCTTGACCAGACCGCGCAGGATGTGGGCCCGCTCCTCGGCCTTGCGCAGCAGGTAGCGGGTGCGCCGGACGATGACTTCCAACTGGTGGTCGACGTAGAGCCGGATCATCTGATCCAGGCGCAGCGTGCGCGGCACACCATCGACGATCGAGAGCATGTTCGCGCCGAAGCTGGTCTGCAGCTGGGTGTGCTTGTACAGGTTGTTCAGCACGACCTTGGCGACCGCGTCGCGCTTGACCGTCACCACGATGCGCATGCCGACACGGTCGGAGGACTCGTCGTGGATATCGGAGATACCCGCGATCTTGCCGTCCTTGACCTGCTCGGCGATCGAGTTGATGAAGTTGTCGGTGTTGACCTGGTACGGCAGCTCGGTGATGACGATCTGAGTCTGCCCGCGGCTGCCCTCCTCGATCTCCACCACACCGCGCATGCGGATCGAACCGCGGCCGGTGGTGTAGGCGTCGTGGATGCCCTGGCCGCCGACGATCAGGCCGTGGGTCGGGAAGTCCGGACCCTTCACGCGCTCCATGCACGCGGCGAGGGTGGCTTCCTCGTCGGCGTCGTAGTTGTCCAGCGCCCAGTAGATGGCCTCGGCCAGCTCGCCCAGGTTGTGCGGCGGGATGTTGGTGGCCATTCCGACGGCGATGCCGTTGCTGCCGTTCATCAGCAGCGCGGGCACGCGCGCGGGCAGCACAGTCGGCTCCTGCGAGCGACCGTCGTAGTTGGGGACGAAATCGACGGTCTCGCTGTCGATGTCGCGCAGCATCTCCATCGCCAGCGGCGTGAGACGGCACTCGGTGTATCGCATGGCGGCCGCGCCGTCGTTGCCGCGCGAGCCGAAGTTGCCCTGGCCGTCGACCAGCGGGTAGCGCAGCGACCACGGCTGGGCCATGCGCACGAGGGTGTCGTAGATCGACGCGTCGCCGTGCGGGTGGTAGTTACCCATGGTCTCGGCGACCGGACGGGCCGACTTCACGTAACCGCGGTCGGGGCGGTAGCCGTTGTCGTACATCGCGTAGAGCACGCGCCGGTGCACCGGCTTGAGGCCGTCGCGCACATCGGGCAGCGCGCGGCCGACGATCACGCTCATCGCGTAATCGATGTAGCTGCTCTGCATCTCGTTCTGGATGTCGACCGGTTCGATCCGGTCGCCCGCACCGCCCGAGGGTGGCAGCGTGGTCTCAGTCATCAAATCTCCTTGTCAGGGCTGACCTGCGTCGCGGGCGCGCTCGACGGCGCAGCACCGCCTCACACGTCGAGGAAGCGGACGTCCTTGGCATTGCGGGTGATGAAGCTGCGACGTGCCTCCACGTCTTCGCCCATGAGCACCGAGAACAGCTCGTCGGCCGCGGCCGCGTCGTCGAGCGTCACCTGACGAAGCACCCGGACCGAGGGATCCATGGTGGTCTCCCACAGCTCCTTGGCGTTCATCTCGCCCAGACCCTTGTAGCGCTGGACGCCGTCGTCCTTGTTGATCTTCTTGCCCGCGGCCAGGCCGGCCTCGAGCAGCGCATCGCGCTCCCGGTCGGAGTAGGCGAACTCCGGATCGGTGCGCATCCACTTCAGCTTGTACAGCGGCGGCTGGGCCAGGAACACGTGACCGTGCTCGACCAGCGGGCGCATGAACCGGAACAGCAGGGTGAGCAGCAGCGTCGCGATGTGCTGGCCGTCGACGTCGGCGTCGGCCATCAGGATGATCTTGTTGTAGCGCAGCTTCGCGATGTCGAACTCGTCGTGGATACCGGTGCCGAACGCGGTGATGATCGACTGGACCTCGTTGTTCTTGAGGACACGGTCGATGCGGGCCTTCTCGACGTTGATGATCTTGCCGCGCAGCGGCAGGATCGCCTGGTACATCGAGTCGCGGCCGGACTTCGCCGAGCCACCGGCGGAGTCACCCTCGACGATGTAGATCTCGCACTTGCTCGGATCCTTGGACCGGCAGTCGGCCAGCTTGCCCGGCAGTCCGCCCAGGTCGGTGGCCGACTTGCGGCGCACCAGCTCACGCGCCTTGCGCGCGGCCACGCGAGCCTGCGCCGAGGACACGGCCTTCTGCACGATGGTCTTCGCGTCGGCCGGGTTGGCCTCGAACCAGTGCGTCAGGTGCTCGTTGCAGGCGCGCTGCACGAACGACTTGACCTCGGTGTTGCCCAGCTTGGTCTTGGTCTGGCCCTCGAACTGGGGCTCGCCGACCTTGACGCTCACGATGGCGGCCAGGCCCTCGCGGATGTCGTCACCGGTGAGGTTGCCGTCCTTCTCCTTGAGAAGCTTCTTCTCCTTGGCGTACTTGTTGACCACCGTGGTCAGCGCCGCGCGGAAGCCCTCTTCGTGGGTGCCGCCCTCGTGGGTGTTGATCGTGTTGGCGAAGGTGTGGACCGACTCGGAGTAGCCCGAGTTCCACTGCATCGCGACCTCGAGCTCGTGGCCGGTGCCCTTGCCGGTGAAGCCGACCACCGAGTTGTGGATGGCCTGCTTGGTGCGGTTGATGTGACGGACGAAGTCCACCAGGCCGCCCGGGTAGTGATAGGTCCGGGTCTTGACCTTGTGCTCGACCGGCTTCTCGGCGCCTTCCTCGGCGTGCTTGGGCGCCTCGGCGGTATCGCTGACGACCTCGTCGATGACGTCGGTCTCGCTGACGCGCTGGTCGGTCAGGGTGATGGTGAGGCCCTTGTTGAGGAACGCCATCTCCTGCAGACGGCGCGAGACCGTCTCGAAGTTGTAGGTGGTGGTCTCGAAGATCTCCGGGTCGGCCCAGAAGCGGATCGTCGTACCGGTGCGCTTGGTCGGCTCGCCCTGGATCAGCTTGCCCGGCTTGGCGTCCTTGTAGGTCTGGGCCCAGTGGTAGCCGTCGGTATCGATCTCGGCTTCCAGCTTGCTCGACAGGGCGTTGACCACCGAGATACCGACGCCGTGCAGACCACCGGAGACGGCGTAGGAGTCGGAGTCGAACTTGCCGCCGGCGTGCAGCTGCGTCATGACGACCTCGACGGTCGGAATGCCCTGGGCGTGCATGGCGGTGGGGATACCGCGGCCGTCGTCGATGACCTCGACACCGCCGTCCTCCAGCAGCGTCACGTCGACTCGCGTCGCGTAGCCGGCCATCGCCTCGTCGACCGAGTTGTCCACAACCTCCCAGATGAGGTGGTGGAGGCCGCGTTCACCGGTGGAACCGATGTACATGCCAGGGCGCTTGCGCACCGCTTCGAGGCCTTCGAGGACTGTGATGGAGGAGGCACCGTAGCCCTGCTTGTTGCCCGATGCGTTGGAGTCGTTGGCAGCCACTTGTCGGTAGCTCTCCTTACTTGCTGATCCCTGGCGCAGCGATCGGGCAGCACGCGGACTGCACAGCACGCGTCGAGGGTTCGCCGCTGGTTACGTCACCATCCTACTGGTAAGCCCAACTTACAGTGCACCTACGACACCCCTGACGCCGCCGTGAATGCAAGAAATCGACTTACGCCGACAAGCTTCCGCCTCGCGGAGATTTCCGCCCGCCAGAACTGGCGTGAGGCTCGCGTTCGGTGGTTCCACGTGAAACCCCGTCGACAGGCTTCGGGGGCCACCCGAGTTATCCACAGGCTTTGTCCACAAGTTCACAGCGGATGGGGGTGAGACCGGTGCCGCCGCAACGCAACTCGCCCTGGTCACCGCTCGGCTACCCGTAGGTGTCGCGCGGTCCCCTGCCCTTGATGTGCCGCTCACCCTTGCGCCAGCTCGGTGCGGCGGGGCCGGTGATCCGCAGCTGGGTGACCACGCCCTGGCCGACCGCGGCATTGATCTTGGCCAGGATCTGGCCCTGCAGCATGCGCAGCTGGGTGGCCCACGCGGTCGACTCCGCGGCGATCTTGAGCACGCCGCCCTCGAGCGTCACCGGGGTGGCGTGCGCGGCGATGTCCTCACCGACCACGCTGGACCAGCGCCCGAACACCATGCCCTCGGCCACCTTGCCCGACCAGCCACGACTCTTCGCGATCGAGCCGGCCAGCGACGACAACAGCTGGGGATCGCGCGGGTCAGGTCCGGCTCCGGACCAGCCGGTGCGGCGTCGTCCACCCGCGCGCAGCTTGCGCACCGGTGACGCCCGGCCCTGGCCGACGGACTTGCCGCTGGCCTTGGCCGCCGCCCGGGCCTCCTCCAGTGCGCGCCGAGCCAGATCGATCCCGCGCAGCTCCGGTTCGGGCTCGTTCGTCACAGTTCCCGCCTTCCGGTGTCGATGCTGGCCGAGTGCGGACCGAGTCTACGCCGCGGCGCCGACAGCGCCGGCGCCGCCGAGCTGGCATATCTCCAGCATGTCGCCGGTTTTCCACAGGTGCTGTGGATAACCATGGCTATCTGTGCATATCCTCGGATTCCGCGGCGGGCTCGGTGACGATTCGCGAGGTCCGCTGGTCCGCCTCCCCTGTCGTCCGCACCCGCAACGGTTCGGCGGCCAGCTCGGCGGGCACGTCCTCGGCGACCGCCGCCGTGATCAACACCTGCTCGGCGCCGGCCGCGACCTCGGCCAGCGCGGTCCGTCTGCGCCGGTCCAACTCGGCGAACACGTCGTCGAGCAGCAGCACCGGCTCGGTGCCACCGCTGCGCAGCAGCTCGAACGAGGCGAGGCGCAGGGCCAGCGCGAACGACCAGGACTCACCGTGACTGGCGAAACCCTTGGCCGGCGCGCTGCCCAGCAGCAGCTCGAGGTCGTCGCGGTGCGGGCCGACCAGGCACACGCCGCGTTCCAATTCCCTTGTCCTGGCTGTGGACAACTCGCGCAGCACGATCTCGCGCAGCTGCTCCACATCGTCGGCCTCGGGTGCCCGGGCCGGATCGAGCAGCTCCGGCGGCAGATACCCGGACCGGTAACCGATTGCCGCCGGGCGCGATTCGGGCGCGATCGACCGATATGCCTGTGCCAGATACGGATACAGGTCGTTGACCAGCCGCAATCGCTGCGCCAGCAGCACCGAGGCATGTTCGGCCAGGTGCCCGTCCCACACGTCGAGGGTGCTCAGGTCGGCACGGGAACGGACGTGTCGCCCTGCGGTTTTCAACAGGGCCGAGCGCTGGCGCAACACCTTGTCGTAGTCGGCGCGGACACCGGCCAACCTGGGCAGCCTGGCTGTGCACAACTCGTCGAGGAACCGTCTGCGCTCGCCCGGATCGCCACGGACCAGCGCCAGATCCTCCGGCGCGAACAACACGGTCTGCAGGATGCCGAGGATCTCGCGCGAGCGGCGCACCGGCGAGCGGTTGATCTGGGCCCGGTTGGCGCTGCCCTGCTTGAGCTCCACGTCGACGCGTAACTCCCGGCCCTGATTGACGACAGTCGCGCCGATCCTGGCCTGGGTCGCGCCCATCCGGATCAGCGGAGCGTCGGCGGAGACCCGGTGCGAACCGAGCGTCGCCAGATAGCCGACCGCCTCGAGCAGGTTGGTCTTGCCGTTGCCGTTCGCCCCCAGCAGCACCGTGCGCCCTGGGGACAACTCGAGCTCGGCGTGTTCCCACGACCGGAAATCACGGACCGACAGCGCACGAATGAACATGCCGGGTTACGCGGGCGGGGCTCAGCCGGGCAGCCGGACCGGCATCAACAGGTAGATGTACTGGCTCTCCAGCGCCGCGAACGCGCCGGACTCCAGCACCTTGGGCTCCTCGTCGGAGGCGGGCAGCAGCACGGCGGGCCTGCTCGGCGTGGTGAAGCCGAAGGTGACCCTCTCCGCGTGCAGCGCCGACAGGCCCTCGGTGAGGTAGCCGGGGTTGAACGCGATGGTCAGCGGCTCGCCGCGGAAATCGGCCTCGAGCCATTCCTCGGCGCGTCCCGCGTCGTCCCCACCCGCCGACAGCAGGACACCGTCTGTGGAGAACTCCAGCCGCACCTGGGCACCGCGCTCGGCCACCAGGGCGACACGCTTGATGGCCTCGGACAGCGCGGCGACCGGCAGCGTGGCGATGGAGGTGTGCTCCTTGGGGAGCAGCTGACGGAACTTGGGGAATTCCGCGTCGAGCAGCCGGGTGGTGGTGCGGCGGCCCGCGTTGACGATGCCGAGCAGTCCGTCGGCCCCGCCGCCACTGCCCAGCGAGAGCTGCACGGGCGCGTCGGTGGCGCCGAGGGTCTTGGCGGCCTCGGACAGCGTGCGCGCGGGAATGAGCACCGCGGTCTCGATGTCGGGGCGCGTGGGCTGCCACTGCAGGTGCCGCACGGCCAGCCGGAAGCGGTCGGTGGCGGCGAGCACCACGTCGTTGCCCTCGATCTCGACCCGGATACCGGTGAGCATGGGGAGCGTGTCGTCGCGGCCCGCGGCGACGGCGACCTGGCCGACCGCCTCGGCGAAGACATCCACACCGAGCTCACCGGTCTGCTGCGGCACCTCGGGCAGCTGGGGATAGTCCTCGACCGGCATGGTCGGCAGGGAGAACTTGGCGCTACCGCAGGAGATCAGCACGCGGGTGCCGTCGACGGACACATCGACCGGCTTGTTCGACAGTGCCTTGGTGATATCGGCGAGCAGCCGGCCCGAGACCAGCACCTGGCCTGCACCGGCGACCTCGGCCGCGACGCGCATCTGCGCGGAGACCTCGTAGTCGAACCCGGAGACCGTCAGGCCGTTCTCATCGGCGACCAGCAGCACACCGCCGAGAACCGGCACGGGCGGACGGGAAGGCAGGCTGCGCGCCACCCAGGCCACCGACTCGGCGAAATCCTCTCGGGCGACCCGAAACTTCATGCTCGCAAGCTCCATCGCCCGATTTGTCCTCTCCGAGTTTCGAATCCGTGTGCGGGTGTGTTCAGCGGAGTTGAGGTGCTGCGTCGGCCGCGCACTGAGTCTCGCACAACAGGCCGACAAGCAAACGGTACCCGGGCATCACGGGAAGTCCGCATCGACCCTCCCTGCCGATCCCATGCTCTCGAACCGTCCCCTCTCCTCCTTGCCGCTTGTGAGTGGAGCACCGACCGAGCCGAGCCTGCCCGCCCGACTTTCCACACACCTTGTTTTGAAGAGATCTCTTCAAGAAATAGAACTGAAGTAGTAGTAGGCACTGTGGAATCTGTGGACTTCGACCGAATCCGCAGGTCAGACCGCACGGCGGCATGGGGATGGCCGTGGGGTGTCTCGAGGATGAATCGACGGCGTCTGTGGACGCGCGAAGTTGTCCCATTTTCATCCTCGAGTAGTCCTCGAGTTGTTCCACCGGATTCACCCTGTTGTTCACACGCGGGGGCAGGGTGGTGGCAACCAGGTGGATTCCTCGAGGAGTCCACACGGATTCCTCGAGGAATCCACAGGCCCGATCCGACGCCCGCGCAGGTGGGAGCCACCGCACGGCTGTGAGTGGATCGACCTGTGGACGATGTGGACAACTGCCTGTGAGTGAACACCCCCAGATCGGTCCCCAGGACCTGTGCGTCAACCGGTGCACAACCGGTGGATTCCTCGAGGACTCCACAGGGACTCCTCGAGGAATCCACAGGGCAAAAAAGAACACCGCCCCAGGTCAGGGCGGTGTTCGAGGGTGTGGATGAAATCAGCGCGAACGCTGTTTGATTCGGGCTGTGAGTTCTTGGACCTGGTCGTAGACGCGGCGTCGCTCGGTCATCTCCTTGCGCACCTTCTTCTCCGCGTACATCACCGTCGTGTGGTCGCGACCGAAGGCCTGGCCGATCTTGGGCAGCGACAGATCGGTGAGTTCACGGCACAGGTACATTGCGATCTGGCGGGCCTGGGCGAGCGGTCGCGCCTTGCCGGGCCCGGTGAGCTCTTCCAGCGTCGTATTGAAGTACTCCGCGGTGACGGCCATGATCGTCGCCGCGTTGATCTCCAAGGCCGCCGTGTCGGGCATCAGATCCCGCAGCACCACCTCGGCCAGCGAGAGATCCAGCGGCTGACCGTTGAGCGAGGCGAAGGCCGTCACCCGGATCAGCGCGCCCTCGAGCTCACGGATATTGCGTTCGACCCGGCTGGCGATGAGCTCCAGCACGTCGTGCGGCACGTCGAGCCGGTCCATCCGCGCCTTCTTGCGCAGGATCGCGATGCGGGTCTCCAGCTCCGGCGGCTGCACATCGGTGATCAGGCCCCACTCGAAGCGGGTCCGCAGCCGCTCCTCCAGGGTCGCCAGCTGCTTGGGCGGGCGGTCCGAGGAGACCACGATCTGCTTGTTCGCGTTGTGCAGGGTGTTGAAGGTGTGGAAGAACTCCTCCTGGATGCCTTCCTTGCCCTCGATGAACTGGATGTCGTCGACCAGCAGAATGTCGGTCTCGCGGTAGCGCCGCTTGAACGCGACCTTGCGGTCGTCACGCAGGCTGTTGATGAAGTCGTTGGTGAATTCCTCGGTGGACACGTACTTCACCCGCATGCCGGGGAACAGTCGCTGGGCGTAGTGACCCGCCGCGTGCAGCAGATGGGTCTTGCCCAATCCCGAAGCGCCCCACACGAACAGCGGGTTGTAGGCCCGCGCGGGCGCCTCCGCGATGGCGACCGCCGCGGCGTGCGCGAACCGGTTGGACGCGCCGATGACGAAGGTCTCGAACGTGTACTTGGCGTTCAGGCTCGCCGACGAGGAGGCCTGCGGCGGCGCCTCGGGCGACTTGTTGAAATAGGTCGGCCAGTTGTGGCGCGCGTCGACGACCGGCTCGTCGTCCACCGGCTCGGCGCCGGGCGTGCCGGGACGCAACGGCTCCTGCGCTGGTTCGGCGGCGGTGTCCTCGGCGCGCGCGGCGATGGGCTCGTCCTGCTGGGGGCCCCGGCCCCGGCTCGGCGCGCGCTGCGGCGGCGGGTCGGGCGTGAACAGCGACTCCTGCCCGGGCGGAATGTGCTCGCGTCGCGGCGAGCCGGCCTGCTCCCGACGGGCCGGCGGTGCGGCATCGGCCTCCCGCTGTTCGGGCCGGGCGCCCCGGAAGTCGCCACGTCCGCCGAATTCGCCGTTGGTGAAGTCGGGCACCGGGTAGACGGCCGTTGGCTCGAAGTCGGTGCCGGGGAACTCGGCGCGGTCGGACTGGAAGTCCGGTGCCTGGGCGTAGTCGGGTGCCTGGGCGTACTCCGGCTGCTGGTATTCGGATTCGGTCTGGCGGTACTCCGGCTCGGGTTGGCGGTACTCCGATTCGGGCTGGCGGTACTCCGATTCGGGCTGGTACTCCCGGTGACCGGAGTAGTCCGGGCGATCGCCGTACTCCCCGGGTTGGGCGGGAAATTCGCGGCCGCCATAGCCGTTGCCGTAGTCGCCGCCGGCCGGATACTCCGAACCGGACGGGTAGTCGTTGCCGTACTCGCCGTTGTACTCCCCCGCGCCGTAGCGCGGACGGCCGTAATCACCGCGCGCGGCGTAGTCGGGCACGCTGAAATCGGGACCCGGATAGCCGGACGGCGGGCGCACCGGTTCGCGCGGCCGCTCCGGGCGGCTGGTCATCCTGGCGTGGCGGGGCGAGGAACCGGTCCGCTCCCCCGCGGCCGGGCTCGGCGCGGCGATGCGCACGCCCAATCCCTCCACCTGCGGACCCAGCCTGCGACCGAGCGAACGCAGGATCGGTTCCCGCAGATCGCGCTCGATCGCTTCCTGCGCCAACGAGGACGGAACCGACAGCAACGCGAAGCCCTGGGCGACGGTGAGCGGTTTCACCAGCTTCAGCCACGCCTGCTGCGCGCGGCTGACCGCCGGAATGGCGCCGTCGGCGGAGCCGGTGGTGAGCTCGGCGACCACCTCAGGCCATACGGTGGCCAGCACGTTCTGCTCGTCGTCCATGCAGCGTCCTCCCCGGACCGGTTGTTGGGGCCCACGGCCGGGCGCACGCAAGTAACCACCTGTGACCAGGTGAAATCCAGTGATCCTGCGCACAACCGAAGCCGGTTCGAACGCCGTGCGGTCCCAGAATGCGGACTGCGGCGCGGGCACCGTCGGCCCTACGAATATGCCACTCCGGCCGTCTTTCCACACAATTATCCACAGATGTGGACAAACCTGGGGATAGAGGAGATCTGCCAGCGTGTGGCAGTGAATGGGGCTGGACCTGCGGTTCTTCAGCAATCCCCCGGCTACAGAGGTTAGCGGCCCCCGCCGTGGAAGGCCAGAGGTGTGGAGGAACTCACGAAAAGTTCCTCGGTGCGTGAGTGCTGCCCGGGCGTGTCGTCGCAGGTCGGGCCAGCTCATGGCGCGAAAGCGGTGTCCGGTAGCCTGGACACCGTGCCTGGCGCACCTGCCTTGGGGCCGAGTTTGACCCTGCGTAGCGGTATCAGTACCCTCGTACAGTCACCCCTTGGCGCGGTGGCGGCTCCGTGCTGCACGCCGATCGCCAAGGCTTTCTGCGTGTAGACCGCGGTCGCTGCGCAGACACCGAACCATTGAACAGACTTCGGGTACCGAACGGTGCCCACCAACTCGAGGAGTGTTGACCGTGGCCAAGGGCAAGCGGACGTTCCAGCCGAACAACCGTCGTCGGGCGCGCGTGCACGGCTTCCGCCTCCGGATGCGTACCCGTGCGGGTCGCGCCATCGTTTCGGCGCGTCGCCGTAAGGGCCGTTCCGAACTGACTGCCTGATCGCGTCAGTCGGACGCTCGGGTGTTGCCTGAGCCGTATCGGTTGCACCACCGTGCCGAATTCTCCCGCACGGTGCGCCGCGGTCAGCGAATCGGGAGGCGAGATCTCGTCGTACACGCGCTCACGCACACGTACGACGATGTCGCCGATGTCGATTCCCTGATCCGGGTCGGCGGTCCGCGGTTCGGGTTGATTGTGAGCAAGGCGGTGGGAAACGCGGTGGTACGCCACCGGGTAGCCCGCCGCCTGCGTCATATGTGCGCCCAGATCGTCGACGAACTGCCCGCCGATACCGATGTCGTGATCCGGGCGCTGCCCGGCGCGGCGACCGCCGACTCCGCCGAGTTGCTGCGCCAGCTGCGCACCGGTCTACGCAAGCTCGGGCTGCGTAGCGCACCGGAGCCCGCGCTCGGTCGCACCCCGGCCGGTGAGCGGCGATGAGAAGCATCGCCCGGTTACCCGCGAACGCGCTGATCTTCCTGATCGAGCTGTACCGGACCTATGTCTCCCCCACCCGGATGCCGATCTGCCGGTTCACCCCGACCTGTAGCGAGTACGCGGTGACCGCCTTGCGGACCCGCGGTTTGGTCGTCGGATCGGCACTGACGGTGGTGCGCCTGGCCAAGTGCGCGCCCTGGCACCCTGGAGGGTGGGATCCCGTGCCTGAGCGCGGGTCGAATGCCTGCACAAAGTCATCGCCCGCGCTGATCGGCGATACGAACGACGGGAGTACCTAGAGCCGTGCTCGACATCATCTATTGGCCGGTATCCGCGATTCTGTGGTTCTGGCACAAGGCCTTCGGCTTTGTGTTCGGGGCCGACAGTGGGCTCACCTGGAGCCTCGCCGTGGTGTTCCTGGTCTTCACCCTCCGGCTCGTGCTGTACAAGCCGTTCGTGAAGCAGGTGCGCACCACCAAGCAGATGCAAGAACTGCAGCCCCAGATCAAGGAGCTGCAGAAGAAGTACAAGAACGACCGCGAGACCATGGCGCGGGAGATGCAGAAGCTGCAGAAGGAACACGGCTTCAACCCGCTGATGGGCTGTCTGCCGGTCCTGGTGCAGGTGCCGGTGTTCCTCGGCCTGTTCCATGTGCTGCGCTCCTTCAACCGCACCGGCCACGGCTTCGGCCAGCTCGGCTTGTCGCCGGAAGAGAACGCCAACCTCGGCAACTACATCTTCTCGGCGGCCGACGTCCAGTCGTTCCTCAGCGCCCGCATCTTCGGTGCACCGATCGCCGCCTTCATCACTGCGCCGCAGAACGAACTCGAAGGTTTCGCCGACTGGGGTGGCACGCCCACCCGGCTGAGCATCGCGCTCGTCGCGATTCCGCTGATGGTGATCGCCGGTGTCGCGACCCACTTCAACGCCCGCGCGTCGGTCGCGCGCCAGACGCCGGAAGCCGCCGCCAACCCACAGGCCGCGATCATGAACAAGCTGTCGCTGTGGGTCTTCCCGCTCGGCGTCATGGTCGGTGGCCCGTTCCTGATGATCGGCATCCTGCTCTACTGGGTGGCCAACAACATCTGGACCTACGGACAGCAGCACCTGGTGTTCGGCCGCATGGAGAAGGAAGAGGCCGAGAAGAAGGCGAAGAAGCTGGAGCAGCGCGCGCAGAACGCACCGAAGCCGGGAGCCAAGCCGGTCGACGTTCGCAAGCGTCCGCAGGACGCCGCCGATACCGATGCCCAGACGACGAACGGCACCGCCGCGACCAACGGCACCAAGCAGACCGCCAAGCAGGGTGGTGGTCAGCGTCGACCCGGCGGCCAGAAGCGGCCGGGCAACCGTGGTCGGGCGAACCAGAAGCGTAAGCGCTGAGTCGCGAGCAGATAGAGGAATCCAATGACTGTTGAGACCGAGACCGACGGAGGGGACGCCACCGTGTCGACGACTGTTGACGTCGCGAACGACGCCGAAGAGGCGTTGATCGAAGAGGGCGAGATCGCGGGCGACTACCTCGAGCAGCTGCTGGACGTGCTCGACTTCGACGGCGATATCGACCTCGATGTGGAGGGCGACCGCGCCGTGGTGAGCATCGACGGCGGCCGCGATCTGACCAAGCTCGTGGGCCGCAACGGTGAAGTCCTCGACGCGCTCCAGGAGCTGACCCGCCTGGCCGTGCAGCAGGCGACCGGAGTCCGCAGCCGGCTGATGCTCGACGTGGCCGGCTGGCGCGCCCAGCGTCGGACCGACCTCAGCGAGCTCGGCACCGCCGCCGCGAAGCGGGTGCTGGAGTCGGGCAAGCCCGAGGCGCTGTCGGCGATGACCCCGTTCGAACGGAAGATCGTGCACGACGCCGTCGCCGAGATCGATGGAGTGGTCAGCGAGAGCGAAGGTGTCGAGCCGAATCGCCATGTGGTGGTAGTGCCCGAGTAGGCTGATTCCGCCGCGACCAAGAATTAGGCCTCCGGTCTCGGACCGGGGGCCTTATTCATGCCCTCTTGCGACCGACCACACTCGGAAGGATGTTTCACGTGGAACGAGAACTGGGTGCGCTGTCCGCCGAACTGGAACCCCCGGCCGCTGCCGCACGGGTTTTCGGTGAGCGCCTGGACCTCGCCCGCCACTACTGCGCGGCACTCGCCTCCGCCGGTGTGGAGCGTGGACTCATCGGCCCCCGTGAAGTCCCCCGGCTCTGGGAGCGCCACATCCTCAACTGCGCGGTCGTCGGTGAGTTGATCGAAGAGGGCGCGTCGGTGGTCGACGTCGGCAGCGGCGCGGGCCTCCCCGGCATCCCGTTGGCCATCGCCCGACCGGACCTTCGGATCACTCTGGTCGAGCCGCTGTTGCGGCGGACGGTGTTCCTGAGCGAGTTCATCGAAGAGGTCGGGTTGCAGAACGTGACCGTGGTGCGCGGGCGAGCGGAACAGTCCGGAGTGATCAAGGAGGCCGGCGGCGCGGATGTCGTCACCTCGCGCGCGGTCGCCCCGTTGGCGAAACTCGCGCACTGGTCGCTCCCCCTCCTCCGCGACCACGGTCGGATGCTCGCGCTCAAGGGAACGAGCGCCGCCGAGGAACTGGAGCGCGACGGCGCCGAGCTGATCCGGGACGGCGCGACGGATCTGCGAGTGGTCGGTTGCGGCGCGGGCATCGTCGAAGTCCCGACTCTGGTGATCAACGCCGAGCTACTCCCCCGGGGTGAGCGTCCGACGCGGCGGAGTGCTCGGAAGGCCGCGGGTGCGGAGAAGAAGTCCAGGAAGCGTCGCGAAGCCGGGTCGGCCTGACGGTAGATCGTGCGATCGCACGGATCCTTTTTCGTAACGTGACGAAAGTCGCCGAGGGTGGTTGCCTGCACCCTCGCGCGGACGAATTCGGTTGATTGCGGCGGGTCCCCGCAATCGACGGCTGGGTGTTTCACGTGGAACGTAGTTTGCTCGCGGGTGAGGTGCATCGGCCAAATCGCTCGGCTCGTCGAGGAATAGGGCTTGCACATTCGGAGCGCCCGCCTCGCGGAACGGAATTCGCCAGAGAGTCGTTGCGGGGCGGCGCGGAGTCAGCACTCGGCGGGTGGCGACTCGAACGGGCGCTTCATTACTTCGCCGCATTGTCGAGCGCTGGCTGATCCCGGCGGAAGGTTGATTCTGTCGCGCACAGACCGGCCACCGCGCTGATGTCTGCGCGAGTGGACTCGGCCCCGTGTGTTGCGGAAGCCGCGATGATCCACCGGATTTCGCCCCCGCCCCTCCCCCTGTTTCCCGTGAAACATCGATCCGGAAACCGAATTCAGTGACTTTGGGTGTGTCCTTCCCGGCGTGCCGCGATTCAGCTTTCCTAACTGTCGCGGGGCTGGCAAGCTGTTCAGAGTCGGGCGTGTGCGCGAAGATTCACCGGAGTTGTGGACGGACGCTACGCCGATCTTGTTTGTGATGACACGGCGCCGACGCTCGGTCGGGAGAACGTGATCTGAAGTTTCTCGGGTTAGGAGCAGTCTATGTCGAGCGGTCCGGCGAATGTTTCACGGGAAACAGCGTCGCGGGTTCCGGGGATGCTGGACTCCAGCAACTTCGACGCGGAGACGTTCGGGAACACTCCTTTCGGGAATATCTCCCCGGCCGAGACCCCGATCGCGGCGGAAGCGCAACGCGCCAGCCAGATTCTCCATCCAGGAAAGGTCACTGTGCCGAAACCTCGCGAGCAACGGATCATCACCATCGCGAACCAGAAGGGCGGCGTCGGTAAGACGACGACCACGGTCAATCTCGCTGCGGCACTAGCGCACCAGGGGATGACGGTTCTCGTCGTCGACCTCGACCCGCAGGGCAATGCGAGTACGGCGCTGGGGGTGGCCCACCATTCCGGGGTGCCGTCGAGTTACGAGCTGCTCATCGGCGAGGTGTCGGTCAAGGACGCGATCCAGGTGAGCCCGCACGGCGAACGGCTGCTGTGCATCCCGGCCACGATCGACCTCGCCGGCGCGGAGATCGAACTCGTATCGATGGTCGCCCGCGAGGGTCGACTGAAGACGGCAATCCACGAGGCCGCCCTCGCCGGCTACGACATCGACTACGTTCTCATCGACTGCCCGCCCTCCCTCGGGCTGCTCACGGTGAACGCGCTCGTGGCCGCCAAGGAGGTGCTGATCCCGATCCAGTGCGAGTACTACGCGCTGGAGGGTGTGGGTCAGCTGCTCCGCAATATCGGACTCGTGCAGGCGCACCTGAATCCCGAACTTCACGTCTCGACCGTGCTGCTGACGATGTACGACGGTCGCACCAAGCTGGCTGACCAGGTCGCCGAGGAAGTGCGCAACCACTTCGGCGATGTGGTGCTCAAGTCGATGATCCCGCGCAGCGTGAAGGTCTCGGAGGCGCCGGGCTACGGGATGACCGTGCTCGATTATGATCCAGGCTCCCGCGGCGCGATGAGCTACCTGGACGCGGGCCGCGAGCTCGCCGCACGCGCTCAGGTCCGCCAGGACGCGTCGTAGTGGTTGTGTTGGAACGAAGAAGGGATCGGTAGCCGATGAGTCAGGCGAAAAAGGGCGGTCTCGGGCGCGGGTTGGCCGCACTGATCCCGACGGGTCCGGCGGCGACAGCGCCGGGCCTGAGCAGTGCCGCGGCGAGCGTCATCGGGATCAACCCGATCGGCCCGCAGCCCGCCGAGGCGTTCCTGCATCGGGTACCCGACGCCGCCGAGTCCGAGGTCGAGCCGGAGGCCGAGCTGGTCTCCCCCGGCGACTCGGTCTATCGCGAGATCCCGGCCGACCAGATCGAGCCGAACCCCAAGCAGCCGCGTCAGGTCTTCGAGGAAGAGGCGCTCGCCGAGCTGGTGCACTCGATCCGCGAGTTCGGACTGATGCAGCCGATCGTCGTGCGTCGCGTCGAGCCGGGCGTCGAGAAGTTTCAGTTGGTCATGGGCGAGCGCCGCTGGCGCGCGTGCCAAGAGGCCGGCCTGGCGACGATCCCCGCGATCATCCGCGACACCGCCGACGGCTCGATGCTCCGTGACGCGCTGCTGGAGAACATCCACCGCGTGCAGCTGAACCCCCTCGAAGAAGCGGCCGCCTATCAGCAGCTGCTCGAGGAATTCGATGTCACCCACGAGGAACTGGCCTCGCGAATCGGTCGGTCGCGGCCGGTGGTGACGAATATGATCCGATTGCTGAAGCTGCCGATTCCCGTGCAGCGTCGGGTGGCCGCCGGGGTGCTTTCGGCGGGACATGCCAGGGCGCTGCTCGGTTTGGATGCCGGAGCCGACGCACAGGAAGTGTTGGCGGCGCGGATCGTCGCCGAGGGATTGTCGGTTCGGGCCACCGAGGAAGCGGTGACGCTGGCCAACCGCAATCCGTCGGAGGTCGCTCCCCCGGCGCCGAAGCGTAAGCCGATCCACATGCCGGGTCTGCAGGAAGTGGCCGAGCGGCTGTCGGGTTCCTACGACACCAGGGTCACAGTCAGCCTCGGAAAGCGTAAGGGCAAGATCGTTGTCGAGTTCGGTTCCGTCGAAGACCTTGAGCGCATTGTGGCGCTGATGGAGCAATCCGGCCCTGAAACGTCACTGTGACGGGGCACTTCCGGCCTTTCTACACAATTGAAAGAGGCGGCATTACTGTGGATAGTGATGTGGCGTGAGTGAGCGTCAGCGAGCGAACCAGAGATGCAGCGCGCGCTCGCGAACGATGGAGCCGAGCGCCAGCGAGGCGGAGTCGTGAGCGTGGATGAATCGGACAGCTGGAGGCTGAGCAGAGCGGTGTCGACCAGCGTCACAGCATTGACCCTCGACGGACTCGATCAGCTCCCGGCGCACACCCGGCGGTGTGTGTTCTGGGAGCTCGATCCGGCCGTCGCTGCCGACTCCCAAGCGTTCAGCGATCCGGTCTTCGAAAAGGAAGCCTGGCTGTCGACCGTCATGCTCGAATGGGGATCGTGCGGCCAGGTGGCGCACGTGGACAACAACATCGCCGGGTGTGCGCTGTACTCGCCCCCGAGCGCGGTGCCGCGGTCGACGCTCTTCCCCACCTCCCCCGTGAGCCCGGACGCGGTCCTGCTGACCACGCTGCAGGCCGAATTCCCCTATGAGGAGGCCGATGTAGCCGATCGGCTGATCCAGGGCGTGGTGGCCGATCTGGTCCGTCGCGGCGTGCGGGCCTTGGAGGCGTTCGGGATTCGCAACGGTCCGGCGTCGAGTTCGCTGGCCGATCGCGGCCTAGGGTCCTCGATGCGGCTGATGGAACGGATCGCGGCCCCGCTGCGCGATCCCGCCGCGTCCACCCACTGCACTCCCGAAACCTGCATGATCGACGCCGACTTCCTCACCGATGTCGGCTTCGAAGTAATTGCGCCGCACCACCGCTTCCCCCGGCTGCGGCTGGAGCTCAACTCCGACCACGGCTGGAAGGAAGACGTCGAGCGCGCACTCGACCAGCTGCTCGCCGCCGCGTCGATGGCTCCCCCGGCACGGGTCGGCGCGCAGTAGCACCGACGACAACGGCCCCGCGGAAAACCGCGGGGCCGTTCGTCGTTTCGGGGGTCGGTCAGACGCGCGGCGCCGGAGCGTTGCCTGCGTCGGCGGCAGCCAGCTCTTCGGCGAGCAGCTCGGCGAAGGTGTAGGTGCCGGTGGGCTGGTCGTCCTGGCCGAGCAGATACAGCCGCTTCACCGAGATGAGGATGGCCTCGGCGATCACGTCGCGCATGCGCGGGTTGGTGAGGACCGAGGCGTCGTACTCGTTGGTGAGGTAGCCGAGGTCGACCTGCACGGTCGGCATCTTGGTGAGGCGCAGCAGATCCCAGGTGCGCTGATGGGTGCGGCAGTCCTGCACGGACGCTCGCGCGACCACCTCGCGCTGGATGAAGCCGGCCAGCACCTGACCGATCATCGAGACCGAGCCGTGCGAGTTGCCCCAGTAGAAGCCGGCCACGCCGTTGGCGGACGGGTTGTCACTGGTGGCGCAGCGCAGCGAGATCATCAGATCGGCGTCGAAGGCGTTGGAGGTCTCGGCCCGTTCGACATCGGAGGGGTTGGCGCCCCACGGCCGGGACAGGAAGGTCTCCATACCGGTGGCGGCCATCCGGCCCTCGAGCCGGGAGGCCAGATCCCACAGGATCTCCGACTCGTAGACGTCACCGAACTCGGTCGGCACCGCGAAACCCTTGTCGGCGCCACCGAAACCGGGATCGATGACGATCCGCTTGCCGGTGAGCTGCGGGCCCGCCCGGTGCACCACTTCCTCCTCGGCGATGCGATGCGGGTTGCCACCCGTGACACGGGCGCCGAGCAGATCGAGCGAGCGCAGGGTGTCGGGACCGCAGATACCGTCGGCGGCCAAACCGATCTCGCGCTGGAACGCGCTGAGGCCGTCGTGGGTGTGCGGGCCGAAATAGCCGTCCACGCGGTGCACGTAGAAGCCGAGGTCCTGCAGCTTGCGCTGCAGGGTGGCCACGTCGTCACCGTAGAGCGGTGCGGACAGTTGATAGATCAGCGTGCGGGCACCCAGGCGGTAGGAGGCTTCCTTCAGCGCGCGGTAGGTCGCCGGACCGACCACACCGTCGACGAGCAGACCGCGCTGCTGCTGGAACGCGCGAACCGCGGAATCCAACGGACGGTCGAACTCCGCTTCGGTGTCTTTCCAATAATCGCCGTGTGGGGGATGCAGGAAGCCGAGGCTTGCGAGGGTGCTCCGAACCTCTGCGACGGCTGGTCCTGAATCGCCGTGACGAAGTCGGTGCATGCGTGAGAGCCCTTTCCTTCGGCCGGAGCGTCGCCTCGATTGTCTCAGACCCGGGCGCTATTGCGGGAATCCCGGGTCCAGGCATCCTACGGCGCGTCGGCCGGTAGGAGGTGGGTTATCAGATCAGACCATCGAGTTCGCGCAGCAGGGCCGCCTTGCCCTTGGCGCCGACGATCTGCTTCACCGGCTTGCCGCCCTGGAACAGGATCATGGTCGGCAGGGACAGGATCTGGTAGTCGCGGGCGGTGGCCGGGTTGGCCTCGGTGTCGAGCTTGGCGATCGTCAGCTTCTCGGCGTGCGTACCCGCGATCTCCTCCAGCACAGGGGCGACCATCTTGCACGGACCGCACCAGTCCGCCCAGAAGTCGACCAGCACCGGCTTCTCGCTGAGCAGGACGTCATCGGCGAAGGACTTGTCGGTGACGGTGATGGTGTTGGCGCTCTCGGCCATGGGTGTCTCCTAGGTGGAACTCAGTACTCGAAATCAGTTGGCGGACACCGCGGCCGCGCCGTCGGCGTTGGCGAGGGTGTTCGCGGTGATGTCGCCCTGCTCGGCGAGCCAGCGCTCGGCGTCGATCGCGGCGCGGCAGCCGGTGCCCGCGGCGGTGATCGCCTGCCGGTAGGTGTGGTCGACCAGGTCGCCCGCGGCGAACACGCCGGCCACGTCGGTGGCGGTGCCGGGATCGTTCACCCGCACATAGCCTTCGCCGTCGAGCGCGATCTGGCCCTTGACCAGTTCGCTGCGCGGGTCGTGGCCGATGGCGACGAACAGACCGGTCGCGGCGAGCTCGGACTCCTCGCCGGTGCGAGTGTCGCGCAGGGTGAGGCTGGTGACGCTCGTCTCGCCGTTGACCTTCACCACTTCGGCGTTGAGCGCGAACTTGATCTTCTCGTTGGCCTTGGCGCGCTCGAGCATGATCCGCGAAGCGCGGAACTCCTCCCGGCGGTGCACGATGGTGACGCTGGCCGCGAACTTGGTGAGGAAGGTCGCTTCCTCCATGGCCGAGTCGCCGCCGCCGACCACCACGATGTCCTGGCCCTTGAAGAAGAAGCCGTCGCAGGTGGCGCACGCGCTGACGCCGCGGCCGAGGAGCTCCTGCTCCCCCGGCACGTGCAGGTAGCGGGCGGCCGAGCCCATGGCGAGGATCACGGCGTAGGCCTCGAAGGTCTCGTCGCCGACGGTCACCTTCTTGATGGTGCCGGACAGGTCGATCGCGTCGACGTCCTCGGTGCGCAGGTCGGCGCCGAAACGCTTGGCCTGCTCCCGCATCTGCTCCATCAGGTCGGGGCCCATGATGCCCTCGCGGAAGCCAGGGAAGTTCTCCACCTCGGTGGTGGTCATCAGGGCACCACCGAACTGGGTGCCTTCGAAGACGAGCGGCTGCAGCTCGGCGCGAGCGGCATAGACGGCGGCCGTGTAACCGGCGGGGCCTGAGCCGACGATGATCAGGTCGCGAACTGGCGTGCTCATGGGGCCCTTCCGAAAGACAAGCTGGGGACGTGTCGGTCAACAACAGCCTAAACGGTGTTGTTCCCGGCGTGACGGCACTGCCCGGGAAGCAGCGCGCTCAGCCGATATCGCGGAGCGCCAGCCGTTCAGGTGCGCCAGTGGCGCAGCCTGGCCCGACGACCAGCGCGGTGATGGTCGGTGGCTTCGGGCCGAGCACGAGCACGAGCACCGCGTCGGTACCGCGGAAGGTGATGCTCGACGCACCGAGGACGGCACGGTCGACGCCGTTGGCCTGGACGCAGCGGGTGAGCGCCGCCTCATCGGCCAGCGGACCCCGCACCTCGCGTTTGCCGAGGGCACTGAGCGCGGCCGCGGTGGTGAGTTCGTCGCCGGGGCCGTCGGGTTCGATGATCGGCGCCGCCGTGGGGGTGCCGTCGGTGGAGCCGAAGGTGCTGACGACCGCGCCTGCGCCGGCGAGCACCGCGACGGTGGCAGCGGCCGCGGCGAGCAGACCCAGCCGACGGCGGGATCGACGCTGTGCCAGCGAGATCGGCGGTGGCGCCGCCGCTTCCCCGGCGGGCGGGACCAGCGACATCGGCGTGATGCGGTCGGTGGGGCCATCGCCGGCGTCGAGTTCGGCGACGAAACGGAACATACGGTCGGCGACATCGTCGGGCATGCGGTGCACGACCCGGTCGTCGGCGCCGAGCTTGCGGAGGTGGGCGTTCACCTCGTCGAGCTGATTCAGGTAGTGCAGCGCGTCTGGGTCGGTGCTGACCTGGGGCCACAGTTGCTCACGCAATTCGGGCGCGAGGTTGTCGGCATGGAGATCGGCCAGCAGTTCCGACGGGAACGGAGGCTGCGGCACGGATCGAGACACCCTCGCACCTCCCCTGTTCTGTCGATATCGGATCGCAGGATTTACATCGCTGACTTGTTCGTCACTGTTAATGACGCATCCGGGCTAGATCCGGTTCCCTGGATCCCGGAAAAATTCCAAACGTTCTTGCAAACGTACGCGCGCTCGGGCGCATCTGCTCTTGATCGTGCCCTCCGCCACGCCGAGCGCGACTGCGGTCTCGGCCACGCTGCGCCCCTCCATCTCCACCATCACCAGCGCCAGCCGCTGCTCCTCCGGCAGCGTGAACAGTGCTTCCTCCACCACGGTCGTGAGCTCGTACTCGGCGAAGACATCGCGCGGCTCGACGGCCTCCGGCATGGTCTCGGGCAGGAGCGAGATCGCGCGACGCGTCTTGTTCCGCCTGATCCGGTCGAGGCAGGCGTTGACGACGATTGCGTGCAGCCAGCTGCGGACCTCGGCCTCGGCGCGGAACGAGCTCGCCGTGCGATGCGCGGACAGCAGCGCGTCCTGCAGCGAGTCGGCGGCGTCCTCGCGGTTGTACGAGGTGCGCAGCGCGGTCTGCCAGAGATGATCCTTGTGCCTGCCGAGCAGTTCGGCGAACGCGTGCGGCACCCCGCGCACGTGGGCGGCCAGCAGTTCCTTGTCGCTGCCGTTCGCCAGCACGAACGAGCGATCGCGGTCTGCGGCGACCTGCCGCGTCCCCCCGCGGACTTGCTCGTTGACTTCCGGCAACACCAGACCCCTTGGACAGCGCTCATTACGGCGACTTCACGTCGGCGAACGAGGCCGATCCATCACCTGACTACAACGCGGCGTCCAGGACCGACGTGGACAGATCCTGGGTAGCTCCCTGCCGAGAGCGCTGCTAGATCATATCGTCGATAACAATTGCGCACCAACCGGACCGCAGTTCGATGAAGGTCGGCGTCCGCGGCGGAATCACGCGGCCACCTGCGCTGATAGCGGCGGGAGATGAGGTGGCTACGGCGCGGCGTCGAGGCGGACGTCGGCGATCGCGGTCTGGAACTGACCGCCGGAATTCGCCAGCCCGGTGATCCACACGAGCACGAAACGAGCTGCCTGATCGGTCTGCACGGCGATATCGGTGACACCCTCACCGAGCTTGGCCGAGCCGATCAGCTGGGTCTGGTCGAGCGTGGGCGCCTCGGTCGGCGAGGTGCGGATCTCGACCGTGCTGCCCGCGCTGGGCGAGGTGATCGAGACATTGGTCAGCTTGGCCGGAGTCGGCAGCGTGGCCAGCAGCCCCACGCCCTTCTTGAGGGCGGGGAACTGCTGGAAGTACTGATCGGTGCGCCACACCGTCGCCGGGTTCTGATCGAGCACGGCCCCCGCCGTCGCCGCGCCGTCCGGGGTGCCCTCCGGGGAGAACACCGCCGCCCCGGTGACGGGCACCGGGACGCTGGTCGGCGGGGCGACGGAGGTCTCCTCGGCGGGTACCGCGGCCGCGCTCGGCGGCGCGACACTCGACGTGAGGCCGATGTTGATCTGCTCGTCCAGCGGCTTGTCCGAGGCGCCGGGCGCGAAGATGCTGACCATCCACCAGATCAGGATGCCGACGACCAGCGCGGCGAGCACGCCGAGGCCGACCATGATCCACATCATCCGCTTGGAGCGTTCCCGCTCGGCGGCGAGCAGCTCCGGATCGGCCAGCGAATCGGGTCCGCCGGCGACCGCCCGCTGACCCAGCCGCAGCACCGGGATGAAATCGGTCTTCTGATCGACGACCGAGGCCTGCTCGAGCACGTGCTGCACGGTGGCCGCGGTCCGGACGCCCTTGTTCGACTCGAGCGAGCGCACTGCGACGGCCGAGATCTCGAACGGCACCTCCGGCCGGATCTGGCGCGGCTCCACCGGCGTGCCGTCGGGCCCGAAATCGGCGAGCCGCAGGCCGCCGATGGTGGCGGCCGTGCCGGTGACACCGCCGACTCGGATCGGCCAGCGCGCGGTGATCAGCGCGTAGAGCATCGCGCCGAGGCCACGTACGTCGGACTGGGCGTCGGAATCGCCGAGCGTGCCGGGGAACGCGAGCACCGCGTCGCCGGAGGCGCTGATCCTGATCCGATCGGGGTGATCGATCGAGAGCGAGCCGCCGCCGCGATGGGCCAGTTCGGCCGCCGAGGCGAGCGCCCTGATCGCCCTGGCCGCGCCGATCGGTGAGGGGACCGTCTCGGCCATCTCGCGCAGCGAACGACCAGGCGTCCACTCGGCCACCACGATGCCGCCCGAACTGCCACGCACCACGTCCAGCACCCTTGCCAGGCCGGGCGAGTTGATCCGGCCGAGCCGCAGCGTGCGGGACAGGATGGCCTGCGGGCCGTCGTGCCCGGAGTTCTCACCCGACTTCTGATCGGCGTCGACGAACGTCAGCGCGACCTCGCGGTCGAGCTTGATGTCGAGCGCCTGCCAGAACTTCAGCCCACGCGCGCCGCCGTGACTGGCCAGCAGCCGGTAGCGGCCGCCCGCCACCGACGCGCCCGGGATCAGCTTCGGACCACGCTGGGCGCGGTTCGCCGCCGCGGGTACCTGCGGCGGGATCGGCAGCATGCCGGTGTCGTGCGTCGGATCGTGCGGCGGCACGGCCGCGTGCGCGTCGTCGTGCTCGTCGTCCGCGGGCCCTGCTACCTGCGTATTCTCGCTGTCCTCGGGCGCGTCGTCGGGCGCGGATCCTGCCTTGTCCGCCGCAGCGGGCGAGACGTCGGTGGACATTCCTCCTGCTGCGCGCGCCGCAGAATCGGCGGCCGGGACTCCGCCCACCGCGTCATCGCTCACCCTCGGTCCTCCTTCGGCCTGATAATCGCCATCGGTCTGCCGAACAGCGTACGGGAACTGTGCCTGACCGGTGATGTCAACAGCGCCGGGTCGGATCACGGGCAGGACCATCGTCTGGGTGTCCATGGAGTGGCCGTACGCGGGGAAGGCGTAGGTATCCGGACGACGCAGCACCGTGGTCGCGTAGATGTCGTCGGACGGTGTGTCGTCCAGGCCCAGATCCGGCGCGGGCGGCGTGATGCCGAGCTTGCGCGAGATCGCGACGGTGATGGCGACGACCTCGGGGATACCGGCCAGGCGCATCAGGCCGAACGCCACCGAGAACATCACCAGCGCGCCCACCATCACGCGGAGCAGCGAGGCGGGGCCGCCGGTGAGGTGATCCATCCGGGTGACGGTGTCGACGATCAGCATCACCGCGCCACCGGCCACCGAGGCCAGCAGCACCCGGGTGACCGTGCGGCCGACGTTGGACATGCGCAGATCGCCGAGGCTGCGGTGCAGCAGGACGCCGCCGATGACCGCGCCCGCCGTGAAACCGAGGCCGGTGGCGACGCCGAGGATGATCACCACGTCGTCGCTGTCACGTGCCAGCACCGGCGCCAGTGCCGAGAACAAGATCTTGATCGTGGTGATGCCGAGGATGATCCAGGTCGGCGTCCACGCCTGTTCGCGGGCGTAGAAGACACGCAGATGGATCAGCACCAGCGAGTACGGGATCAGCGAGAACGCCGACCAGCTGACCGCGGCGCCGAGTCGTTCGGCGTCGCCGGAGAAGCGGGCGTAGCCGTAGAGGGCCTCGCCGATGGTCGGGCCGGCCAGCGTCATGAAGGTGACCACCGGGATCAGCGCGATCATCGTCAGCCTGGTGGCCACGGACAGGTCGTCGACCACCGCGGGCGTGTCGTCGGCGGCGGCATTGCGGCTCAGGCGCGGCATGATCGCGGTGAGCAGGGTGACGCCGAGGACACCGTAGGGCAGCTGCAGCAGCGCCCACGCGTTGGCGAAGATCGCCGGGCCCGCCTCGTCGGCGGCGGAGGCGATATTGTTCGCGACGACCAGGCCCGTCTGGCTGATCAGCACGTACAGGATGATCGCGGCGCCCATCTTGCCGAACTGCTTGAGCCGCGTGTCGACGCCCCACAGCGGCCGCAGGTTGATGCCGTGCCTGCGGATCGCGGGCAGCAGGCTGAACGCCTGGGTGGCCACACCGGCGGTGATGCCGATGCCGAGCACCAGCAGTTTCGGATCGCTCATCCGCACGGGATCGAAGGTGATCTCGCCCGGTGTCAGCGCGTAGGCGGCGAGGACCGTGAGCGCGACGAGGTTGTTGAGCACCGGTGCCCACGCGCCGGGTTTGAACGCCTGCCGGGTGTTGAGGATGGCCGTGAACAGCGCTGACATGCCGTAGAACAGAATCGCCGGCGCCAGCAGGTAGGTCAGCGCGATCGTCAGATTGGTGTCGACCTTGCCGTCCGAGTCGACCAGCACGTGACCGGCGAGGATGGGGGTCGCCGCCAGCGTCAGCACCGTCGCGACGAACAACACCGCGAACGCCGCGGTCACCAGTCTTCGCACGAACGCGGCGCCGCCGTCGGCGTCCTCTTGCTCGGCGCGGACGAGGGTCGGCACCACGATCGCGGTCAGCACCGCGCCGAGCACCAGCTCGGCGATCATGTTCGGGATCAGGTTTGCGGAGATGAACGCCGAGGCGACCGCCGGGCCGAGCACGGTGAGCAGCAACAACTGCTTGGCGAAACCGGTGATGCGGCTGATCAGCGTCGCGATCGCGATCGACCCGGAATCCTTGAGCAGCTTCGCGTTGGCGCTCTGCGGGGTCGCCGGCTTCTCGGTGGCCACCGGCTGCGGCCTGGCGATCCTCTGCGTCTTCGCGGCCGCGAGCTCGTCGACGGCGGGTCGGCGGCGGCCGGAGTCGGCGTCACGCCGGTCGACCGGCGGGCCCGGCATCCCCGGATACGAACCGCGCGCGGCACCGCCACGCCGCCCGGGCTCACCCGGCCTCGCGACGCCGTAGCCGCGCTCACCCGGAGCGCCGGATCGATTCGCCGCCTCGGGCCGCTCGGCATGCTGCGGTCGTCCGTCGAACTCGCCGCGAGTCTGCCGCGGAATCGCGCCGGACTGCGCGCCGCGCGGCACCGGATCTCCGGTGCCGGGCCGTGCCGGCTGCGCGAATTCACCGGACTGCGCTCCGCCGGCGGGCCGCGGAGGTTGTCCGGGCCGCCGTTGCGGGCGGTCGCCGAACTCCGCGCCGGGCGGCTGGTTGCGCCGTTCGCTCGTACCGCCAGCGGGTGCCCGACCACGCTCGCCTGGCGGGACCTGCCCGCCGGGCACCTGATTCGGGAACTCCCCCGAGCCGTCATGGAAGGCGGCGGCGGAACGCGGCGGCTGGGCGGGACGCTGCCGCGCTGCCGGGTCCATGCCCGCCGGATACCGCGTCGGTTCGGCCGAAGCATCCGGCAGGGCGGGACGCTGTTGCGCAAACTCGCCGGACTGCCCAGCTGAACCGGGGGCAGGCCGTGCGGCTCGGCCGGGGCGCTGTTGCGGGAATTCGCCCGATGCGGCCGCTGATCCGGGTGCCGAATGGCCCCGCGGTGGCTGCGCGAGGCGCTGACCGTCGAACCCCGGCAGATAGCGGGTGGTCTCGTCATCGGGGCCGGGCAGCGGACGGCCGGGCTGGTTCCCGGCGCCGGGCAAGGAACGGCCGGGCTCCCGGTATCCGGTCCGATCGTCCGCCCCAGGCCCGGGGCGCACAGGTTGGCCGGGCCGCCCCTCTACTGCTCCCGGCGTCGCGTGCGGCGACTGTCCGCGACCCTGTTCGTCGGGCGCAGGCAGATAGCGGGTGGTCTCGTCGTCACCTGGCAGCGGGCGGCCGAGTCGACTGTCAGCACCCGACACGGAGCCGCGGGGCCGGCCCTCGGCGCCGGGCAGGGCGCCGCCGGCATAGTTCTCGGCGCCGGGAAGGGACCCGTCGGGATGGTTCTCGGCGCCGGGCAGCAGGCGACCGCGCTGGTCACCCGGCTGCCCAGGTTGACCAGGGCGCTGCCGGGGGAACTCACCGGATTGCCCTGCCGAACCAGACGCGGGGCGGGGTGGCTGTGCGGGGCGTTGGCCATCGAAAGGTTGCGCGTAGCGGGTCGGCTCGCCGTCGGCGTTGGACATGGAGCGGCCCGGGTAGGGCTCGGCGCCGGAACGCGGGTGGATCGGCTGACCCTCGGCGCCCGGCAGCGGGCGCGCGGGCGGACCAGGGCGCTGCATCGGGAATTCGCCGGACTGCCCCGCACCCGGCGCGGACCGGGGTGGTCGCGCCGGGCGTTGGCCCTCGAAGGGAGGCGCGTAGCGGGTGGTCTCGCCGTCATCGTCGAAGACGGGACGGGTCTCGTCGCCGGGCCTCGGGTAGCCCTGTCGGCCGTCCGGCCCGGTGGGCTGCGGGCGCTGGCGCTGCAACTCGCCGGGCAGTTGCACGCGGGGAAGTTCGCCGGACAGACCGGGCTGCGGGCTGAGGCCGGGGTGCCCCGATCCACTGCGGGGATCCTCGCCGGCACCGCCCCTTCGGGGCATACCGCCTGGTCGACCGGGATCACCAGGTCGGAAATCATCGTCTGGTCGCCCTGTAGCGCCGGGCCGGCCCGGTCCACTCTGCGGGGGTTCGCCGGACCATCCCGGCCGGGAGTAAACGTCGGGTCGACCGGTGTCGCCGGATCGGCCGGGTCCGGGCTGCGGGTATTCGGACGGCTCCGACCTGAAAGTGCCATCGGGTGCGTACTCGCCGGATCGTCCGGGGTGACGACCATCACCGCGCTCGTCGCCGTAGGCGGGCGGCTGACTCCGGCCGTTCGGGTAGCCGGGCATCTCCCCCGGCTGCCGCAGACGCTCGAGCGAGGCGTCGGGCGACTCCCGATACGGCAGCCGCGAACCCCCCGGCCGCCCACCGGCGACGTCGTTCCCCTGCTCCCCGGCCGTCATCCCGCGCTCCCACGGCGCGACGGGCGCGTGGCGCTGCGCCGGTCCGTCGCGATCATCGTCGTGGTCGTGCCGATGAGCGGAATCATCGTCGCCCATCATGCCTCCTGTACCCGGCGTAACCCGCGATGCCCGCCGGTCCGGTGAGCGTTTCGCTCACCCGTGCCACTCTCGTCCTTGTCTGCCATGGTCCCCCGCCCGCGTGTCAGGCGGTGGCGTTCACTGTCGTTCGAACCCCTCGTCGGCGGGGTCGGGTTGACCGCGGAACCGGCGCAGGAGCCGGCGCCCGGCCAACAGCAACAGCAGTATCGCGGCACATGCCGTAATTATGGCCAAGGCCTGTCCGTAGGCGTTCGAACGCACCGAGACCGATGTCGGCTCTCCTAGCGCTACCCCTTCGGGCGTGGTAAGGGAAATCGGAATCACCAGCTTACGGCTGTCACTCACCTCGGTCGGGATCTGGAAAGACCTGGTCCCCGACGGTGGAAGCAGCTGTTCGCCGATATCGGTGATGTTCGTCTCGGCGGGCGCCTCGATCTTGAAATGCACCCGGATGGCGACCGGCAGATTGTTGCGGGCCACCAGCAGCAGCGGACTCTGTTCCGAGGCCAGCGTGTACACCCCGCCCGGCGGCAGCACCGAGACCGCGCCGAACATCATGTCCAGTTCGCGGGTGGCCTGGTCGATCCGGCGTTGCGCGTGCAGGTCGGCCTGGGTGTCGTCGTCGGCCCTGCGATCGGACAGGCTCAGTGCCCGCAGCAGGTCCTCCCGGACCGGGGTCATGTACGCGTGCGGGGTGAGCTCGGCTTCCGGCAGCTCGACCAGCGCGCGCATCAGCTCGGTGATCCGGGTGCCCTGGGCCTGGATCGGCGGAACGAACCGCTCGGGCGCCGCGTCCTGGGCTGCCCGCGGCAGGTATTCCAGGGCGAACGGACGCGGGTCGGGCCCCTGGGCGACGAGGTCGGCGAAGCTGCGCGGCCCGGCCAGATTGTTCTTGGTGAGCAGCTCGATGTGCTTGAGCAGCGCCACACCCTCTTCGCGGCTGGCACCCCACTGCTGGGGCGGCATGAGCAGCTGCGAGCGCGGCCGATCCGGTGCCGGGTTCAGCGCCGTCCACGCCATCGCGCCGAGCGCGTCCTGTAGCCGGGCCGCGCGCGAATCGTTGGTCACGTCGAATCGCACCTTCGACGGCGTGAACGAGGGCGTCGGCGGGTTCGAGCCGACCGCGGCCAGCGCCGTCGCCGACCAGATGTCGAAGGTCGTCACGCGCAGCGCGGGATCGGTCCCGGCCGGCGCGGTGGCCGGCGGGTCGACACTCACACCGGGGACCCGCACGACGTCGGGCGCCGCTTCCTCCCCACCCACGACGACGCCGGGTTCCAGGGTGGTCGGCGCCGAGGTGAGCGCGTTGTCGGTATCGCCGGGCTCGCCGTCGGCCGACACCGCCGTGCTGGCCAGGACCGCCGTCCCGTACCCGTGCCCGCGCAGCAGCAGCCCGGCCGGATCGTCGATGGAACCCGAGTCGGGCAGGCTCACCCCGCGCAGCGACCGGGTGGCGAGGATGGTGTCCACCACGTCGGCGGGCGCCTGCAAGGCCCTGGCCGAGAGGCCGGGATCGTTCACCGCGGCCAGCGCCGACACGTCGACCTGCGCGAACGGCAGGGCCACCGTGCACATCGTGCTCGCGAGCGCGCGCAACCGGTCGAGCCATTCCTGGGCGGCGACCGCCCCGGTGCCCTCCCTGGTGGCGCCCTCCGGATCGGACGGGCTGGCCAGCACGCGATAGCCGTAGGTCATGGTCTGCA
The DNA here is from genome assembly GCF_029868625.1 of Nocardia neocaledoniensis. Classification (GTDB taxonomy): domain Bacteria; phylum Actinomycetota; class Actinomycetes; order Mycobacteriales; family Mycobacteriaceae; genus Nocardia; species Nocardia neocaledoniensis_A. Next base: position 1,495 of record NZ_JARWOJ010000332.1, on the reverse strand, counting down.
CGGTCGAGACCAGGTCGGGGTCGATCGCGATACACACCGAGTTCGCGACCCCGCGGTCTTTGCCTGGTGTGGGCGCGATCGTCTCCAGCGCGGCGACCAGCTGTTCCAGGCGCCCGCCCTTCCCGACCGATACCGCCAGCTCGTCGTCGAGCAGTACCGCCTGCGTGTTCACCGAGCCTGGCTTGCCCGCGACCATCCGCGGCCGGTCGGCCAGCGGCCAGATCATCGTCGTGGCCACCGGCGAGGCCTCCGGCGGCGCGGCGACCGGTTCGCTGGTCGCGTCGCCACCGACCGGCGGCAGACCGAGGACGGGGAGCAGGAAGCGCGCGTCGTCGAGGCGAGCCTGCGTGCCGTAGGCGGGCTCACCGTTGACGTTGAGCAGCAGCGGATACACCCCGGGATCGGTGAGCCCGAGCGACGGCCCGTCGCCCCCGGCCCGCAGCGCGATCCGCACCGAGAACTGTTTGCGCTGACCGGGACTCAACCGCTCCGCGACGTCCTGGAACGGCCCGGTGACCTCGTAGTTCACCTGGTCGAGCCGCAGCGAACTGCGCAGCCCGCTCGGGGAGTCCACCGCGGCGGCGCGCTGCACCCGCACACTCACGTCGTCGACCGGGCGGTCACCGATATTGGTGACGGTGCCCGAGACCGTGAGCATCGAATCGCTGCTGGTCGTGACCGTCCCCGGCGCCACCGCGTCCAGCGTCAGCTTGAGGAACTTCGGCGCGGTGGTACCCGACCCGTTCGGTTGCGCGTGCCCGACCGCTCCGAGCAGCGTCACCGAACCCAAGATGGTCAGGACCGCCGTGATCAGCCGGAACAGTCCACCCGTCATCGCTTGCCGGTCTCCATCCGGTCGATCATCCGATTCGCCACCTCGGCCAGCCGCCGTTCGTCGGCGTAGGCCAAACGGGAATCCAACTCGCTCAACGGAACCCACGCAACCTGGGTGACCTCCACGTCGGCATCGGAGAGTTCACCGCCGAGCGAGCGCAGCAGGAAATGGTGCACGGTCTTGTGTACCCGTCTGCCCTCGGTCACGAACCAGTAATCGATACTGCCGAGTTCGGCGACCACCTCGCCGTTGATCCCGGTCTCCTCGGCGACCTCACGGATCGCGGTCTGCTCGGAGGTCTCGCCCGCCTCGATATGGCCCTTCGGCAGCGACCACAACAGGCGGCCCCGCCGATCGGTGCGCCCGATCAGCGCGGCGGAGCGCTGCTCGCGCGGACCGTCCAACCCGTCGACGACCAGCCCGCCCGCGGAGGTTTCGCGCACGGTACGCATGCGCGGCTTACCGGCATTGCCCGCCGACCCGCGGCGCCGCGGCTGGCGGCGTCGACTGTTCGCGCGATCGGCCGGAGGAGACACCAAGTCAGCTTAGCTGTGTTGTTGGAGCGCTGGCGCGCTCGAGGTCGCGGCCCCCTGGTCCCGCCGATCAGGCACCGTGGCTTGCTCCTTCGTCGCGTACGCCACGGCGCCTGCTCGGCGGGAC
>NZ_JARWOJ010000331.1 GCF_029868625.1 Nocardia neocaledoniensis | reverse complement strand
CCACCAATCCCCCATGCCCCAAACCCAATGCTCCGCACGCCGCCGCACAGGGTGTCGGCGTCTCCGAATCGGATGCGGGCCTCGGCGGGATCGACACCGGACAGGTAATCGATCGTGTGGGTGAGGCGGGCGTCGCGCCGTGGGCGCTCGCCGAGGGGAGGAGCGGCCGTGCCTGAGGACCGTCTGGTCGTCGACCAGCTACGCAAGTCCTACCCCCGCCGCGGGCGCCACACCCCGGCCCCCCCCCCCCCGGGACAGAAGGAGCCGCGAACCTCGAGCGCGCCAGCGCTCCAATTACACTGCCCACGTGCGTCCCGTCGAAGCGGTCGGCGCCGTCGGGGCGGGAAACGATCCGGCACGAGCGCCTGCGCCGATGCCCTCACCGCCGCCGACGGTACCGATCCGGCCCAAGCGTTTCCGCGAACTGCTCGACGAGCCGTTCGCCCTGATCCAGGCCCATATCCGGGCGCTGGCCGCGCTGGGCGGGAGCGCGCTGGTGCTGGCCCTGCTCGGGGTGCTCGGCGTGACCGGGCTGGTCTCGCATCTCACCGACGGCTCCGATGACGGCACGGCGTGGGCGGTGGTCCTCGCGACCGGGGTGTTCGTCTGGCTGCTGCGGCTGGTGCTGCGCGGCGCGACCGTGGCCGTCGCGCTCGCCGATTTCGGCGGGGTGCGGTACGGCGCGGTCGCCGGACTACGGGCCGCGGCGCGCCGGGGCGGGCCGCTGGTCCTCGCGCAGTCGATGTTCTCGCTGCTCGGCATCGGGGTGCTGGTGGTGGGCAGCCTGCTGATCGTCACCTATCCGCTCGCGCTGCTCTGGCTGTCGTATGTGCGGGCCCGGCGGTTCGTGATCGAGCCCGTGATCATCGGTGAGCAGGCCGGTTACGGTGTCGCCGTGGGTCGTTCCAAGGAACTCGCGCAGGGCGCCGACTGGACCGTGGCCGGGCTGTGGCTCACCCAGCGGGTGATTTTCGCGGTGCTCGCGGTGCCCGCCTTCGGCATTCCGTTCTTCCTGTCCGACTTCTCCGGCACCCACCGCTGGGCCTTCATCACGCTGCTCGTCGGCGGCCTGCTGCTCGTCGTGACGGTCGGCGAGATCATCGAGGCCACCAGCCGCGCGGTCACCTACATCGATCGCCGCTGCGCCCGCGAGGGTCTCGACATCCAGATCCCGGGCGGGCACCCTTGACCGACGACGACTTCCCGGGCACGGACAGATCCGCGCACTCCGGCGCTCCCCCACAACCGCGCCTCGGTGCCGCTGCCGACCATCGGGCGGCGGCGGAGAACGCCGCGAGCCGACGCGATTACGACAGCGCGCTGCGTGAGCGGTTCCGCGCGGTCCTGCGCGCGCTCGAGCAGGGTGGCACGCTGCCCGTCCGGCGCTCACGCACCGCGCAGGAGACCGCCGACGACGCGACCACGGCACTCCCGCTGGAACAATCGACCGAATTGCATCCGGCGGCACGCAGTTTCGACGAGGTCGTCTACGGCGGCCGCGCCGCCACCGAGGACGAGTACCGCAGGCTCGAATACGTCGACCGCTATTCGCGATCGGCGCCACCGCCGGTCGACGAGCCGGTGGAACTCGAGGTCGTCGAGCGAGCGCCCAAACGCCGCAGACAACTTCCGCCGCTGCCAGATCTGCTCCGCAACCCGCGGTTCTGGGCCGCACTCGCGGCCGCGCTGGCACTCGCCCTGCTGCTGTACGCCAGCCTCCAGTCGTGTGGCGCGCCGAACGCGCCGGAGGTGCCGGATACCCCGCCCCCGCCCGATCCGCCGGACGATCCCGACCTCGATCCCGATTTCGGTCCGGGCAAGGATTCGATCTTCACCAGTCAGCCCGCGTGGCTGGCCTTCGGTGGCCTGCAGTTCCTGATCGCGTTCGCCGTCCTCGTCTGGTGGCGGGCCCGCCGCCGCGGCGCGCTGGTCGGCGAGCCGCGACCGGTCGAGGTCGCCGCGAACGAGCTGCTCGCCGGGCAGGCCGGGCTGTACCGTCGCTCGGGTGACGTCGCCCATGTGGCGCGGACGCTGCGCACCGCGACCCTGCGCCGCGTCCGCCCCCGGCTCGGCCTCCGCGACCTGACCGACGACCAGCTCGTCGCGACGGCCGCCGCCCGCCTCGGCGTACCACCGCAGCAGATCGGCACGGTCCTGTTCGGTCCGGTCGAGGACGAGAACACCCTCTATTACGTTGCCGCACACCTCGAATGGATCGAGACGGAGCTCGGATGACCGACAACACTGTTCTGCAGAAGACGCCGAGCGCGGCGGAGGCCGGTGCGGCGCTGGCCGCGCTGCGCACCGAGATCGGCAAGGCCGTGGTCGGCAACGACCAGGCCGTGCTGTACCTGGTGCTCGCGCTGCTGTGCCGCGGCCATGTGCTGCTGGAAGGCGTTCCCGGCGTGGCCAAGACGCTGCTGGTCCGCGCGCTGGCCACCTCGCTGGCGCTGGACCACGCGCGGGTGCAGTTCACCCCGGACCTGATGCCTGGCGATGTCACCGGTTCGCAGATCTACGATCCGCATTCGGCCGAGTTCACCTTCCGCCAGGGCCCGGTGTTCACCAATCTGCTGCTGGCCGACGAGATCAACCGCACCCCACCGAAGACCCAGTCCTCGCTGCTGGAGTCGATGGAGGAGCGCCAGGTCTCGGTCGACGGCCGCCCGCGCCCGCTGCCCGACCCGTTCGTGGTGGTCGCCACCCAGAACCCGATCGAGCAGGAGGGCACCTATCCGCTGCCGGAGGCCCAGCTCGACCGGTTCCTGTTCAAGGTCGACATCCGGCTGCCCGACCGCGACGACGAATTCCGCATCCTGCAGCGCCACGCGAGCGGCTTCGACCCGCGCGACCTCGGCGCCGCCGGCCTGCGTCCGGTGGCCGGACCCGAGCACATCACCGCGGCCCGCGCCGCGGTCGCACAGGTGACGGTGAGCCCCGAAGTGCTCGCCTACATCGTCGATCTGTGCCGCGCCACGCGCAGTTCCCCCGCCGTCGCGCACGGCGCGTCCACCCGTGGCGCGACCGCGCTGCTGGCCGCGGCGCGCGCCTTCGCCTGGTTGAACGGGCGCGGTTACGTCACCCCCGACGACGTGAAGTCCGTCGCGGTGGCGGTGCTGCGGCACCGGTTGCAGTTGCGGCCCGAGGCCGAGCTGGACGGGGTGAGCGCCGAGGGCGTGCTCTCGTCGTTGCTGGTCTCGGTGCCGGTTCCGGTGTAGCGGTGGTCGTCACAGGCCGGTTCGCGCTGGTCGCCACGCTCGTGGCGGCGGCGGTGATGTTCGTGGTGCCGTCGTGGCTCGGGGTCCTCGGCGCGACCGCGCTGCTGGTCGCGCTCGGCGTGTTCGACGTGGCGCTCACCGCGCGGGCCGACTCCCTCACCCTCACCCGCGATCCGCTGACCATCGTGCGGCTCGGTCGCGGCACCGAGGTCGAACTCGTGGTGACCAATACCGGCACGGCCACGGTGCGCGGTGTGCTCTGGGATTCCTGGCCCGACAGCGCGCGGGCCGAGTTCCGGGCACACGACCTGGCACTGGCACCGCGCACGCGAATCCGGCTGCGCACCAGGCTGGTTCCCACCTATCGCGGCGACCGCGTCGCGGGACCGGTGACACTGCGACTGCTCGGCCCGCTCGGGCTGGCCGGTCGGCAGAGTCGCGTGGCGGTGCCGGCGCGGGTGCGCGCGCTGCCGCCGTTCCGCAGTGAGCGGCTGCTGCGCTCGAAGGTGAAGCGGCTGCATCACCTGGAGGGCCGCAACGTCGCGAATACGAAGGGGCAGGGCACCGAGTTCGATTCGTTCCGTGAGTATGTCGCCGGTGACGATGTCCGCAGCATCGACTGGCGGGCCACCGCACGCGCCGCCGACGTCCTGGTGCGCACCTGGCGGCCCGAACGCAACCGGCACGTGCTGATGGTGCTCGACACTGGACGCGCGAGCGCGGGCCGGGTCGGCGAGGGCACCCGGCTGGATTCCTCGATCGAGGCCGCCCTGCTGCTCGGCAGTCTCGCCGCGGCCGCGGGCGACACCGTCGACCTGCTCGCCTTCGACAAGCGGGTGCGCGCCGAGGTGAGCGGGGTGAGTGGAAATCAGTTGCCGCTCAGACTTATGCACAGCCTTGCGGGGGTGACTCCCCAGCTTGTGGATACCGACACCACCGGACTCGTCCGCACCGTGATCTCGCGGGTGGGCAGGCGCGCGCTGATCGTCTGGTTCACCAGTCTCGACGGCCCGAGCGTCACCGAGCATCTGCTACCCGCGCTGCCGACACTGACCCGGCGGCATCGGGTGCTGATCGTGTCGGTCACCGATCCCGATATCGCCGCGGCGGCGCGGGACCGGTCGACGACCGACGCCGTGTACCTGGCCGCGGCGGCCGAAACCGTGCTGGCCGAGCGGGCTCTCGTGCAGGAATCGCTGCGTCGGCGCGGGGTGGCCGTGGTAGCGGCGGCTCCCGATCAGCTGCCGGAGGCGCTGGCCGACGAATACCTGGAACTGAAGCAGTCCGGATCGCTGTGAACGCACAGTTCATCCACGGGTCGCCCAACAGTTTGTACACAGGCGAATTCATCCACAGGGACAGCGTCATCCACCGCTAGACGCGGGAAACCTGTTGGCGCCGAGCGAGTACCGCGCCGAGCACGTGATAGGGCGGGTAGCCCTGCGGCGCCTGTATGCGCAGCGCCTGGCAGACGGCATCGACCAGTTGGGTGCCGAGGTGGTGCTGCGCCGCCGGGGTCAGGGTGCGCAGCCTGGTCAGATACTGCCGAACCGCACCGGCGAGTTCGTCGGAGAGCCCGCTCAGCTCGAGCTGGGCCGCCCACCCGGCCAACCACGGTGGGGCGACGGCGAGCGTCGGCCGCGGCAGCGTCTGCCGGGTGTGCACGACCACCGTTCCGGCGAGGACGTCACCGACTCGCCTGGCGTCGCGCGAACACAGCGAACTGACCACCGCGACCGCCCCGAAGGCACCGAGCATCCAGAAATCCACGATCGCCCCCGCCAGGCCGCGGGTGAGGGCGTGCCGGAAGTCGATCGGGCCCGCGTCGGCGCGCACCACCCGGAGCCCGAAGGCCAGCTTCCCCACCGAGCGGCCGCGCGACACCGTCTCGCTGCACACCGGGTACACCACCAGCACGGTCACCAGGGTCACCACGGCGGTGACGTTCCACCACGCCTCGTCGGCGTCGGCGGCGAGCAGTAGCAGCATCGCGCCGTAGACCAGGGTGGCCGCGAGCCCGAGCTGGATGAGCAGATCGAGCAGGAAGGCGCCGGCGCGGCTGGGGATACGTGCGATCGGAAGTTCCAGCGCCACCGCTTCGCCGGTGGTGAATTCGGCCATGTGGCTAGCATTCCCGATATGGACACCGATGCCTACAGCTGGGCGCATCAACGGTCGTGGCATCGGTTGGATCAGCTGGTCCGCCAGCGCGCGCTCTCCGGCGCCGAGGCCGACGAACTGGTCCGCCGGTACCGTGCCGCCTCCCAGCAGCTGGCGAAACTGCAGGACCACCATCCCGATCCGGAGGTGGTCGCCGCGCTGAGCGCGCTGCTCGCCAGGGCACGTGGCCGGGTGCTCGCCGCGCGTACCCAACCGTGGCGCGAGGTCGGCCGATTCTTCACCAGGCACTTCCCCGCGGCTGTGTATCGCGCGTGGCCGTGGTGGGTGGGCGTGGCCGCGATGTTCCTCACCGTCGCCGCCGTGCTCGCCGCCCTTGTGGACAACTCCGCGGCCGCCCGCGAGGCCCTGGGGATCCCCGAGGGTGACACCTCGATCATCACCGGACCTGGGGGTTCGTTCGAGTCGTACTACTCCGAGCACCCCAACGACGCCTTCGCCGCCCAGGTGTGGACCCACAATTCATGGGTCGCCGCCATCGCGTTGTTCACCGGTGTACTGATCCTGCCCGCTGTGTATGCCCTGTTCATGAACGCGCTGAATCTGGGGATAACCGGTGGATTGATGGCCGATGCCGGTCGGCTGGACTCGTTCTTCGGCTTCATCCTCCCGCACGGCACCCTGGAGCTGACGGCACTGTTCGTCGCCGGCGGGGTGGGGCTGAAGCTGGGCTGGACGCTCGTCGATCCCGGCCGCCGGAGCCGGGCGGCCGCGGTGGCCCGGCAGGGCAGGGTGACCGCGACCGTCGCGCTCGGCCTGGTGGTGGTGCTGCTCGTGTGCGGCCTGCTGGAGGGGTTCGTCACGCCGAGTCCGCTGCCCGCGCCGGTGCGGATCGGGTTCGGGTTCGTCGCCGAGGCGGCGTTCCTGTTCTACGTCTTCGGGCTCGGCCGCCGCGTCGCCGACGAGCAGGATGCCGCGGCGGCCGCGCCGACGGCCCTGCCCGACCCCACCGAGCGCTGGCTGGCAACCTCCGCAAAACCGCTTGACCGGGTCTGATCTCGCAAATGCACGTGCATTTGTGAGGCAGGCAACTCCGAGCACACCTGGCTGGAACGGCGCCGGACAATCGGCAGCTACGCGAGGTTACGAGAAGGTGTCGAACTCCCCCATTTGAGTTCCGCTGGCCGCAGCGAGTCGGGCTCGAGCTGCGGCCAGCGTTGCCGTTAACTGTACACAATCGTTATGCCCATGCAACCCCCAACGCGCAGGTCGGGCGTACCGTTTGCGAACCCGTGAACCCCGTCCGGGACCCCGGTTCCGAGCGCCGTAGCTAACTTCCGGCGCCACCAGCAAACCGGAACGGCGCGCACCGAGAATTCACCTCCGGCAAACCTTCGAAAACGTGTCACTCGGTCTCTCGATGTCTCGTACGCGAATGTTCCACCGGGTTGCTCGCGAACGAGTTGGTTCTTCCGCATAGCCGATCACCTGCTGATTCGGCAACGGAATTTAGGTTTGCCGGACTCGATCCGCATTAAAAGAGACTTCAAGTTGGTTTACAGGGCTGCAAACAAGATCAGCACCCGGCAATCCACGCGGAGCACCTGTCACCAGGGCTTGATTTGGTCAAACGACCTGTTGCTTGTGGAGCGCCGAACCGTACGAAACGGACATCCAAAACACCCCGATCCGCCACGAATCAGGGTTGTGTGATCTTCGCCTCACCTGCGCATATCAGCCGATTCTGACGACCCCGGTGACGGTCCCCTGCAGAAGTGCCCCACCGCGCGTGATCAGCGCCGCCATCTGCAGCGGGTCCTCCGCCACGGTGCCCGGCAGCGGCCGCGCGGTACGGATCGCCCCGGTCGCCGGATCGATGACGACGTATTCGAAACCGTCCAGCGGTGTGGTCGTGTCGGGGCCGACGCGGCGCAGGGTGTGGATGCCGCCGTCGGCCAATGACAGGCGCGGCACCGCGGCACTGCGCACTCCGCTGTCCCACACCGGCGCGCAGCCGTCGGCGGTGAGGTCGACCCGGGTCAGCCCGCCGTGGAAGGGCGCGCTCGCTGGCACCGCCGGGCCGGCGCCCTCTGGCACCGCGGGATAGGGATAGCCGTACGTACTCGCGACGAAGATCGATCGGCCGACCGCGATCGGCGAGTTCTCGCTGCCCGCGCCCCGCTCGGTGAGCACCGGCACCGAGCAGACCTGCTCGCCGGTCTCCGAGCGCAGCACGACCAGCCGCACCCGGCCGTCGGCGTTGTCGACGATGGCGAGGAACTCGCCACCGGTGTCCGGGCCGAAGTACGTCGGCGTCGAACCGGTGCCCCAGCTGAGCTGGCCCGGCTTGCGCGCGGAGCCCCGGTCGTACGGCGCGCGCCAGAGTGGTTCGGGCCGACCGTCTTTCGCGCGCAGCTCGTAGAGAGCATGCGTACTCGCCACGGCCACACCGCCGTTCGGGGCGGCGGAGATGCTGTTGGCGACCAGTTCGTCGGCGGGCAGCGCGGTCGTGGCGATCGCGCCCGCGGGGTCGACGAGTCCGATCACGCCGTGGCCCGTCGCGAACCACACATTTCCCGACCAGTCGGGCACGAGCCCGGTCACGTTGTCGCCCTGGGGAATCACGCCGGACAGGTCGGCCTGCTCGACGGCCGTCAGCCGCCATCGGCCCGCGTCGTCGCGCTGATGGCCGACGCGCAACAGGCTGCGCTCGCCGTCGACGACCACCAGTCGGTCGGCGTTGTCGAGGTAGGCGTACACACCGCCGAGCAGACTGCCCTTGGCCAGCGGCAGCGCGGCCAGCGCGCCGGTGAGCGGGCCCGGCGCGGCCGGATCGAGCAGATAGACGGTCGGCGTCTGCCCGGCGATGGCCGTGCACAGCCCGACGACCAGCCCGTCGCCACCCTCCAGCAGCGTCGGGCAGGCGGCGCCCAGTGGATACACGGTGACGGGCGCGTCCGGGCGCGGTCCGGCGAGCGGGGTGACGTCGGACGAGCCGGCGTCGCCGTGCATGGTCGCCGTGCCGAGCGGTCCGAGATGGGGATTGGCCGGCAGCGGCCCGGTGACAGCTGGTAGCGCTTCGGCCTGCCCCGCGCAGGCGATCGCGAGGACGAGGGCGGCGAACGGGGCGGCGAAACGGCGGGTCGAGAACACGTTCAGTATCGAACACCCGATCGGTGCCCGGGCGGAAGTATTCGGCGCGGGCCGCCGCGAAACGCCTACGATGAGCGCATGTCCGGGGTCAAGGATCGCCTGCTCACGACCATCGCCGACCAGCTCGGCAATCCGCACGGTGTGCTCGGCAGGGGCGTGGCGTTCGTGCTCAATCGCGGGAACCGGCGCGCCATCGCCGCGGCGGTCGAGGCGGCGGGGCCGGGCTCCGGCGCGACGGTCGCCGATATCGGCTTCGGCGGCGGCGTCGGGCTCACACTGTTGCTCGACCGGATCGGCCCCGGCGGCGTGGTGCACGGTGTCGAACCCTCGCCCGACATGCGCTCGCGCGCCAGGTCGGCGTTCGCCGGCGAGCTGGCCTCGGGCCGCCTCGTGCTCGACGACGGCTCCCTGACCGCGCTGCCGTTCCAGGACGCGACCCTCGATGCCGCCATCACCGTCAACACCATCTACTTCCTCGACGACCTGCCCGCCGCCTGCGCCGAACTGGCCCGCGTACTGAAGCCGGGCGGCGCCGTGGTGGTCGGCATCGGCGATCCCGAGGCGATGGCGAAGATGCCTTTCACTCCTTACGGATTCACGCTGCGCCCCGTCGAGGACGTCGTCGCCGCGCTCACCGCCGCCGGGCTGTCCGTCACCCAGCGTTCACTGCCGAACCCACCGATCCCCCACCACCTGCTGGTCGCGCACAAAGCCTGACCTGTTTTCCCTGGTTCACCACCCCGGAAATGACCAGAGGCCCGATCCGAATTGGATCGAGCCTCTAGTCTGGTGGGCGAAGGGGGACTTGAACCCCCACGTCCTTACGGACACTGGCACCTGAAGCCAGCGCGTCTGCCATTCCGCCACTCGCCCGAGCGACTGGAAAAATCTAACATGCCCCGCCGCCGAAAATAAAATCGAGTCTCTGACCTGCGGTGATGCGTATGGATTCGGCTCGGGAACCGGGGCGGTTCGCCGGGAGTTACAGGGTTGGAGGATCGTGGATATCATGCAAGGAACGTGGTCGGGTCCGGACACGCCGTAACCAGCGTGTCCACCGGCTGGGCACGCGCACCGAAGGGAGGGCTGTGATGGGCATCGTGTCGAGATTCGAACGTCGTCTGCAGGGCGCCGTCGGTGACGTGTTCGCGCGGGTGTTCGGCGGCAGTGTCGTCCCCCAGGAGGTCGAGGCGGCGCTGCAACGCGAAGCCGCTGATCAGGTGCAGGATCTGGGCAGCGGGCACAAGCTCGCGCCCAACAGTTACGTGATCACGATCAACGAATCCGATCACGGAAAACTGGATGCCGATCACGACCTCACGACGAAAGCGTTCGCCAAACATCTGCAGGATTACATCCGCGAGCAGGGCTGGCAGACCTACGGCGAAGTACACGTGGCGTTCGAGGCATCACCTACGCTGCACACCGGAATGTTCAGAGCGAGCGGCCGCGTCGACCCCGACGCCGGTCGCGGGACCGCCCCACCTCGCCCCGAACCGCCACAACGACCCGCACACCCGCAACCAGGAGCTGGCCCCATGACGCACAACTCAGGCTACGAGCCAAGCCGAGAGCCCGCGGAGTCCGATCCACGCAACCGCGGGTACGCTCCGCCGCCCGCGCGCGGTGCCGCTCCGGGCGGGGCCTACCCCGACGAATACGGCCAGCAGGGCGGCTACGGCGCCCAGCCCGGCTACGGCGACGCCGCGTACGGCCAGCAGGGTGGCGAATACCAGAACGGCTACGACCAGCAGGGTGGCTACGCCCAGCAGGGTGGATACGGTGCGCAGCCCGGTTACGACCAGCAGGGCGGCTACGGCCAGGCCGGGTACGACCAGCAGGCGTACAGCCAGCAGGGCGGCTACGGACAGCAGGGCTACGCCGAGCCCGGGTACGACCAGCAGGGCGGCTACGGCCAGGCCGGGTACGACCAGCAGGGCTACGGCCAGCAGCCGGGTGGCTACGGCCAGCAGGGCTACGCCGAACCCGGTTACGAGCAGCAGGGCGGCTACGGCCAGCAGGCTTACGCCGAGCCTCAGCAGGGCTACGGCCAGCAAGGCGCCGGCTACGGGCAGCAGGGCTACGCCGAGCCGGGCTACGACCAGCCCGACCAGGGCGGCTACGGCCAGCAGGGCGGCTACGGCGCCCCGCAGCAGGGCTACGGCCAGCAGGCCGGCTACGCCGCGCCGGCGCAGTCGAGCTACTCGGCCACGCTCCAGCTCGACGACGGCAGCGGCCGCACGTATCAGCTCCGCGAGGGCAGCAACATCATCGGCCGCGGCCAGGACGCGCACTTCCGGCTACCGGACACCGGTGTGTCGCGGCGCCACATCGAGGTGCGCTGGGACGGCCAGACCGCGATGCTGTCGGACCTCGGTTCCACCAACGGGACCCTGGTCAACGGCTCGCCCGTGCAGGATTGGCAGCTCGCCGACGGCGACGTCATCCGGGCCGGACATTCCGAGATCCTGATCCGGATCGTCTGATCCCGTAAGCTGCGCGGTGCACGTCACGAGTCGACGCTGTCGGCCCTATGATGCTGCCATCACACGCACGGCCCCGACCTCGGGGCCCGCAAGCCAGCACGCTGGCGGGGGTGGTTCGTTCCGCACCCGCCGTACCGACGTACCCGGGCGAACAGGAGGTGGAACGCCGTGCAGGGATTGATCCTGCAATTGACCCGCGCGGGGTTCCTGCTGCTGCTCTGGTTGTTCGTCTGGGCCGTCCTGCGGACCTTGCGCAGCGATATCTACGCGGCATCCGGCATCCGGATACAGCCCAGGGCCGCGCGCGGTTCCACGGTGCTGCCTTCCTTCAGCCGAGGCCAGAAGGGCGCCAAGTATCTAGTGGTGACTCATGGTTCACTCGCCGGCACGCGAATCACCCTCGGCACACAGCCGGTCCTCATCGGCCGCGCCGACGATTCGACGCTGGTACTCACCGACGACTACGCCTCGACCAGGCACGCGCGACTCTCTCAGCGTGGTGACGACTGGTACGTGGAAGACCTCGGTTCCACCAACGGCACTTATCTCGACCGCGCGAAAGTCACCACCGCTGTCCGTGTTCCGCTCGGTACTCCGGTCCGGGTCGGCAAAACTGTGATCGAGCTGCGATCGTGACACTTGTTCTGCGCTACACCGCGCGAAGCGACCGGGGCCTCGTCCGAGGCAACAACGAGGATTCGGTCTACGCGGGCGCTCGCCTGCTGGCCCTCGCCGACGGCATGGGTGGCCACGCCGCCGGTGAAGTCGCCTCCCAACTGATGATCGCCGCGCTGGCGCATCTCGACGACGACGAGCCCGGCGAGGACATCCTCACCAAGCTCGACCGCGCCACCCGCTCCGGCAACGCCGCCATCGCCGACCACGTCGAGGCCGAGCCCGAACTCGACGGCATGGGCACCACGCTCACCGCGATCCTGTTCGCCGGTCGCAAGCTCGGCATGGTGCACATCGGCGATTCGCGCGCCTACCTGCTGCGCGACGGCGAACTGGCCCAGATCACCCGCGACGACACCTTCGTGCAGTCGCTGGTCGACGAGGGCCGGATCACCCCCGAGCAGGCGCACACCCATCCGCAGCGGTCGCTGATCATGCGCGCCCTCACCGGCAACGAGATCGAGCCGACGCTGATCATGCGCGAAGCCCGCGCCGGCGACCGGTACCTGCTGTGCTCCGACGGCCTCTCCGACGTGGTGAGCGACGAGACCATCGGCAACACCATGCGCGAGGGCAACACCGACGAGTGCGCCGACCGGCTCATCGAGCTGGCGCTGCGCAGCGGCGGGCCCGACAACGTCACCGTCGTCGTCGCGGACGTGATCGACCTCGACTACGGCCAGAGCCATCCGATCGTGGCGGGCGCCGCCTCCACCGAGGAGGAGGAAGACGCCCCGCCGCCGAACACCGCGGCAGGCCGCGCCGCCGCGATGCGCCCGCCGCGCGCCCAGCCGCGCCGGGCCGCCGCCGCGCCACCGCCGCCGGAGCCGAAGTCGCACAAGCTGCGCTGGCTGCTGCTGTCGGTGGCGTTGATCGCCGCGGTCGCCGTCGGACTCGTCGTCGGCTACAAGATGATTCGCAGCAACTACTACGTGGGCGCCGACAACGATCAGGTGGTCGTGATGCGCGGCCTGCCCGGCTCGATCCTCGGCTACTCGATCCACGATGTGGAGCTCACCGGCTGCGTCAACGGCAAGGGCGAACTGACCCTCGTCGCCGCGGGCGAGTCGGCGCCGAACGGCTGCAAGAAGCTCATGGTGAGCGATCTCAAGCAGACCGGCCGCGACCAGGTCCAGAAGGGCCTGCCGCCGGACTCGCTGGACAAGGCGCGCGACAGCATGAAGGTACTGGCGCAGAAGGAACTGCTGCCGCCGTGCCCGAAGAAGGAAGCCGTGCCCCAGCCCGGCGTGCTGCCGACCGAGCAGCCGCCCGCCGTCCCCGGCGGCGCGCCGACGCCCGGCCCTGATCAGCCCGCGACACCCACCACGACGCCCGCCCCGCCGACCACCACCACCTCCCCCACGACAACTCCGCAGATCTCAGGGGAGAACTGCCGGGTGACGGACTGATGTCCGCACCGGCACCGCCGTCGGCTGGGGCTTTCCCCAGCCCCCCTGGCGGATTCGCGCCAGCACCACCCCCGTCGACGCGCCGCAACCAGGAGTTGCTGCTGCTGGCGGGGGCGGCGGGGATCACGACGGTGTCGTTGTTCATCGTCGAGGCGAGCCAGGAACAGTCGATCACCTGGGACATCGCCAAGTACGGGCTGGCCTTCCTCGCGCTGTTCGGCATCGCGCATCTGGCCGTGCGGCGGTTCGCGCCGTTCGCCGACCCGCTGCTGCTACCGATCATCGCGCTGCTCAACGGCTTGGGCCTGGTGCTGATCCATCGCCTCGACCTCGCGGACGCGCAGAAAGCGGCGTACGACTCGAGCCCGATCCCCTCCCCCGACGCCAACCAGCAGATCATGTGGACCGGCCTGGGCATCGTGGTGTTCATCACCCTGCTCATCGTCTTGCGTGACTACCGCACGCTCGCCCGCTACACCTACACCCTAGGCCTGGTCGGCCTGGTCGCGCTGGCGATTCCGGCACTGTTGCCGAGCGCGTTCTCCGAAGTCAACGGCGCCAAGATCTGGATCAAGCTGCCCGGATTCAGTGTGCAGCCGGGCGAATTCGCCAAGATCCTGCTGATCGTGTTCTTCGCCGGCGTGCTCGTGGCCAAGCGTGATCTGTTCACCGCGGCGGGCAAGCACTTCCTCGGCATGGAGTTGCCGCGCCCGCGCGACATGGGCCCGGTGCTCATCGTGTGGGTCGTCTGCATCGGCGTGCTGGTCCTGGAGAAGGACCTCGGCACCTCGCTGCTGATCTTCGGCACGGTGCTGGTGATGATCTACATCGCGACCGAGCGGGTCGGCTGGCTGATCATCGGCGGCGGTCTGCTCGTGCTCGGCTTCGTCTTCGCGTACCAGCTGTTCGGGCACGTGCGGGTGCGCGTCGACACCTGGCTGCACCCGTTCGACGACTACCACAACACCGGCTACCAGATCTCGCAGTCGCTGTTCGGCTTCGCGACCGGCGGGCTGGCCGGTACCGGTCTCGGCAGCGGGCGGCCCAACCAGGTGCCCTTCGCCAAGACCGACTTCATCGTCACCACCATCGGCGAGGAGCTGGGCCTGATCGGGCTCACCGCCGTGCTGATGCTGTTCCTGATCTTCATCGTGCGTGGCCTGCGGACCGCGCTGGCCGTGCGCGACAGCTTCGGCAAGCTGCTCGCGGCCGGGCTGTCGTTCACCATCGCGATCCAGATCTTCGTCGTCGTCGGCGGCGTCACCAAGTTGATCCCGCTCACCGGCCTGACCACGCCGTTCATCTCCTACGGCGGTTCCTCACTGCTGGCGAACTACGCGCTGCTCGGGCTGTTGATCAAGATCTCCGACGCCGCCCGCGCGCCCGCACCGGCGCGCAAACGTGGCCCGGCGCCGATCGCGGAGGCGCCGACCGAGATGTTCCGCAGGTCGGAAGGCAGGGCGAGCGAATGAACACTCCGCTACGTCGCGTCGCCGTCGCGGTGATGGTGATGGTGGTCGCGTTGCTGGTCAACGCGACCTATCTGCAGGTGGTCAAGGCCGACGATCTGCGCAGCGATCCACGGAACTCACGCGTGCTGCTCGACGAGTACTCGCGCCAACGCGGCCAGATCTCCGCGGGCGGCACCGTGCTCGCCAGCTCGGTCGCCACCGACGACCGCTACAAGTACCTGCGCCAGTACCCGAGCACCCCGCCCGCCTATGCGCCGGTCACCGGGTTCTACTCGATGCAGTACGGCAAGACCGGGCTCGAGCTGGCCGAGGATCCGCTGCTGTCGGGCAACGACTCCAGCCTGTTCGGCCGCCGCCTGATCGACATGTTCTCCGGCCGCGACCCGCGCGGCGCCAACGTGCTCACCACGCTGAACCCGGTGATGCAGCAGGTGGCATACGACCAGATGACCTCCAAGGGCTACACCGGCGCGGTCGTGGCGATCGAGCCGAGCACCGGCAAGATCCTGACGATGGTGTCGACGCCGAGCTACGACCCCAACGAGCTGTCGGGTCACGACGGCGCCGCGGGCCGGGCGGCGTGGGAGCGGCTGAGCACCGACCAGTCGCAGCCGATGCTCAATCGCGCCGTCTCGCAGACCTACCCGCCCGGGTCCACGTTCAAGACCATCGTGACCGCGGCCGCGCTGTCCAACGGTGTGGCCGGTCCCGACGACCAGTTCACCGCCGCGCCCAACATCACGCTGCCCGGCACCAGCACCACGCTGGAGAACTACGGCGGCAGCACCTGCGGCGACGGCCCGACCGCGAGCCTGTACGAGGCGTTCCGGCGCTCGTGCAACACCGCGTTCGTCGAGCTCGGCATGAAGGTCGGCGCGAGCGCGCTCAAGGACGAGGCCGCGGCCTTCGGCATCGGCCCGCACCGCGGGGTGCCGATCCCGGTCGCCGAGTCGACCGTCGGCCCGATCCCGGACAACCCGGCGCTCGGCCAGTCCAGCATCGGTCAGCGCGATGTCGCGGTCACCCCGCTCGACATCGCGGTGGTCGCCGCGACCATCGCCAACGGCGGAACCAGGATGCAGCCGTACCTGGTCGACCAGACCCAGGCGCCCGACCTGTCCGAGCTGAGCAAGACCAAGGCCGTCTCGGTCGGACAAGCCGTGAGCCCACAGGTAGCGTCGACCCTGACGAATCTGATGGTCGCCTCGGAGGCCAATACCGCGGGCGGTGGCCGGTCGCCGTACCAGATCGCGTCCAAGACCGGAACGGCCGAACACGGCAGCAATCCCCGTAACACCCCGCCACACGCCTGGTATATGGCCTTCGCGCCCGCGCAGAACCCGAAGATCGCCATCGCGGTGATCGTCGAGAACGGCGGCGACCGGAGTCTGTCGGCCACCGGTGGCTCGGTGGCGGCACCGATCGCCAGGTCGGTGCTGGATGCGGGCCTGGCAGGGGGCTGAACGAAATGAGTGTGCGAGTGACAACACGGGGGCCCCGATGCTGAACAACGGTGCCATGATCGCCGACCGCTATCGCCTGCAGCGGCTCATCGCCACGGGCGGTATGGGTCAGGTGTGGGAAGCGATGGACACCCGGCTCGACCGCCGGGTGGCGGTCAAGGTCCTCAAGACCGAGTTCTCCGCCGACCCGACGTTCCGTCAGCGATTCCGGACCGAGGCGCGCACCACCGCGCAGCTCAACCACCCCGGCATCGCGGGCATCTACGACTACGGCGAGACCACCGACCCCTCCGGTGGCGAGACCGCGTACCTGGTGATGGAGCTCGTGCAGGGCGAGCCGCTCAACGCGGTGCTGAACCGGATGGGCAGGCTCTCGGTCGTCCAGGGTCTGGACATGCTCGAGCAGACCGGTCGCGCACTCGAGGTCGCGCATGCCGCCGGCGTGGTGCACCGCGACGTGAAACCGGGGAACATCCTGGTCACGCCCACCGGCCAGGTGAAGATCACCGACTTCGGCATCGCCAAGGCGGTCGACGCGTCGCCGGTCACCAAGACCGGCATGGTGATGGGCACCGCCCAGTACATCGCGCCCGAACAGGCCGTCGGCGAGGACGCCACCGCGGCGAGCGACGTGTACTCCCTCGGCATCGTCGGCTACGAGGCGCTGGCGGGCATGCGCCCGTTCACCGGTGAGGGCGCCATCACCGTCGCGATGAAGCACGTCCGCGACGCGCCGCCGCCGATGCCCGCCGATCTGCCCGCCAACGTGCACGAGCTGATCGCGATCACGATGGCCAAGGACCCGACCCAGCGCTACAGCAGCGGTGGCGAGTTCGCCGACGCCGTCGCCGCGGTCCGCGCCGGACACATGCCCCCGCCGCCCGCCGGTGTCGGCTCGTCGATGACCGGGGCGACCCGTGTCCTGCCGCCCGGCCCGACCGTGGCGATCCCGGCCGCCGCCGACTACGACGGCGCCACCATGCGTTTCGGCAACCAGCCGCCGACGCCGGTCCCCGGCGGCGGTTACACCGGACCCGCCACCCAGGCCGCCGCTCCGGCGGCCGTCGCGGCGACCGAGACCAAGAACAACAACCAGAAGTGGCTGCTCGCCCTCGGCATCGGCGCCCTGCTGCTCGGCGGCGGTGTGCTCTGGCTGCTGTTCGGCGGCGAACCGAATCGCAGCACCGGTCCGTCGACGACCACCGTGCAGACGACGACGCCGCCGCCCCCGCGCACGACCACCACGGTGGTCGTACCGCCGCCGGTCGTGCCGACCGAGGAACCGACAACCACGCCGCCGCCGCAGACGACCACCACCACCGAGCCGCCGACGACGACAACGGAACCGCCGACCACCACCACGGAACCGCCGACGACGACCTCGTCCAAGCCGACGACCACCGCCAAGACCACGAAACCGACCACCACCAAGCCGGCGGCGGGCACGACGACGGTCAACGGACGTCCCCGGCTGCCCACGATCGATCTGCCGTTCCCGGACGCCCCGAACGCGCTCGGCCCGAACATCTCCGTCGACAACACTCCGCCACAAGGACAACCATGACGACCCCGAAGAATCTCTCCTCGCGGTACGAGCTGGGCGAGATCATCGGGTTCGGTGGCATGTCGGAGGTGCACAAGGCACGCGATGTGCGCCTCTCACGTGACGTCGCGATCAAGGTGCTGCGGGCCGACCTGGCCCGCGATCCCACGTTCTACCTGCGGTTCAAGCGCGAGGCACAGAACGCGGCCGCGCTGAATCATCCGGCCATCGTCGCGGTGTACGACACGGGCGAGGCCACCGTCGACGGCGGTCCGCTGCCGTACATCGTGATGGAGTACGTCGAGGGCGACACCCTGCGCGACATCGTGCGCGGCAAGGGTCCGCTCGCGCCGCGCAAGGCGATGGAAGTCGTGGCCGACGTGTGCGCCGCGCTCGATTTCAGCCACAAGGCCGGGATCGTGCACCGCGACATGAAGCCGGCCAACATCATGATCAACCGCGCCGGCGCGGTGAAGGTGATGGACTTCGGCATCGCGCGCGCGATCGCCGACAGCTCCAACCCGATGACCCAGACCGCCGCCGTCATCGGCACCGCCCAGTACCTCTCCCCGGAGCAGGCGCGCGGCGAGACCGTCGACGCGCGCTCGGATGTGTACTCGGTCGGCTGCGTGCTGTTCGAAATCCTCACCGGTCAGCCGCCGTTCACCGGTGACTCGCCGGTCGCGGTCGCGTACCAGCACGTCAAAGAGGATCCGCCGCTGCCGTCGTCGATCAATCCCGGCGTGCCGCGCGAACTCGACTCGGTGATCCTCAAGGCGATGGCCAAGAACCCGGCCAACCGCTACCAGACGGCCGCGGAGATGCGCGCCGATCTGATCCGGGTGCTCGGCGGGCAGAAGCCGAGCGCGCCGATGGTGATGAGCGACGAAGACCGCACCACCATCATGGATTACGACGAGCCGTCGCCCCGCGCGTTCCACGATCGCGGCGACGACACCTCCGAACAGGCCGCGATCGCGCCGCCCGCCGAGGGCCGCAACCGCACCGGGCTGATCGCGCTCGGGGTGGCCGCCGCGCTCGCCGTCGCGTTCGGACTGTTCTGGGTGCTGATCGGGCCCGGCGCCAATCCCGACCAGGTCGCCGTGCCCGATGTGTCCGGTCAGCCCTCACAGCAGGCGCAGTCCGCGCTGCAGGCGGCCGGATTCCAGGTCGCGGTGCAGCAGAAACCGGATGGCAAGGTGACCCCGGGCAACGTCATCGCGACCCAGCCGCTCGGCGGTTCGCGCATCGACGAGGGCAGTACCGTCACCGTGCAGGTCTCCACCGGCCCGTCGCAGGTACAGGTGCCGCGCCTGGCCGGTCTCACCCAGGCCGAAGCCGAGCAGAAGCTGAACTCGATCGGTCTGCGGATGGATCCGAACGTGGCGCGCAAGGCCTCGAGCACAGCCGAGATCGACAAGGTGACCGGCCAGGAACCGAGCGCGGGCGTGCGGGTCGACATCGACCAGCCGATCGTGCTCACCATCGGCTCCGGACCGGAGCAGGTGCGGGTGCCGACCGTGGTCGGCCAGGACATCTCCGTGGCCCAGCCCAACCTGGCCGACACCGCGGGTTTCAAGGTCGAGATCCAGGAGGTGAAGTCGACCGCGCCGAAGGGCCAGGTCCTCTCCACCAACCCGGCCGGTGGCAGCACCGCGGAGAAGGGTTCGACGATCACCGTGCAGGTCTCGGCCGGTGACCGCATCACCGTGCCCGATCTGAACGGGCTCACCCCGACCCAGGCCCAGGAGCAGCTGCGCGCCCTCGGCTGGACCGGTCAGCTGAGCCAGACCACGGTGATCACCCTCGACAGCAGTGCGTCGGGCAAGATCGTCGGCCAGAGTCCGGCGGCCGGATCGACAGTCACCATGAACGGCAATGTCGTACTACAGGTCGGTGCTTCGCCGATTCCTCGTTGAGACCTGACGGGAGAAGAATCGGGGCTGCTTCATCCCATCAGCAACGCTGTACGAGGAGGTAAGCCCTATGACCACGGCCAGGGACATCATGAAGCCGGGCGCCCAGTGGATCAGCCGCGGTGACACCGTGGCGACCGCGGCGACGGCGATGGCCGATCTCGGAGTCGGCTCACTCGTCGTCGCCGACGACAACGAGCGCATGTGCGGCATCATCACCGATCGCGACATCGTGGTGAAGTGCATCGCGCTCGGCCTCTCCCCGGAGACGACCACGGCGGCCGAACTGTGTGAGTCCACGCCGCGCTGGGTCAGCGCGGACGCCGATGTGGAGGACGTGCTCGACCAGATGGAGGGTCATCGGGTCAAGCGGATGCCGGTGATCGAGGACAAGCGGTTGGTCGGGATGATCAGCGAGGCCGATCTGGCCAGGCACCTCGACGACAACCAGCTCGGCGAATTCGTCACCGCCATCTACGGGCGGCCCTGAGCCTCAACCCAGATCGAGGTGGGTGTTCATCGACATGGCCTCCTCGGCCAGGTCGGTGAGTTCGACGACCCGCACGCCATGACGGCGGAGTTTGTCCACACCCTCGCACGCGGCGACGAACAGGCTCGGCTCGCGCCACGCGATGACGACGGTCGGGATGCCGGCGGCCAGGATGCGGTCGGCACACGGCGGTCGGTTCGCCGTGGCGCGGGTCGAGCACGGCTCCAGCGTGCTGTAGATCGTCGCCCTGGTCAGGCGCGGGTCGTCTGGGTCGAGTTTGTTCAGCGCCGATTCCTCGGCGTGCACCTTCTCGTCGGTCTCCCTGGACCAGCCGGTGGCGATCTCCACACCGTCGGCCACGATCACCGCACCCACCGAGTAGGCCGTCGAGCTGGGCGGACAGTTTCTGGCGAGCTCGATGGCCCTGTGCATGAAGCGGTGGTCGGTGCTCTCGGCGCTGTCTGCGCTCATCGAATTCCCCTGCCGGTCGGGAGTTATCCACAACTCTCGCATGATGTGGATTCAGTCGTGTTCAGGTGTGCAGCGATTTGTTCGACACACTGTGGACAGTGGTATTTCCCCAGGTCGGATTCATGATTTCAACCACAGGACCGGTTAGCGAGTGGACCCGTCCACCGGTCCGACCAGGTATTTCAGCACAGCGACATCCCCAAGTTGTTCCACACCCGCCAGCCGCAGCCGACGTTGTGCACCGCCGGGGAACAGGGCCGGGCCGACGAAGCGCGGCGCGGCCGGATCGCCGACCAGGACCGGCGCGATCGCGAGGTGCAGCTCGTCCACCAGATCCGCGGCAAGGAAACCGGTGTGCATGCCGGTCCCGCCCTCGACCATCAGCCGGTGGATACCGCGCGCGCCGAGGTCGTCGAGCAGCGCCGACAGCGCGAGGTCGGCACCGAGGGCGACCACCTCCGCCGTCCCGGCGAGCCGATCGCCGAGCCGCTGCGCGCCCACGTCGGTGGTGTAGACGAGTTTGGCCCCACCCGTGTGCCAGAACCGCAGCGCGGGATCGAGCTCACCCGACGCGGTGACGGTGACCTTCACCGGATACTCCGGCTTGCCCGCCGCCACCCGTGCCGCCCGCCGCTCGGCGCTGTTCACCAGGAGTCGCGGATTGTCGACGCGCAGGGTGCGCGCGCCGATCAGGATGGCGTCGGACTCGGCGCGCACCTGGTCGACCCGATCGAAGTCCGCGCTGTTGGACAGCAGCAGCCGCCGCTCGCTCGCGTCGTCGATGTAGCCGTCGAGGCTCGCCGCCACCGAGAGCAGGACGTGCGGCCTCACTGTGTCATCGGCGGCTGGCGCCGCTCTTCGCGGCCCTGCGAGCCTCGATTCTTCCCTCCGCCGTTCAGTCGCTTCGCTCCTTCTCTCTGTCAGTCCAGAACCGAGGCGGGCCGCTACGAGGTCACCAGCGCGGCGACCTCCGCTTCGAGCGCCGACACCAGGGCCTCGGCGGGACGCTGCCCACACACCTCGAGCCAGTTGGCCAGCATCCGGTGCCCGCCCTGGGTGAGGACCGACTCGGGATGGAACTGCACACCGTGGATCGGCAGGGTGCGGTGCCGCATCGCCATCACGATGCCGCTCTCGGTGTGCCCGACGACGTCGAGTTCCGCGGGCATCGTCTCCGGCAGCACGGTCAGCGAGTGGTAGCGGGTCGCGGTGAACGGGTCGGGCAGGCCGGCGAGCACGCCGGAACCGACGTGGTACACCTGGCTGGTCTTGCCGTGCAGCAGCTCCGGCGCCCGGTCGACGGTGCCGCCGAAGGCCTCGCCGATCGCCTGGTGCCCGAGGCACACCCCCAGCAGCGGGGTGTTGTGCTTCGCGGCCGCGTGCACCATGGGGATGCTCGCGCCCGCCCGATCGGGGCTGCCGGGTCCCGGGCTGACCAAGACGCCGTCGAAGGTGCCGCCCTCGTCACCACGGGTCAGCAGCGTGTCCAGATCAGCGAGTCGCGGGTCGTCGTTGCGCCAGACCACGGCCTCGGCACCAAGCTGGCCGAGGTACTGCACCAGGTTGAACACGAAGCTGTCGTAGTTGTCGACGACCAATACACGCATGCGTAGAGGGTACGTGCCGACCCCGTAGGTCGTCGCATTCATTACCTGGTGGGATAGCCTAGGGGTTACCTGTATTCCGAATTCGAGGACGTCATGCCCAAGTCCAAGGTCCGTAAGAAGGCCGACTACACCCCGAGCCCTGCCAGCCGCACTCCGGTGAAGGTGAAGGCGGGCCCGTCGCCGGCTTGGTACGTCGCGATCATGCTTGGCTTCATGCTGGCCGGACTCGTGTGGCTGCTGGTGTACTACCTGGCCGCCGAGCAGATCAGCTGGATGAACGATCTCAACGCCTGGAACTTCCTGATCGGCTTCGGCCTGATGGTCATCGGCCTGATCATGACCATGCGATGGCGCTGAGCGGTCGCCGCGCACCGGATTACACCGGTGTTATTCATGCACACCTGTGGATGAAGCTGTGGACAACTCGAGGAGCAATGGGGGACGAAGCCGCGTGAACGCTGTGGATTCCACCGACGGCACCTCGTGGACAACGCCGACAGCCGGTCTCGTCGCGGTCTCCGGCGGCGGCGTGATCCTCGCGATCGCGGCGCTGCTGGCCAACGACGGCCCCAGCAGGCTGCTCGTCGGCCTGGCCGCGCTCGCCGTACTGGCCATGGCGGTGATCGCCGTTCGCCAGCGCCCCCGGCTGACCATGGTGTCCGGCGCACAGCCGCGCCTGATCGTCGGCACGTTCACCGGCCCCAAGGAATATCCGCTGGACCGGATCGACCGCATCCGGATGGTCTCCTACCGGCGGTTGGGCCGGAAGTCGGCCATGCTCGAGATCGATGTCCAGCACGAGGGCTCGGAGCGCCTGCTGATCTTCGGCCGCTGGGATCTCGGCACCAATCCCCACGATGTGTACGACGCGCTCGTCGTCAACGGCTTCGCGTCGGTGGCCGACTGACCGCAACGTTTCACGTGAAGCAATGAACTCCCCGTCGCGACGATCGCGGCGGGGAGTTCTGCTGTGGAGCGCGGCTCAGTCGAGGCTGATCGAGGAGATCACGACCGGTTCCGTCGGCCGATCGTTGCGGTCGGTCGGCACCGCGGCGATCGCGTCCACCACCTTGCGCGAATCGGGGTCGACCACCTCGCCGAAGATGGTGTGCTTGCGATTCAGGTGCTTCTGCGGCGAGACGGTGATGAAGAACTGCGATCCGTTCGTGCCCGGTCCCGCGTTGGCCATCGCGAGCAGGTAGCCGCGGTCGAACCGCAGGTCGGGGTGGAATTCGTCGCCGAACTCGAAGCCGGGGCCGCCGCGGCCGGTGCCGGTCGGGTCGCCGCCCTGGATCATGAATCCCGCCATCACCCGGTGGAACGTGGCGCCGTCGTAGAACGGGCCGCTCTCGGAGCCGGCGGCATTCAGCGTGGTGTACGGCGCGCTGCCGTCGACGAGGGCCACGAAGTTACGCACCGTCTTCGGGGCGTGGTTTCCGAAGAGCGCGATCTTGATATCGCCGTGGTTGGTGTGCAGCGTCGCCACGGCGGTCTGGTGGGGTGAGGTCACGCAGATATTTATGCCACAGTGGTCGCATGAAGCTTCGCAACCCGCTCATCGCGTCCGCCGCCGTCGTCGGGGCCGGGGCCCTCGCCTGGCTCGCCCGCAGCAAGCGTCCGCAACTCCCCGAGCCCGCGGCCGAACCGCCCCGTCTCGGCTACTCCCGCAACGGTGCCGCGTCGGCCCCCGGTGTGGAGGCCGACGCGCACTGAACCGTCAGCGGCTCACGGACTTCTTGTACTGCACCTGAGCCAACGGCACGAACACCACCAGGATCACCACGATCCACACGACCGAGGTCAGCACCGGGTGCTGCATCGGCCACGCCTCCGAGACCGGCGCCATCGGGCTGGTATTGCCGAACAGATCGCGTACCGCCTGGGTGAGCGCCGACATCGGGTTCCACTCCGCGAAGATCCGCAGCGGCGTCGGCATGTCGTCGATCGGCACGAACGCGTTCGACAGGAACGTCAGCGGGAAGATCACCATGAAGCTGGCGTTGTTGAACACCTCCGGCGCCCGGACGAGCAGGCCGACGACGGCCATCATCCAGGACAGCGCGTACGCGAACAGCAGCATCAGCACATAGGCGAGCACCGCGTCGAGGAACGAGCCGCGGATCCGCCAGCCGACCACCAGGCCCGTCAGCGACATGACGACGAGGCTGACCACATTGATCACCACATCGCTGATGGTCCGGCCGAACAGCACCGCCGAGGGCGCCATCGGCAGCGAACGGAACCGGTCGATGATGCCCTTCTGCATGTCCTCGGCCAGGCCCGCGCCGGTGAAGGTGGCGCCGAAAACCACGGTCTGGACGAAGATGCCCGCGATGAGGAATTCGCGGTAGCCGCCCTCCAGCCCGGGAATCTTGATCGCCGAACCGAACACGTACGCGAACAGCAGCACGAACATGATCGGCGACAGCGTGGTGAAGATCAGCACGTCGGGCACGCGCTTGATCTTGATGACATTGCGCTTGGCGATGGTCATGCTGTCGCTGACGACCATCGAGAGTCGCTCGCCCACGCTCGGCCCCTGGGTGTCGTTCTTGTCGAGAGTGAGGCTCATCGGTTCTGTCCTTCCTCGGCGCCGACCTTCTCCGCCTCGCCGTTGACGAGTTCCTCGGCCTCGTGGCCGGTGAGCGTGAGGAAGACGTCGTCGAGCGAGGGCCGCCGCAGCGCGACGTCGTTGATCTGCACCTTGTGTTCGGTGAGCCTGCCGATCGCGGCGACCAGGTCCTGTGAGCCGTCGGCCACCGGCACGGTGATCCGCCGCAGCCCGGGCTCGACATGGATCTCGCCGTCGGCCAGCGCGGAGAGCACCTGCTGGGCGGGGCCGAGCTGATCGGGCGAGCCGACGGTGAGCTCGATGCGGTCGCCGCCGACGAGGGCCTTGAGCTCGTCGGCGGTGCCGCGGGCGATCACCTTGCCGTGGTCGATGACGGCGATCGAGTCGGCCAGCCGGTCGGCCTCGTCCATGTACTGGGTGGTGAGCAGCAGCGTGGTGCCACCGGCGACGAGTTCCTCGATGACGTCCCACAGATCCAGCCGGGCCCGCGGATCGAGGCCGGTGGTCGGTTCGTCCAGGAACAGCACGGGCGGGTTGGCAACCAGGGCGCCGGCGAGGTCGAGACGCCTGCGCATACCGCCGGAGTAGCCGCGCACGGGCCGATCGGCCGCGTCGCTGAGCCGGAAGCGGTCGAGCAGTTCACGCGCGCGTTCCTTACTGCGCTGCACGCCGAGGTGGTAGAGCCGCCCCACCATCTCGAGGTTCTCGAAGCCGGTGAGGTATTCGTCGACGGCCGCGTACTGGCCGGACGCGCCGATCCGGGAACGCAGCGCCTGAGGATTGTTGAGAACATCGATCCCCGCGACCGTCGCACGGCCTTCGTCGGGGATCAGCAGGGTGGTGAGTACGCGAACAGTCGTGGTCTTTCCCGCGCCGTTGGGGCCGAGAAGTGCGGTAACAGTACCTTCGGGGATGGTGAGATCCAGGCCGTCCAGGGCGATGAGCTGCCCATACCGTTTGACCAGACCCTCGGCGACGATTGCGTCGGGCATGATTCTCCTGATGTCGTGGGTCAACGCTTTGCCCCAGTATTGCGCCACCCACCGACAAGTCGCATCCCCATTTGTGGGGGCTTTCAAACGTTATGTACACATTTGTTCGACATGCCGAGATTCAGCGACACGCGGCGAATCGGACTGATTTTGCGGGGGCCGTCCGCGCAAGCCCCAGATCTCGAGGGCACGCCGACCGTGCCGCACACCGAAACATGTTCATCGATATTTCCGGGTAAAAGCTTGTGTACCAGCACTTTCCGCGCGTCGTAAGACGATTGTCGGGCGTGTGCGCGCCGGATCGACCCGTCGCGGCGCCGGACGACGACCCCGCTCCCGCCCGTCGACGCCGAAAAATCTCGGAAACTGCTTCGTTGCGCGTACACCAATTCCGCTGACATCGCGTAGGATCGTTCACGTCGGCCCCTCCCCCCCGGGCCGACCCTACGCGGGCCTCGGCTAACTCCCCCCCTTCGCCGAGGCCCGCTCCCCATTTTCCGGGCCGGTTCGGTCCCCGCGTCACAGTCCAGCCACGTTCCCGCGATCACCCCGCAACCGGGACTATCGTCGGCCCATGGTGCCCCGCAGAGGCGCGATCGCGGCGCTGGTGGTGTCGATGATCGTCGTGGTCGGCTGTAGCGGATCGGCCGACGACGAGAGCGCGCCCGCGACCACGACGAACCAGCTCCCACCGAACCAGGTCGCGGCGGTCGACATCCCCGCCGACGCGGTCGACAAGGCCGTCGGCAGGCTCGACGAGCTGGCCGGCTCGCTCATGGACAGCAGCCGCATCCCCGGTATGGCCGTGGCGGTGGTGCACGGTGGGAAGACCGTGTACGCCAAGGGTTTCGGGGTCCGCGAAGCGGGCCGGGGCGACAAGGTCGACGCCGATACCGTCTTCCAGCTGGCCTCGGTGTCGAAATCGCTCGCGGCGACGGTGGTCGCCCACGAGGTCGGCGCGGGCACCGTCGAGTGGGAGACGCCGGTGGTCTCGAAACTGCCGTCCTTCGCCCTGGCCGACCCGGGCGTCACCGCCCAGCTCACCATCGGTGACCTGTTCGCGCACCGCAGCGGCCTGCCCGACCACGCGGGCGACCGGCTCGAAGATCTCGGCTACGACCGGACGGCGATCCTCGGCAAGCTCCGTCTCGAGCCGCTCGACCCGTTCCGGATCACCTACCACTACACCAACTTCGGCCTCACCGCCGGTGCCGAGGCCGTCGCCGCCGCGGCGGGCGTTCCATGGGAACAGCTCAGCGCCGACGCGCTGTACGAGCCCCTCGGCATGACGTCGACGAGTTCGCGCTTCGACGACTTCCAGGCCCGCCCCAACCGGGCCGTCGGCCACATGGACATCGACGGTTCCTGGGTCGCGAAGCAGGTCCGCGATCCCGACGCGCAGTCGCCTGCGGGCGGGGCGAGCGCGTCGGTGCACGACATGGCCCGCTGGCTGGCGATGCTGCTCGGCAACGGCACGGCGAACGGCACCACGATCGCGCCGCCGGAGGCGCTGCTGCCCGCGATAACGCCGCAGGTGATCTCCTCCCCGGCCACGACCCAGGAGTCGCGAGCGGGTAACTACGGGTTCGGATTCAATGCCTCGATTTCCTCGTCCGGGCGCACCGGCTACAGCCATTCCGGCGCGTTCGCGCTCGGCGCGGCCACCAATTTCCTGGTGATCCCATCGGCCGACGTCGCGATCGTCGCACTCACCAACGCGGCGCCGATCGGTGTGCCGGAGGCGCTCACAGCCGAATTCGGTGACCTGGTGCAGTTCGGCGAGATCCGCGAGGACTGGCGCGCCATCTATCGCGCCGCGATCTCCCCCATCAACGACCCGGAAGGCGACCTCGCCGGAAAGTCGGCTCCCGCGAATCCGGCGGCGGCCCGACCTCTGTCGAGTTATGCGGGCACCTACGCCAACGAGTACTGGGGTCCGGCCACGATCAGCGAGGCCGACGGCGGCCTCGTCCTCACCCTCGGCCCGGACCAGCGCCGGTACCCGCTGCGGCACTGGGACGGCGACACCTTCGCGTTCGACCTCTTCGGCGAGAACGCCCCGCCCGGCACCGTCTCCTCGGCCCGCTTCGACGGCGCACGCCTGGTCCTCGACTACTTCGACGAGGACGGCCTCGGCACCTTCACACGCTGACCGCGCGCCAGGCCGCGGCCAACCGCAGCGCGCGCACCTTGCCCGCCACCGCGAGCAGCGGCTCGTCCCGCTCCCACCGCGCCCGGGTCTCGGCGTCGACCAGGGCCCACAGCGGGGCCAGTTCGGCGCGCAGGCGCGTCAGCCGCTCGAAGACCCCGCCGAGCGCGATGTGCGCGCCCGCCGACCCTGGATCCTCGGTACTCACGCCACGCACGGCCGCAAACAGGCCCAGCAGCTGTTCTACGGGCTCGGCGGGCCAGTTCGCCTGCCGGGCCACCCGGATCAGATAACCGAGCACAGCGGCGACCACATGGAGATCCTCGACGGTGCGGAACGGTTTGAGGTAGTCCGCGTAGCCGTCCCCGGGCAGCAGTTCGCCCGGCGCGGCGTCGAAGGTGACGCCGGCGTGCGGGACCTCCGGGGCGAACGGCAGCGGCGGCAGCGGCGTCACCACGGTGCCCGCACCGGCCGGAACCAGGACGGCTCGCAGGTCGGGTCGGCCGTCCGCTCGGTCGCCGAGCCGGGCGATCACCAGGAACCGGGACGCGAACCGGCCGAGCGTGGCGAAGGATTTCGTGCCGCTGACGAGGCCGTCGGCCGTCACCGTGGTCGTGATCTGCGTGGGCTTGGCGCCGCCGGACTCGGTGGCGCACATGGCGGCTAGCTCCTCGGCGTCCAGCGCGGGGACCATCGCGTGCAGCGCCTCCTGGTAGCCGCCGAGAAACGCCGTACCCGTTGTCGCGCTGTCGAATCCGGCGACCGCGGCCCGGTCCACCGTGCGCACGAAACCGGCGGCGCGCTCGCGCTGCCGAGCGGAGATAACGGAGATGTCACCCGAAGCGGACTCGTCCGGCGTCGCGGTGAGGAGGAAATCGAAAACCGAGGAATTCACAGAAGTGGAGCCTAGGGGAATCGAACCCCTAACCCCTGCCTTGCAAAGGCAGTGCTCTGCCAATTGAGCTAAGGCCCCGTGCGGGTTGGCAACCCCGAATCAGCGAGTGGTGACCTCGCGCCAGACATCAGCGTCGTCGCGCTTGCGGAATTTGGTGATACCGATGAGAACCGCGATCACAATGCCGACCGTGAGGACAATCTTCATGATTCCCACCCTACTGTGATGTTCGGGGAGTGGGCCTAGGAGGACTTGAACCTCCGACCTCTTCGTTATCAGCGAAGCGCTCTAACCGCCTGAGCTATAGGCCCGTACTCGTTTCGGCCCCTGCCGGAGCAGTGAACCGCAACGAGGAACGAGGTTACCCTACCTGCCTCCCGATAACCAAAACGGGCGGGGAGACCCCCATTAGGGGGGGGGCCGGGCGGTGTGGGGCCTCGCGCGGCAGACCTACCTGGTCTCGGTGGTGGCCCCGGAGCAGCGGGGCCGTGCCATGTCGACATTGGCGGGCGCGCATCGGCTCGGGTTCTTCTGCGGGCCTTTCCTCGGCGCCGCGC
>NZ_JARWOJ010000330.1 GCF_029868625.1 Nocardia neocaledoniensis | reverse complement strand
CCCCCCCCCCCCCCCCCCCCCCCCCCCCCCCCCCCCCCCCCCCCCCCCCCCCCCCCCCCCCCCCCCCCCCCCCCCCCCCCCCCCCCCCCCCCCCCCCCCACGCGGTGGCCCACACCCTGCTCAACTGCCTGCTGCGCGAAGTGTCGGGTCCCGAGCGCCAGGCCGTGGTCTCCGGCACCCATCTGATCGTGCGCCTGCCGCGCCGGGACGTGCTGCTGCGCATAGAGATCCGACGGGCCTCGCGCATCGGCGCGCACCGGTTCCGCGGTCGGGTGGAGCACCGCTGCCGCGGGCAGTGGCTGCCGCTGGACTGGCGGACCCTGGCGCGCTACGCCCACGACGAACTCACCCTGCACAACGGGGTGGCCAACGACGAGTTCCTCGCCCAGATCGCCTCCAGTCATGCCACCCTCGCCGCCACCCTCGCGTCGCCGCCCGGGTACGCCGAGCTCGACTATCTGGCCTCGGAACGCTCGCTGGTGTTCGGGCATCGCTTCCACCCCACGCCGAAGGCTCGCACCGGAGAGCCGGCGCAGTGGGCCAGGTACTCCCCCGAGGCCGGTGCCGAGTTCGGGCTGCGCCTGCTGGCCGTGCGCACCCACCTCGTCGCGGAGGAGAGCAACGATCCGGCGGCCTCGGCCGCGCTCGACGCGGTGGGACCGGGCGTGCCCGCCGGCTATCGGTTGCTCCCGGCTCATCCCTGGCAGTACGAGATGATGCGTACCCGGCCCGCCGTCCACGCGGCGTTCGACCGCGGCGACATCATCGACCTCGGCGAGGGCACGCGACGATTCGCCGCCACCGCGTCGGTCCGGACCGTCTACGACGGCGCGATGTTCCTCAAGTTCAGCCTCGACGTCCGCATCACCAACTGCCTGCGTAAGAACGCCTGGTACGAACTGACCGGTGCGGTCACCCTCGATCGGCTCCTCGCGCCGATCTTCGACGAGCTGTCGGCCCGCTTCCCCGGCAGCGGAATGCTGCGTGAGCCCGCCTACCGCAGCCTCGCCCTGCCCGGCGAGCACGGCGGCCCCGATCGCGAACTACTGGAAGGGTTCGGCGTCATCGTCCGTGAGGGGCTGTCGGGCCGGCTGGGACCCGGTGTCACCGCGCTCCTCGCCGCCGCGGTCGCCGACGAGTACCCCACCGGTCCGGCGCACCTGTCCCGGCTCCTGCCCGAGGGGGACCAGGACGCGGCGCTGCGCTGGTGGGACGCCTACCTGGGGTTGCTCGTGGCCCCGGTCCTCGCCGCGTACTTCGAGTACGGTGTCGTCCTCGAACCCCACCTGCAGAACGTGCTGATCGGCGTGGACGGTACCGGCCTGCCCGTCCAGGTCCTGTTCCGCGATCTCGAGGGCACCAAACTCCTCGCCGATCAGCACGGCGCGGCGCTGGCGGGCATGCTGCCGGAGGTCGCGCGGCGGATGACCTACGACGCGCACCGCGGCTGGGACCGCGTCGTCTACTGCCTGCTGGTCAACAACATCGCCGACATGCTGGCCGCGCTGGCCGATCTGTATCCGGCGCTCGAGGCGGTCGCCTGGGACCGGGTGCGCGGCGTGCTGACCCGTTATTCGGCACAGGCCGGACATCCGCCGCGGCTCGCCGCGCTGTTGGCGGGAGTCCCGCTGCCCGCCAAGGCGAATCTGCTCACCCGCTGGGAGCGCAAACCCGATCGCGACGCCGGCTACGTTCGGCTCGCCTCCCCGCTGTCGAGCACCTCGCCCGCCGAACACGGACCCGCCGCCCTCGCGGAGCTGAGCCGGTGATCGCGCTCTCCGAGACCGCGGCCGCCTGGGCGACCGCCCTGGCCGACGACGACCTGCCCGCCTATCTCTACGACCTGACCGCCCTGCGCGAGCACGCGGCCGCGGTGCGTGCCGCGCTGCCCGAACGGGTGGAGCTCTACTACGCCGCCAAGGCCAACCCCGAGCCGCGCGTCCTCGCGGCGCTCGCCGGATCCGTCGACGGCTTCGAAGTGTCGTCCGGCGGTGAACTGGCCCATGTCGCCGCCACCGTGCCCGGCCACCGGCTCGCGTTCGGCGGCCCGGGAAAGACCCCGGCCGAACACCGGTCGGCCCTCGCGCACGGGGTGCACCGCATCCACGTGGAGAGCGTCGGCGAGCTCCGCGCCCTCGGCGCGCTCACCGAGCACGCCGAGCAGCCGGTCGATGTGCTCGTGCGCGTCAACCTGCCCCTGGATCAGCACACACTGGCGGGCAGCGCCCTGGCGATGGGCGGTCGCCCCACCCCGTTCGGCGTCGATCCCGACGATGCCGACACTGTGCTCGGCGACCTCGCCCGCGGCCGGTATCCAGGTCTTCGGTTGCGTGGCGTGCACGCCCACCTGACCAGTGGGCTGGAGGCGTCCGAGCTGGCCGCGGTCGCGGCGGCCGTGGTGCGGTGGGCCACGCACACCGCCGACCGTCACGACATCGCGCTCACCGAGGTGAACATCGGTGGCGGGATGAACGTCGACTACACCGCGCCGCATCGCCTGTTCGACTGGACGGCCTACGGCGCCGCGCTCGACGAGATCCTGCGTGCCACACCGGATCTACGTCTGCGAATCGAGCCGGGCCGGTCGTTGACCGCCTACTGCGGCTGGTACGCCACGGACGTCCTCGATGTGAAGTCCAGCCACGGCGGCGAATTCGCCGTCGTGCGCGGCGGCACCCACCACCTGCGCACCCCCGCGACGAAGGGACACAGCCAGCCCTGCGCGGTGGTTCCCGTCGACACCTGGGACCATCCCTGGACGAGACCGAGTACCGCGACCATGCCCGTCAGTGTTTGCGGCCAGCTGTGCACCCCGAAAGACCAGCTCGCGCACGATGTCTCCGGTGATCGGCTCCGCGCGGGCGACCGGATCGTGTTCGGGCTCGCCGGGGCGTACGCGTGGAACATCTCCCATCACGACTTCCTCATGCACCCGCCGCCGACTTTCCACTTCGCCGACGGCGCGCGGGTGAGCCGATGATCACGGTCAATCGGGTGCGCCGCAAACTCGCCGACGGCGAGCGCGTGTACGGGCTGTTCTGTTCCGTGCCCGCGCCCGCGCTCGTCGAGATGATCGGCTGGGCCGGCTACGACTTCGTCGTCATCGACGCCGAACACACCCTGCTCGACCCGCAGAATCTCGAGAACATGATCCGTTCGGCCCAGGCCGCCGGTCTGACGCCCTTCCTGCGGGTGGCACCGCACGACACCGCCACCATGCTGCGCGGTCTCGACGCCGGCGTCCTCGGCATCGTCGTTCCGCACGTGCGCACCCGCGCCGACATCGAGGCCGCTGTGCGAGCGGTCCACTACGCGCCCACCGGGATGCGCTCACTCGGTTCCGGCCGCGCCGCCGCCTACGGCCTGACCGACCCGATCGAGCACTGCCGTCGCGCCGAGGCCGAAACGATGCTCATCGCCCTGGTCGAGGACGCCGACGCCGTGGACGCCATCGACGACATCCTGCGCGGAGGCGGCGTCGACATGGTGTTGCCCGGCGTCGCCGATCTCTCCCAATCCCTGGGTGTGCCATGGCGATTGCGCCACGACACGGTGCGCTCGGCGCTGCTCCGGCTGCACGAGAGCTGTATCGCGCACGGCGTGCCGTTCTGCGCGCTCGTCCGCTCGGCGCAACGCCACGCCTACTGGCGCGACGCCGGTGTCCGTGCCTTCGCCTGCGGCGACGTCGCCACCCTCGCCGCGGCCGCGCTCCGCGCCGGCCTCAGCGACCTGTCCGTCCACTGATCCGCCGACAGCATCGGGCCGCGTGTTCGCGCCCGACCCGGTCATGGCGCGGGCCCGGCGGTCCACTGCCGGTGCCCGGCCGGGCGAGATACCGGGCCGGACACCGGACCGGATCAGCGCGGGGCCATCCGGATGGCGCCGTCGAGGCGGATGGTCTCGCCGTTGAGCATCGGGTTCTCCACGATGTGGCGGGCCAGGGCGGCGAACTCGGTGGGCTGACCGAGGCGCGAGGGGTGCGGCACCTGCGCGCCGAGGGACTGCAGCGCTTCCTCGGGCAGGGTCTCGAACAGCGGGGTGCGGAACAGGCCCGGCGCGATCGTGACGACGCGGATCTTGAACCCGGCCAGGTCGCGGGCGACCGGCAGGGTCAGGCCCACGATGCCGCCCTTGGAGGCGGAGTAGGCGGCCTGGCCGATCTGGCCGTCGTAGGCGGCGACCGAGGCGGTGTTGATGATGACACCGCGCTCCTCGCCGACCGGCTCGACCACCGACATGCGCTCGGCGGCCAGGCGGATCACGTTGAACGTGCCGACCAGGTTGACGTTGATGACCTTGGTGAAGTCGGCGAGCGGGAACGCGCCCTTCTTGCCGACCGTCTTGATCGCGTTGCCGATGCCCGCACAGTTCACGGCGATCCGCAGCGGGGCCAGCGACTCGGCGACATCGAGTGCCGCCGACACCGCCGACTCGTCGGTCACGTCCGCCGCCGCGAAGGCCGCGCCCTCGCCCAGCTCCTTCGCGATGGTCGCACCGTCGGACGACGGGAGATCGACGATGACGACCTTCGCGCCCTGCGCGTGCAGTTCCCGCACGGTGGCCAAGCCGAGACCCGACGCCCCGCCGGTGACGATCGCGGACGAGTTGACGAAATCCATACTTTTTCTCCTGTTTCGGTGGGGTCGACCCAATATTGACACACTTCGCCAAAACTGGTTCGCTTTCGCGGTGACCCAGCCCGCTCCCCGCCGCCCCGGCCGTCCCTCCGTGCTGGACACCAGGGCCGTGTCCGCGGTGACCCAGCCCGGTCCCCGCCGCCCCGGCCGTCCCTCCGTGCTGGACACCAGGGCCGTGTCCGCGGGGGCGCTGCGCCTGTGGACCGACCGCGGCTTCGCCACCACCAACTGGAACGACCTCGCCGAAGCCACCGGGATCAGCACCCGAACGCTGTTGCGGCACTTCTCCTCCCGCGCCGAGATCGCCTGGCTCGGGGTCGGGCCCGCCACCGAGCGCCTGCGCGAGGTGCTCACCACCGCCGCCGACGACGAGCCGCCCGCACTGGTGGTCCGCTCGGCGATCGTCGAATCCGTGTCGCGCGATCCGCGCATCCACGAACTCGCGCCCGACTGGCTGCGGCTGATCTCCTCCGAGCCCGAACTCGCCGCCACCGCGCCCCGCGTCTACCAGCCCTGGATCGACACGCTCGCGGGCTATCTCGCCCGCCGCCTGCCCGACTCCCCCGCCGCGATCTGCCGTGCCCTCGCGACCGCCTACCAATCGGCCACCTTCGCCGCGCTCCTCGAGTGGGCGGAGTCCGGCGCGGGCGGGGACTGCGCCGAATCCGTCGATCGCCTGCTGCGCTGGATGGACGTCCATCTGCCCGCGTCGGCGCCGCGACGCGCCTGAGCCGCCCACCGGCCGCCGCCATGAATCGCCGGTGACGTGTCAGACTGGCGACGTGAGCGGGCAGGGGAAAGAACCGAGTGGAACGCGATCGACCGGCACGCCGCGCCGTGACCGCGGGGACGTGATCGGCAGCGGCTTGCTGTGGCTGGCCAAATGGTCACTGTGCATCGTCGCGATCGCGGCGGGTGCGTGGGTGCTCGGCACCATCGCCGCCCGCCTGTGGGTGGTGATCCTGCCCGTCGCCCTGGCGATCGTGGTGACGACCATCCTGTGGCCACCGGCCCGCTGGCTCACCGCGCACCGTTTTCCCCCCGCGCTGGCAGCCACGGTGACTCTCCTCGGTTTCGTCGGGGTGCTGGCCGGGATCATCGCGCTGATCGTGCCCTCGGTGGCCGATCAGGCGCCCGAACTCGCCGACAAGTCCACCGAGGGCGTCAACCAGGTGCGCGACTGGATCCAGGGTCCGCCTCTGCGCCTCCGCGACGAGCAACTCGATTCCGCGGTCGACGCCATCGTCGGCAGGCTCCAGTCCAGTGGCGCGCAGATCGCCAGCGGCGTGTTCACCGGTGTGTCCACGGCGACCTCGCTCCTGATCACCGTGTTCCTGGTGCTGGTGCTGGTGTTCTTCTTCCTGAAGGACGGCCGCCGTTTCCTGCCGTGGATGCACGTGGTCTTCGGCAGCCGCAGCGGCCGCCATGTCGAGGCCGTGCTCGAGCGGGTGTGGGCGACGCTGGGTGGATTCATCCGCACGCAGGCGATCGTCAGCATGGTCGACGCCGTGCTCATCGGCGCCGGGTTGTTCATTCTCGATGTGCCGCTGGCGCTGGTGTTGTCGGTGATCACCTTCATCGGCGGCTTCGTTCCGATGGTCGGCGCGTTCGTCGCCGGCGCGCTCGCGGTCCTCGTCGCGCTGGTCGGCAACGGCTTCACCACCGCGCTGATCGTGCTCGGCATCGTCATCGCCGTGCAGCAGCTGGAAGGCAATGTGCTGCAACCGGTCCTGCAGAGCCGCAGCATGGAACTGCACGCGGTGATCGTGCTGCTCGCGGTGACCGCGGGCGGCTCGCTGTACGGCATCACCGGCGCGTTCCTCGCCGTCCCCGTGGTCGCGATGATCGCGGTGGTCATCCGCTACATCGGCGAGCAGATCGACGCGGCCACCGGACCGCCGCCCGCGGTGGACGAGGCCGACGAGCCCGCGGTGGCCGCGCCGTCGGACTGACGGCCTCCCGCTGGGTGGACACTCCCCCGTCGGGCGCGTGCGCGAGGTCATAGCGTGCGCCGCAGCACAGCGGATGGGAGTGGGCATGAGGACAGACAATTCGGTGACACCCGTCGACGCGGGCGAGCTCGACGGATTCGACCACGAGACCGACGTTCTCGTCGTCGGCTACGGCTGCGCGGGCGCGTCCGCCGCGC
Source organism: Nocardia neocaledoniensis (assembly GCF_029868625.1). Lineage (GTDB taxonomy): Bacteria > Actinomycetota > Actinomycetes > Mycobacteriales > Mycobacteriaceae > Nocardia > Nocardia neocaledoniensis_A. The sequence goes on along the minus strand of NZ_JARWOJ010000330.1, from coordinate 92,501 downwards.
TCGAGGCGGCCGCCACCGGCGCCGACGTCATCATCCTGGAGAAGTTCAGCGGCGGCGGCGGATCCTCGGCGCTGTCCGGCGGCGAGATGTACCTGGGCGGCGGCACCGACATCCAGCGCGCCTGCGGTTTCGAGGACACCGCCGAGGACATGGCGGCGTTCCTGCTCGCCGCCCTCGGCCCCGACGCCGATCGGGCGAAGGTCGAGCTCTACAGCCGAGAGAGCACCCGCCACTATCAGTGGCTCGTCGAGCACGGCGTGCCGTTCAAGCCGTCGCTGTGGGACTCGCCCACCTGGGTGCCGCCGACCGACGACGGTCTGATGTGGATGGGCGAGAACGCCTGGCCCTTCGCCGAGCTGGCGACGCCCGCGCCGCGCGGGCACCGCGTCACCTCCGACGGCTTCGGCGGCAAGGTGCTCATGCAGAAGCTGGCCGAAGCGGTCGCGGACACCTCGGTCGCGGTGCACACCGATTCGAACGCGGTCAGGCTGATCACCGAGGCGGGTCGCGTCGTCGGTGTCGTCGCCAAGCAGTACGGCCGGCTGCACACCTACCGCGCGCGTCGCGGGGTCGTACTGACCACGGGTGGTTTCGCCGACAACGCCGAGATGGTGGCCCAGCACGCCCCGCAGCTGGTCGGGCTCGGGGTCAACAGCGACGGTGGCGACGACGGCCGCGGCGTCGTGATGGCGCAGGCCGCGGGCGCCGCGGTCCGGCACATGTCCGCCGCGCAGGTCGGCATCTCGCTGATCCCCGGCATGATGGTGCGCGGCATGATCGTCGACGAGAAGGGCCGCCGCTTCATCAACGAGGACGTCTACCCCGGGCTCGTCGGCCAGGCCGCCCTGTTCAAGCACGGCCTGAAGGTGTGGGTGATCCTGGACGAGCAGGCCTACGAGGAAGTGCCGGAGAACGAACGCTGGGGTGTGCAGCCACATTTCGTGGCCGAGACGCTCGACGACCTCGAACAGCAGATCGGCATGCCGCCGGGCGCTCTGCAGACGACGATCACCGAATACAACCGGCACGCCGCCGAGGGCGACGACCCGTACTTCCACAAGGCGCCCCGCTGGCTGCGGCCGCTGCGGTCACCGTTCGCGGCGATCGATGTCCAGCGTGGCATCGCCCCGCCCGAGTACGGCGCGGCGGGCCGTGGCGGCGCCGAGGTGTTCACCATCGGCGGCCTGCACACCACCGTCGACGGTCACGTGCTCGACCTCGACGGCGCCCCGATCCCCGGTCTGTTCGCGGCGGGCCGGGCCACGTCCGGGCTGCACTCGTGGGGCTACATCAGCGGCACCTCGCTCGGTGACGGCACGTTCTTCGGGCGCAGAGCCGGCGTGGCGGCGGCCACGGCCTGAGTCCGGCGGCGGGAGAAGGGGTCTCGCCCGTGGCCCCGGTCGCGGGCGTGGCAAGGTCAGCGCGGGAGGTACACAGCGGAGATGACGGAACGGATCGACGTCGCGCCCCGGGCGGACATCGCGACGATGCTGCTCGATCGGGTCGGTGACCAGCGACTGGGCCTGCGCACCAGACAGGCCGAGTGGACCTGGGACGAGGTGGTCGCCGAGTCGGCGGCGCGGGCGGAGCTCGCCCGCGCCCTGCGCCGCGAGGGTCCCTTCCACCTCGGCGTGCTGCTGGACAACGTCCCCGACTTCGTGTTCTGGCTCGGCGCGGCGGCACTCGCGGGCGCTACCGTGGCCGGTCTCAACCCGACCAGGGGCGATGCGCAACTCGCCGCCGATATCCGGTACGTCGACTGTCAGCTGATCATCACCGACGCCGCCGGGATGGCACGCCTGCGCGGTCTCGATCTCGGACTCACCGAGGATCGGTTCCTGCTGGTCGACGATCCCGGCTACGCGGCCGGGATCGAGGCCCACCGCACACCGCCCGCCGCGGTGGGCGGACCAGGGGATCTGTTGCTGCTGCTGTTCACCTCGGGCACCACCGGCACGTCGAAGGCGGTGCGGTGCACCCAGCGCCGTCTCGCGGTCGTCGCGCACAAGGCGGTGGCCAAATTCGGGCATGTCCGCGAGGACGTGGACTACTGCTGTATGCCGCTGTTCCACGGCAACGCGATCATGGCGCTGTGGGCGCCCGCGCTCGCGGTGGGCGCCACGGTCTGCCTGACCCCGAAGTTCTCCGCCTCTCGCTTCCTGCCGGATGTGCGGTACTTCGGCGCGACGTTCTTCACCTATGTCGGCAAGGCGCTGGGCTATCTCCTCGCCGTCCCGGAAACCGCGGCGGATGCGGACAACCAGCTCCGGCGCGGCTTCGGCACCGAGGCGTCGGTGGCCGATCAGGACGAGTTCCGCCGCCGCTTCGGCGCCGAACTGTTCGAGGGCTACGGCTCGAGCGAAGGCCCGAACCTGGCCGCCCCCGACCCAGCCGCGCCGCCCACCGCGCTCGGTCGTCCCGCGCATCCCGGCGTGGCGGTGGTCGATCCGGACACCCTCCGGGAATGCGCGCGAGCCGAGCTCGACGAGCACGGCCGGGTCCGTAATCCCGACGCGGCCATCGGCGAGATGATCGACAGGAACGGCGCTCTCGCCTTCGAGGGCTACTACAAGAACGAGGCCGCCGACGCCGACCGGGTCCGCCACGGCTGGTACTGGACCGGCGATCTGGGCTATCTCGACACCGACGGCTTCCTGTATTTCGCCGGGCGCAAAGGTGATTGGATCCGCGTCGACGGGGAGAACACCTCGGCGCTGATGATCGAACACGTGCTGCGCCGCCACCCCGCGGTCATCGCCGCCGCCGTCTTCGCCGTCCCCGATCCGCGCTCGGGCGACCAGGTGATGGCCGCGATCGAGGTCGCCGACCCCACCACCTTCGATCTCCCGGAATTCACCGAGTTCCTCTGTGCGCAAGCCGATCTCGGCAGCAAGGGCCTGCCCCGTTTGCTCCGTGTCTCGGCCGATCTGCCCGTCACCGGATCGAACAAGGTCCGCAAACACGCTCTGCGGGAACAGGCGTGGCGCACCGACGAGCCGGTCCACCGCTGGGCGGGACGCGGCCGCCCCGTCTATCACCGGATGACCGAGGCCGACAAGCAGGCACTGGCCGCGGAATTCGCCACCCACGGCAGGCAGCGCCTGCTGTAGTCACCACTGCCGCCCGGTCGTCCGCGCGGGTTGCCTAGGGTGCGGTCTCGACCACCCGCGCGATGCCACGGGCGATCGATCCGGTGAGGCGGTCGGTGACCGGGCCGGACAGCCGCAGCAGCGGACGCAGGGCGCGACCACCCTCGACGGCGAACGTCCACGTCAGCGTCGTTCCGGTGCCCGTCGGGGTGAGCTGGAGATCTTCGGCGAAGCGGCGCAGGCCCGGAACCGTGGCGGCGTCGACGGTGAAGGTCATCCGGCGCTCGTCGTCCCAGCGATAGAACCGTTCGGTCAGCGCCGCGACCCCGCCGAGGGTGACCACGCGCGTGGAGCCGACCCCGTACGGCGGCCGGGAGGTCCAGCGCATCCCGGTGACGGCCGCCGACCACGACACGAGCGCGTCGTCGGCGGTGAGCGCGGCCCACACCGCGCTCGGTGGCGCCGCGAGGTCCACGACGTGGACACAGCGGTTCGCGGCGGTGGCGAGGAAGGCGTCGTCGGATTCACGCAGGGCGAAAGGCATGGGCAGGTCCGTTCGGTCGAAGATCAGGAGGGAGTATTGCGCTCGACGCCGGACAGCCCGCTCCAGCACAGGGCCGCGGCGACGTCGACGGCGTCCTGTTTGGGAATCGGCCTGCCCGCGTCGAGCCAGTGGCGAGCCGCCAGGCGGCTGGCGCCGACCATGCTCCACGCGTACATCCGCGCGGACGCGGGGGTGACGCCCGCGTCGCGGAGTTCGGCGGCGACCAGTTCGGCGCAGGCACTCAGGGCGCAGCGCACGCGCCATTCGATGCTCGGTTCGCTGGGCACCGAGGATTCGAAGACCAGGACGTGCCCGCCCGGATCGTCGTCGACGAAGTCGAAGTAGACCGACACCGCGCCACGCACCTTGGCTCTCGGGGTGCTGCCCGCGACGACCGCCGCGCGCACGTCCTCGACCATGCGGTCCAGATACTGTTGCAGCACAGCCAGATACAGGTCCAGCTTGGTGGCGAAGTGGTCGTAGAGCACGGGCTTGCTGATCCCCGCGTTGGCGCTGATCTCCGCCATCCGCGCACCGTGGAACCCGTTGACCACGAAGATGTCACGAGCGGCGGCCACGACGGCCCGCCGACGATGCGCGCGCCGGCCGTCGCCGCGCACACCCCGGGCCGACGGCCGGATCGCCTCGTGGAGGGAAGCCTCGGTCATGTTTCCTCGATGGTCGGACCGGTTCAGCACCTCGGCGACCTCGCCACGCAAAGTCGGAGGGGATCCGATAGTTGGACACCCAAGCAATTATCACCATTGCAGCCCTATTGGCGGCTTGTCAATACTTCCGGACAGTGCGGTCCGACACCCTGACGCAGGAACGGCTAGCGGGTGAGAATCGGGACGACGTACGCGCGGGCGAAATCGGCCAGCGCCGCGGGCGAGCTCGTGTCGATGCCACCGACAGGTTGCAGGATCAGCGAGTGCACCACCCGGCAGACCACCTCGACCCGGGCCGGGAGATCGGGAATGGCCGGAAACCGGTTGTCCTCCAGCACCTTCCCGAGGATCTCGGTGGACGCCGCGACCGACAGCAGGAAGAAGGAACCACCCTCGACGGTGAGCTGGGGCAGGATGCGGTCAGCCTCGAGCGTGAGCAGTCGCTCCACCAGCGGATGGGTGCGCCACCGGGTGATCACCGTGGTGAACACGTCGACGACGATGTCGTCGAACACCTCGTGGCGCGCGGGGATGTCGCGCAGGTCGTCGAGCAGCCTGCGCACCTCACGCTCGAACGCCGCGCGCACGACGTCGTCGCGGGAGCCGATGCGCCGGTAGACGGTCGCGCGGTCCACGTCGGCGGCTCTGGCGATGTCCTCGATCGTGGTCTTCCGCACGCCGACGCGCTCGAACTGCACGAGCGCCGCGTCGAGAATCCGTTCTTCGACGGAATCGGCGGTGGGTGAATCTCCCGAGGTCGCGGCGGTGGAAAGCACGTGTCGACGGTAGCAGGCCGACCCGATGCAACATTGCGATACTTTTTGTTGCACTGTACGGTCACTGCATGGCTGATAACAGTGCAACGGCGCGCTCCTATCAGGAAGAGGCGCACGCGATCCACGCCCGGGATGTGCATTTCGACTTCTCGTCGGTGCCCATGCACTACATCCCCGGGGAGGTGCTGGCCACGCACGTCACCAATGTGATGCACCTGGTCCTGCCCGAAGGCGAACGCGCGATGGCCGCCTGCCTGGCCGAGGCGCTCCCCCACATCGACGACGAGCGGCTGCGGGAGGAGGTCACCGGTTTCATCGGGCAGGAATCCATGCACGCCAGCAGCCATGAGGGCGCGCGCGAGCACCTGCAGTCGATCGGCCTCGATGTCGAGTCGTACGTGGCCGGGGTGGCCTGGCTGGTCGACCGGCTGCTGGGCGACCAGGGGCTGTCCGGTCGCGCCAAGGAGCAGTGGCTCAAGGAACGACTCGGGCTCTTCGCCGGAATGGAGCACTTCACGGCCGTGATCGGCGAGTGGTTGCTCGAATCGAAGGTGCTCGCCGACCTCGGGATGGACCCGACGATGCTGGACCTGGTCCGCTGGCACGGCGCCGAGGAGGTCGAGCATCGCAGCGTGGTGTTCGACGCCTACATGCACGTCGACGGCGGGTACCTGCGCCGGGCCCGCACCGGACTGCTGGCCAGCGGCACGCTGTTGCCCCTGTTCGTGATCTCGACGGCGTACCTGTACCGCCAGGATCCGAGCCCGGACAAGGGGCGGTCCTGGGCGCGGCAGTTCGTGAGCGCGACGGTGCGCGGCGTGATCCCGAGCTTCACCACCTTCCTCACCGAGATGCCGCGCTACCTGCGACCGGGCTTCCATCCCTCCCAGCTGGGTTCGATGGACAACGCGCTGCGCTACCTGGCGCACTCACCGGCGGCGCGCGCGTGACCGGGGTCGCGACGCCGGGCCTGCGCGCGCTCGGGGTGGCCGTCGACGTCTACAAGAAGGTGTTCACCCAGCCGGCGCTGTCGCCACCGCATCCGGTGCGGCACAGCGGTTTCGATCTCGATGTCGTGGTGGAGTCGGTGCGCGCGGAGGCCGCGGACGTGGTCGGTGTGACGCTGCGCCGCCCCGATGGTGAGCCCCTGCCCGCGTGGCGACCGGGTTCGCACCTCGATGTGTTCCTCGCGTCGGGTCGTCAGCGCCAGTACTCCCTGTGTGGCGATCCGCGCGACCGCCACCGCTATCGCCTCGCGGTCCGCCGGATCGCGGACGGCGACGGCGGTTCCCGGGAGATGCACACGCTGCGCGCGGGCGACCCGCTCCGTATCCGTGGTCCGCGCAACGCCTTTCCCTTCGTCGAGTCCGCACCGTCCTACCTGTTCGTCGCCGCGGGGATCGGGATCACCCCGCTGCTGCCGATGGCGTGGGCGGCAGGCGCGCGCGGGCGGCTGGTGTATCTGGGCAGGTCGCGCGAGACCATGCCGTTCCTGGCCGAGGTACCGCACGACACCGACATCCGCGCCGACGACGAGACCGGCACGCCCGACCTCCCCGCGCTGCTCGCCACCGCCGCCCCCGGTGCGGCGGTCTACGTGTGCGGTCCCCCGCCGGTGCTCGACCTGGCCCAGCGCACCCTGTTCACGCTGAATCCGACGGCCTCCCTGCATACCGAACTGTTCTCGGCCCGGCCCGTGGTGGACGGCCGCGCGTTCGACATCACCCTCGCCCGCAGCGGGCGCACCATCCGCGTCGGCAGCACCGAGACCGCGCTGGACGCGATCCGCCGCGCGCGACCCGAGGTCGTCTTCTCGTGCAGGCAGGGCTTCTGCGGTACCTGCAAGACCCGGGTCCTGGCCGGCGACGTCGAGCACCGCGACGTCCTGCTGCCGCCGGACGAGCGCGCCGATCATCTGCTGACCTGCGTGTCCCGCTCCACCGGCGGCGCACTCACCCTGGACCTCTGACCGCGAAAGGCCCGGTCCCCCATGACCTCTCCCCGTTCCGACCGATCCACCACCGAACACACCCACATCGCCGTCCTCGGCGCGGGGTTCGGCGGGATCGGTCTCACGATCAAGCTGCGCGAAGCCGGGTTCGACGACATCGTCGTTCTGGACCGGGCCGACGACCTCGGCGGCACCTGGCAGGCCAACACCTACCCCGGCTGCGCCTGCGATGTCCCCTCCCAGCTCTACAGCTACTCCTTCGCCCCGAATCCGGCCTGGTCGCGCACCTACGGCAAGCAACCCGAGATCCTCGAGTACCTGCGCAGCGTCGCCGAACGCCACGACGTGCCGCGCCATCTCCGCCTGCGCACCGAACTCCTCGACGCCCGCTGGGACGAGGACGCCGCCCTGTGGCGGATCGAGACCTCGCGCGGCCCGCTCACCGCGGACTACTTCATCTCCGCCGCCGGCATCTTCGCGGAGGCCAAATACCCCACGCTGCCCGGCCTGGACAGCTTCCGCGGCAGGACGTTCCATTCCCTGCACTGGGATCACGAGCACGATCTGACCGGTGAACGCGTCGCGGTGATCGGCACCGGCGCCTCGGCGGTCCAGTTCATCCCCGAGATCCAGCCGAAGGTCGAGGCGCTGACCGTGTTCCAGCGCTCGGCGCCGTGGATCGTGCCCCGCCTGGACCGTCCGACGCTCGGGCTGGAACGGCGGCTGCTGCGCCATCTGCCGCTGGCGCAGAAAGCCGTTCGTGGCACCTGGTATTCGCTGATCGAGGGGTTCGGACTCGTCGGATTCGTCGACAACCGGTTCCGCCACCCCTACGAACTGCTGGGCAGGATCCAGCTGCGCCGCCAGGTCCGCGATCCCCGGCTGCGCGCCACCCTGACGCCGGACTACATGATCGGCTGCAAGCGCGCGATCTTCTCCGACGCCTACCTGCCCGCCCTGGACAAGGACAACGTCGAGGTGGTGACCGACGGCATCGCCGAGGTCGGACCGCATTCGATCACCACTCGCGCCGGTGCCGAGATCCCCGTCGACACCATCATCTTCGGCACCGGATTCACCACGATCCCCACCGCGTTCGACCGCATCGTCGGCCGCGACGGCCGCTCGATCGCGGACCTGTACACCCGGCGCCCCCAGACCTATCTCGGGGCCGCCATCGCCGGATTCCCCAACTTCTTCTGCACCCTCGGGCCGTTCGGCGCGGCCGGGAACCAATCGGCCGTCTACATGATCGAATCCCAGATCGCCTACATCGTCGACGCGCTGAAGACCCTGCGCGCGGCCGGACAGCGCCGGGTGGAGGTGCGGGAGAACGTGCAGGACGCCTTCGTCGACGAGATGCGCCGCCGTAGCGCCGACACCGTCTGGCTCACCGGCGGTTGCGAGAGCTACTACACCACGCCCGAGGGCGGCAACGCCGGTTTGTACCCGAGCTGGAGTTTCGAATACCGCCGCCGGACGAGGCGTTTCGACATCGAGTCCTACGAGGTGTCGGCATGAGGGCCCTGTCCGCGCTCGACCCCACCCGGTGGTTCGGCCCGACCTACGACCTGGCGGGCAAGGTTGTCCTCGTCACCGGGGCGGGTCAGGGAATCGGCCGCGAACTGGCGGCCGTCGTGCACGATCGTGGGGCCCTGGTCGCCGTCGTCGACATCGACGAGCGGGCGGCCGAGGCCACGGCGGCGAGTCTGGGGCCCGCCGCGCACGCGTTCGCCGCCGATGTGGCCGATCGCGCCCGCATGCGCGGCGTGGTCGAGGAGGTGACCCGCCTGTTCGGGCGCCTCGACGTGGTCGTGGCCAATGCCGGGGTGACCCCGGTGCCCGCCACCGTGCGCACGATGGACCCGGCGGATTTCGACCGCGTGCTCGGCATCAACCTCACCGGCGCCTTCAACACCGTGCATCCCGCGCTCGATCACATCGTGCGGGCGCGCGGACACGTCGTGGTGGTCTCCTCGTGCGCGGCGTTCGCACCCGGGATGGGCGGGTCGCCGTACATGATGAGCAAGGCCGCGGTCGAGCAGTTCGGCCGGGCGCTGCGCGTCGAGCTCGCCGCGAGCGGCGCCAGCGCGGGCGTGGCCTATTTCGGCATCGTCGAGACCGCGATGACCCACGACATGCTCGATACCGACGACCTCGGCCGCGAGCTCGACGGCCTGCTGCCGTGGCCGCTGAATGTGCGGATCAGCGCCGCCCACGCGGCGCGCACCATCGCCGACGGCATCGCCCGGCGGGCGCCGCGCACCATCGCCCCCAGCGGATGGGAGCCGTACGCGCTGCTGCGTGGCGCGGTGAACGTGGTCCTGGATCGCAAACTCGCCACCGATACGGCGGTGCACGAACTCCTGCGCGCGATCGAGCGCCGCGGGTGAGCGGGGTCCGCGGGTCACTGCGGGCGCGTACCGTGCGACAACTCTCGGCGCTCACCGCGGGTCGGCTGGCGGCGCTGGCGCCGGTCAACGCCGCCACCCTGCCCGCCGCGCGGTTGCTCGTCGACCAGGTGTTGCGGGCCGCCGCGCCGCCGCTGCGCGGCACTGTCACCGAGCCTGCCGAGCTCGACGGCGTCGGCGGCGAATGGGTGCGCGGGCCGAGGGCGGACCGCACCGACGCGGTCGTGCTGTACGTGCACGGTGGCGGCTTCGTCGCCGGGTCGGCGCTCGGCTATCGCGGCGTCGCGTCCCGATTGTCCACGGCGACACGGCTTCCGGTCTGCACGCTCGACTATCGGCTCGCACCGGAACATCCCTTCCCCGCCGCGCCGGACGACGTCGCCGCGGCCTTCGACCGACTGGTCGCGCTGGGTCATCCGGCCGAGCGGATCGTCGTCGCCGGAGACTCGGCGGGCGGATTCCTCGCCGCCCACACGGCCCTTCGGCTCGCGGATGCCGGATCGCCGCAACCCGGCGCGCTCGTGCTGTTCTCCCCCATGACCGATCTGACGCTCACGCTCGCCGCCGGGCACGCGGGCGCGGATCGGGACGGCCTGCTCTCCGAGCGAGTGGCCAGACAGGCCGTCGCGCACTTCACCGACACGCCGTTCCCGTTGCGGCCCGCGCTCGGAACGCGCCTGCCGCCCACCCTCATCCACACCAGCGACACCGAGTACTTCCGCGCTGACGCCGAAGACCTCGCTCGCCGCTGGGCCGCGACCGGCGCGCCGTGCGAGCTGCGGCTGTGGCCGGACCAGATGCACGCGTTCCAGACCCTGCCCTCGGTCGTCCCCGAGACCAGGGCGTCCTACCGGGCGGCGGCACGATTCGTCGCCGCCCATCTTCCCCTCGCGAACCAGAAAGCCCTCGCCTCATGAGCATTCCCGTCGACACCCTGCCCGCCGCGTTCCAGCGCACCGCCGCGATCGCTCCCGACGCCGTCGCGCTGCGCACACCCGGCGACACCGTGACGCTCACGTGGCGCGAGTACGCCGCCCAGGTGCGCGCGGTCGCCGCCGGCCTGGCCGGGCTAGGGGTGCGCCGCGGCGACACCGTCGCGCTGATGATGAGTAATCGGGTCGAGTTCTATCCGCTCGAGGTCGGCGCCCAGCACGTCGGGGCGACCGCGTTCTCGGTGTACAACACGCTGCCGCCCGAGCAACTCGCCTACGTCCTCGGCAACGCCGGTGCGCGGGTGGTGATCTGCGAGCCGCAGTACGTCGCGACGCTGACCGCGGCCGGAATCGCCCTCGACCACATCATCTGCGTGGACGAGGCGCCGGTGGGCACGCTGTCGGTCGAGCAGCTCCGTGCCGCCGCCGCGGCCGATTTCGATTTCGAGACCACCTGGCGGGCCGTGCGTGGCGACGATGTCGCCACCCTCATCTACACCTCGGGAACCACCGGAGCGCCCAAGGGCGTGGAGACCACCCACGCCGCGCTGCTGTTCCAGGTCGCCGGGATCGCCGACGTACTCGGCATCGAATTCGGCGACACGATCACCTCGTTCATGCCCACCGCGCACATCGCCGACCGGCTCACCGCCCTGTACGTGCAGGAGGTGCTCGGCACGCAGGTGACCAGCGTCGGCGACGCCAAGCAGATCGCCGCGGCGCTGGTCGACCTGCGGCCCACGGTGTGGGGCGCGGTGCCGCGGGTGTGGGAGAAGCTCAAGGCCGCCATCGAATTCAAGGTCGCCGGCGAGCCGGACGCCACGCGGCGCCAGGCCATGGAATGGGCGCTGTCGGTGGCCGCGGCGCGCAGCCGCCACCAGCTCGCCGGTGAACCGGTACCCGCCGAACTCGCCGCCGAATGGGACCGTGCCGACGACCTGGTCCTGAGCAAGCTGCGCGCCGCACTCGGCCTGGACCGGGTGCGCTGGGCGCTCTCGGGCGCCGCCCCGATTCCCCCGCAGACGTTGGGGTTCTTCGCGGGTCTCGGTATCCCGATCGCCGAGATCTGGGGCATGTCGGAACTGGCCTGCATCTGTAGCGTCAGCCATCCGCGCGATGCCAAGCTCGGCGCGGTGGGCAAGCTCCTGCCCGGGATGCGGGCCCGACGCGGTGCGGACGGCGAACTGCACGTGCGTGGGCCGCTGGTGATGAAGGGCTACCGCGGTCTGCCCGAGCAGACCGCCGAGGCGATCGATGCCGACGGCTGGTTGCGCACCGGCGACATCGTCGAGATCGACGACGACGGCTATCTCACCGTCGTCGATCGCAAGAAGGAGATGATCATCAACGCGTCGGGCAAGAACATGTCGCCCACCAACATCGAGAACGCGATCAAGGCGGCGACGCCGCTCATCGGCGCGATGGCGGTGATCGGCGACGGCAGGCCGTACAACACGGCGCTGATCGTCCTCGACGCCGAATCCGTCGAGCCGTACGCCCGCACGCACGGACTCCCCGACGCCTCTCCCGCCGCTCTCGCCGTCGACCCGACCGTCCTCGCCGCCATCGAAGCCGGTGTGGCACAGGGCAATACCGCGCTGTCGCGCGTCGAGCAGATCAAACGGTTCCTGGTGCTGCCGACGTTCTGGGAAGCGGGCGGCGACGAGGTGACCCTCACCCTCAAACTCAAGCGCAAGGTCATCGCCGAGAAGTACGCCGCCGAGATCGAGGAGCTCTACGCGAACGACACCCAGCCGAGTCCCGTCTGAGCTGTGGCCCGGCGCCGCGGGCATGATGGGGTATGGATTCCGCCCGGACCTTCACCTTCGAGGAGATGGTCGAAAACACCAACGCCCTCAGGACCTCGACCGAGGTCGAGGGTCTCCGCGCGGAGATCGGTCTGCTTCGGCTCGCGGCGCATTCTCCCGACCAGAGCGCCGAGCGCAGAGTCGCGGCGGCGACCAGGGCAGGGGTGTTGCAGACGAGGATCGCGCGGCTGTCCGTCGGCACGCTGGGCACCCGCGCCGAGGGTGCGGCGCACCGTGCGTACGAGGACTTCGAGTACGGGAGAGTGCTGGCGACAGCCGAACTCGGTGCGGCCCATCCACTCCTGCTCCGCCTGGTCGGGCAGTTCGTCCCGCTGCTGCGCGAGATGGATCGCCACCGGATGCTCGGGCTCCTGATGGCGAAGCTCACCGTTGCCCGGGCGGCCGACGCCTTCGACGATCTCGAGCCCCGCTCCCACGCCGCGGCCACCGCGGAGTGGAATGCCCTCACCGACATCATCGATTCCTGGGGCGCTCCCGGCTGACCGGGGCCGAGTCAGTCCATGGAGTCGACCGCCAGGACGTTCGGTTGGAGTGGGATCTCCAGGTGGACGGTCTGGAATCCGTCGTGGGGGCCGCGGGCGTCGTGCACGATGTGGCCGAAGGTGAGCCAGAAGTCCAGGGCGCCCGGGGTTCGCGCGTCGGTGTGCAGGTAGAGACGGTCGAACTCGGGTGTCGCGCGGACGTGCGCGACCGCCGCCGTCACCAATCGGGTCGCCAGGCCGCGGCGGTGGTGTTCGGGGCGGACGTAGACCCGGAACAGCTGGGCGGTGGTGGCGTCGGGGTAGCGCGCGGCCAGGGCGGCGGGATGTGGCGGGTGGGCAGGCCCCTGCGCCCGGATCGCCGTGGTCGCGACGATGACACCCTCGTGCTCGGCCACCCAGAGCCGATTGCGGGGATGGCGCAGATACGCGGTGTCCGGATCGATCACGTCCTGGTGGTACTCGGGCAGGTAACCGATGCCGAACACCTGGTAGAAGGTATCGAGCATGACGCTGCGCGCACCGGGCAGATCCTCCGGTCGCGCCTGCCGTACGACATAGCCGGTGACGGCGGGGGCGCTCATCGCAGGGCGCCCAGCTCGCGATCCAGCACTTCCAAACCCTCGACGGCCACCGGGCCGGGACCCGTGTAGCCGAAGGGCGCCACGATGATCCGGTTCGACGCGATCGCCCGCAGTCCCGCGAGCTCGGGGCGCTGGCGCAGGGTGGTGCGCGCCGAATCGGGTGTCTGGTCGCCCTGGGTGAGCAGGATGATCACCTCGGGATCGCGGGCGATCAGCGTTTCGGTGTTGGCCTCGAAGCTGCGTTTGGCGATGTCGCCGTAGACGTTGTCCAGCCCGAGGATTCGCATCTGCGCGTCGACGGTGCTGTTGCCGCCGTAGGCGTTGAGCTTGGCGCCGTCGCGGGAGATGATCAGCGCCGCCGCCGGGGTCTTCGCGGCCTGGGCACGGTGGCGGTCGGTCACGGCGGCGACCCGGTTCTTCAGCGCCGTCACCTCGGCGTCGGCCGCGGCCGAGGTGCCGAAGAGCCGGCCGTAGAGCGCGATGTCGGCGAACACGTCGTCGAAGGAGCCTGCGGCGTCGCGGCAATAGCCGCGGGTGATCAGCAGGGGGATGCCGACCTGGGCGAGGTCGTCGGGGGTCACGGCGGCGCCTTCGAAGCTCACGACCAGGTCGGGGGCCCGGTTGATGATCTCCTCGCGGGCGAGTTCGCCGGTGGGCGCGGTGATCTCGACACCGCCCAGGTCCGCGGCGTACTCACCGGGGAACGGCGCGGTCTCGAAGGTGCGGGCGACGAGCCGGTCGGCCGCGCCCGCCGCGGCGATCATCGGCGCGCCGATGGACCCGACCGTGACGACCCGTTGCGGCGGCGCGGCGAAGGTGACGTCGCGGCCGCAGCTCGAGATCGTCAGCGGGAAGCCGTCCGCCGCGGGCGTTGTCGACGCGGCGGGGCCGCCGCAGCCGGTGAGGGTGGCGGCGGCGAGCACGACGAGTGCGGGCGCCGCGAGACGGGAGAGCAGACCGTTGGACACGGTATTCCTTTCGGGGAGTGCGAATATCACGCGGGGGTGGCCGGCCGGAACCGGCGGATCAGAACGAGGAGCAGGGGCGCGCCGACCGCGGCGGTGACGATGCCGATGGGCAGCTCCCGTGGCGCGAACACGGTGCGCGCGACCACGTCGGCGACCACCAGGAACAGCGCGCCGATCAGGGCGCTCACCACCAGCACCTGCCGGTGCGTCCCGCCGACGCACAACCGCGCGACGTGCGGCACGATCAGCCCGACGAAGCCGATCGCGCCGGCGACGGCGACCACCGCGCCCACGGCGAGCGCGACGACGACCAGCGCCGCCAACCGCACCCCGTTCGGGGCGACGCCCAGGGTGCGGGCGGTGTCGTCACCGGCCGCGAGGGCGTCCAGCCGGGGCGCCATCAGCAGCAGCGCGGCCAGCGCGGCCGTCACGACGAGCACGGTGGTGCCGACCGAGGACCACGCGGCCGAGCCGAGTGAACCGAGCAGCCAGAACAGCACCGTCCGCGCGCCCTCGGGCCGGTCGGAGGCGAAGATCAGGAAACTGGTCGCCGCCGAGAAGATGTAGCCGATCGTCACCCCGCCGAGCAGCAGCCGCAGGGAGGTGAGCTGCCCGTTGATCCGCGAGATGACGAACAGCAGCGCCGTGGCGCACAGGGCGCCGACGAACGCGCTCGCCGCCAGGGCCGTCGCGGTGGTCGCGGCGGTGACACCGAACAGCAGGTACACCGCGGCACCCGTCGAGGCCCCCGAGGTGACGCCGAGGATGTGCGGATCGGCGAGCACATTGCGCACGATCGTCTGCAGCACCGCCCCGCTCAGGGCCAGCGCCGCACCGACCAGCGCGCCCAGCAGCACGCGGGGTACCCGCACCAGCCACACGATGGAATCCTGGGCGGCACTCCAGTCGGCGGTGACCGGCTGTCCCAGCGTGTGGTGGCCGATGATCCGGGCGACCGTCCCCGGCGGGACGGAGACCGGTCCGAGCCCGGCCGCCAGCAGAACGGCGATGCCGAGCGCGGCACCGAGACCGCCGACCCACAGCAGGGTTCGCCCACGGTGCCGCGCGTGGTCCAGGTCGTCGGCGACCGGTTCGTCGAGCAGTGTCGTCGTCATCGGGACGTGGCCTTTCTCGCCGTGGCGGACGGTGCCGTCGCGCGGACCGATTCGCCGTCCCCGGTCGAGGGGTCCTCCGGTGGGCGCTGCCCGGCGGGTGGTTCGGTGGGCCCGAACAGCAGTTGCGGTGCCCCGAAGGCACTCGTGCGCCGCACGGCGATCCCGTAGACCGGTTCGAGCAGCTCCGGCGTCAGCACGTCGTCGACGGAGCCCGCGGCCGCGACACGGCCGCGGTCGAGCAGCACCAGCCGATCGCAGTAGCGCGCGGCCAGATTCAGGTCGTGCAGCACCACGATGGTGGTGGTGCCGGTGAGTTCCCTGACCAGACCGAGCAATTCGTGCTGGTACCGGATGTCGAGGTGGTTGGTCGGCTCGTCGAGCAGCAGGTGGTCGGCGTGCTGCGCGAGTGCGCGGGCGATGAGGACGCGCTGACGTTCCCCGCCGGACAGCGTCGCGTAGCGGCGGTCGGCCAGCGCCCTGGCTCCGACGTGGGTGAGCGCGGCCGCGGCGGCGATCCGGTCGGCGCGCGAATAGCCCTGGTACGCGCCGACCCACGGCGAACGGCCGAGCAGGACGGTCTCGGCGACGGTCACCGGCGTGTCGGGGGGTGCCTCCTGGGCGACCACCGCGAGCCGGGCCGCCAGCTCGCGCCCACGCAACGCCTCGACCGCTGTCGCGTCGACGGCGATGGACCCCGACTCCGCCCGCAACGCCCGGTACATCAGGCGCAGCAGGGTGGATTTCCCTGACCCGTTGGGCCCGATCAAGCCGACGATGGAGCCGGTCTCGACCTGAAAGGTGATGTCGTCCACCGTGATCCGGCCGTCGTAGCCGAAGCGGATCTGGTCCACGGTGATCATCGCACCCGCCCTTGCGCCGATTCGGGGTGCGCCGCGCGCACCGATCGCACGAGGCCGCCGCACCCGGGCAGGACCTCGGCAGGCCCGCCGACGACGGCCCGGACGTCTTCGCGGCCACGGTCGCCGATCGGTGGCGACGCGTGATCACGGTCGCCGCCACGGGCGGTCGGCGGCGCCCCGTCGGGCGGCGACGGCCGCCAGGTGTGGTGCACGCTCACCGACACCGCGAACTCCGCGCAGATCCGCCGCGCGGCAAGGACTTTGCGTCGATAGTCCGCGTCGCTGTCGTCGAGCAGGAGGCCCGTCGTGGTGCCGCTGTGCGCGACCACGACACCGAGCGCGCCGACCTCGCGGGCCGCCGCGATCGTGTCGTCCAGGTGCGGGCGGTCGCGCAGGGCGGCGCTCAGCAGGGCGCTGCGGGTCGCCACGGCACCGATGCCCGCGGTGTCGCGGCGGGCGATCGCGGTGCCGAGCCGGGTCAGCAGGTCGCTGTACTCGCGCTTCACGGCCGCGCTGAACGGCCGCGGGCGGCGATTGAATTCGACGGTGTCGACCGCGCCGCCCTCGTCACCGACGACGACGGTGAGCGCGGGCAGCTGGCCGAGCCGCGCGAGCAGCCGCACCTCGCGGTGGCAGTAGGCGACCGAGCCCGGATACATGACGCCGTCGGAGGGTTCGATGACGCGCAGTCCGGCCTCGATCTCGGCCGCCGTAGCGATCCGGCACTCGGCGTCGGCGATCGCGCGGGCGGTGGCGACGAGATCGGCGGTGGAACTGGCCAGGCCTTTGCCTTCGGGCAGGTCGGTGAACACCGTCAGCCGCCCGCCGCGCAGCACGGCGGACCGTTCGATCATGCCGGTCGCCAGGCGCAGTGCCTTCGTCTTGTGGGGCGGGTCGACACGGATGCCGGGGACTCCCGGTTCGAACAGCGCGACCGAGCCGCCTCGAATGGGCAGGGTGACCAGGAAATGCCGATCGTCGCCTGCGGTCACGCCCTGCAGGAGCTCGCCGCAACTGCCGAAGGCGCTGCCCACACCGATTCTGGCCGGGCCCGTCACCCCGCCACCTCCGCCCGGCGGGCGACGAGGTGGAGCCGGTCACCGGTGAGCTGTTCGGAGAGCCCGCCGTCGCCCGGCCAGGCCGGATCGGTCAGTGGTCCCGGCTCGTCGAACAGCGCCAGCACGTCGAAACCGGCCAGGCTCAGCAGGAATCGCAACTCGCGGGGGAACAGCAGGCGCCAGGCCGTGTGCTGGACGACCGGCTCCTGACAGCCGGGCCACGACCATTCGCGCCGTCGGCGCAGCAACTGTCCGGGCAGGTCGACGCGCAGCGAGGTGCGTGAGGTGTAGGCGACGCCTTCCCATTCGACCTCGCGCACCAGTTCCTCGTCGAGCAGTTCGCGCCGTCCCCGGTCGGTCAACAGGAAGGCGCCGTTGCGCATCTCGAAGACCGCGAGTCCGCCGGGACGCAGACAGGCGTGGAAGCTGCGCAGCGCGGCGACGAGATCTGCGCTGTCGTGCAGGTGCAGCAGGGTGCTGCCGAGGCAGGTGAGGACATCGACCGGCTCCTCGGTACGCACGGTGCGCGCGTCACCCACCGCGACCATGAGACCGGGATTGCGCTGCCGCGCGTAGTCGACCATCCGCGGCGAGATGTCGACCGCGCCGACCCGATAGCCGAGTTCGGCCAGGCGCGCCGCGTCGCGGCCGGTGCCGCAGCCGACATCGAGCAGGCGGGTCGCCGGGCCGGTCCCGAAGCGGGTCACCAGGTCGTGGACGAAGCGGGCGTTGCGCTCGCCGGAGTCGGGGAAGGTGCGTTCGTAGAGGGCGGGGTTGTCGGTGAGCAGGTTCTCGCTGAACACGACGGGGCCGTTACTCGCCATCGTCATCGGTGCCTTTCGCCGGGCGCGCGGTGGTCGCCGGAACTGGTGGAGGAGAAGATTTTTCGGGCCCGGGCAGGGTTCCGCGCCGGTGCAGAACCAGGACCGCTGCCGCCGAACCGATGCCCGCGGCCGCGCACAGCAGGGCGGGTGGCCAGCTCAGCGATCCGCCCGTCCGGTCGAGCACGGCGCCGGTCACCGAGGTCGCGGTGACGGTGAACAAACCGGAGGCCAGATAGAACGCGCCGAAGTAGGTGCCGGTGAGCCGCGCACCGGCGAACCGGCCGATGGCCTCGTTGACGAAGGGCTGCACCGCCGTCACCCCGATCGCGAGCACGACCGCGGCGAGCAGGACCGGCGCGATGCGCAGCGCGGTGTCCGCCATTCCCGTGCCGGTGCCCGGTAGCAGGTGGGCGGCGGCCGGCGGGACGAGGAACGCCGCGCCCATCAGCGCCATCCCGCCCGCCATGGCCGGACCACGTTCGGCGCGGCGCACCAGCAGCCCGGTGACCCGGACCTGCAATGCCACCACCGCGATCGTCTCCACGACGAACAGCGCCGCCACCGCCGCCGGGCCGTGCCCGGGCGCGGCGCTGTCCTGCGCCTGGAGGGTGAACAGGAAGTAGATCTGGCTCTGCAGCGCGAACATCGGCATCAGGGCCATCGCGAACGCCCAGAACCGCCGGTCGGTGAAGACGGTCGCGAAGTCGGCGCGCACTCCCCCCTCCGAGGGCGCGACCTCCTTCGGCGGCAGCAGCAGCCATTGCGCGACGGCCAGCGCGGCGAAGATCGCCGCGGCGACCACCGCCGTGAGCCGGAAGCCCGCGGCGACCAGCACGGTGCCTGCCACGGGTCCGATCGCGGAACCCGCGTTGCCGAACACGTTGAACAGCGCGAAGGCCTCGGCGGACCGTTCGCCGCTGTCGCGGGCGATGTAGGCCCGCACCGCCGGATTGAACAGCGCACCGGCGAAGCCGGTGAGCACCGAGGCGAGCAGCACCACCGGCAGCGATCCGCCGATCGCGAACAGCCCGAATCCCACCGCTCTGATCGCGATGCCGACGACGATCACGCCGCGCGCGCCCAACCGATCCGACGCCGACCCGCCGATCAGGAACAGGCCCTGCTGGCTGAGGTTGCGCACGCCCAGTACCACCCCGACGACCGCGGCCGACAGGGCGAGGTCGTCGAGCAGATAGTCCGCCAGAAACGGCACCAGCAGGTAGAACCCGATATTGCCGACGAGCTGGTTGGTCAGCAGCAGCCGCACCGACAGTGGCAGCGTGCGAAACGTCCGCACCGTGTTCACCCGCGCACCTCGGCAGACGAAGAGGGGGACGATGATTCGACGCCGAGCCCAGGGCCGGCCGGTCGGCGGAGCGTCCCGTCGCGGCCGCCGAGCCCGGTCCACGGGTCCGCGGCCAGCAGCAGATGCCCGTCCAGGTCGATCCAGCGGGCCGCGCCGATCAGCTGAACGGCGGGGGCGATGCCGAGCGAGCTGCTGGCCTGACACCCCAGCATCACGTGTTTGCCGTGCTGCCGTGCCCAGGTGATCATCGCGCGCGCGGCGTCGAGGCCGCCACATTCGGCGAGTTTGATATTGATACCGGCGATCTCGGGCGGCAGCAGCCGCAGATCCTCGATCGTGCCCGCGTCCTCGTCGGCCACGATCGGCATCGGCACGGCGCGCGCCACCCGGCCCAGCGCCCCTCGATCACCGGCCGCGACCGGTTGTTCGACCGCGGCGATGCCGACGTCGGCGAGGGCGGTGAGCACGTCGATCGCGACGTCGGCGGGCCACGCGCCGTTCGGGTCGAGCAGCAGTTCGGCGGCGGGCGCGACGTTCCTGATCGCTCGGACGCGGGCGATGTCGGCCGCTGGGTCCTCGGCCCCGGCCTTGATCTTCACGACGGCGAAACCCTCGGCACGCAGTCGCGCCGCGGTGTCTGCCGCCTCGGCCGTCGGCATGATGCCGATCGTGTGCGCGGTCGGGGCCGAATCCCACTGCGGTAGAGCGAGCAACGCGCCGACCGTGACACCCGCACGGCGGGCGAGCAGGTCGTGGACCGCGCTGTCGACCGCCGCGACCACGGCGAGCGTCTCCGCGAATTCGGAACGCAGCCAGGGCAGTCGAGACCGCAACGCGGCAGGATCGGCGTACCCGGCGATCGCCGCGCTGATGGCGGTCAGCGTGGATTCGATCCGCGTGGTGTCGAGGCGGACCCGTGGACTGGTGACCACCTCGCCGTACCCGACGTCACCATCGTCGGCCAGGCGCACCCACACCGCGTCGCGGCCGGTCATCGCGGCACGCGAGATCCGCAGCGGGACGGCGAGTTCCAGCCGGGCCGTGGACCAGGTGAGATTCACGCCGACACCTCCTCGGCGGAGTCACGCAGAGCGTTCGAGCCCGAGCCGGGCCGCACCGCCGGATCGCGCACGATCGCGCAGCGGGCCCAGCCGTGTGCCTCTTCCTCGGGAGTCGTCAGCACGGCCGGCGATGTCGCGGCTCCGGTCCACAGGTCGTGCGCGCGACACCAGTCGTCGTCGTAGATCGTGCGCAGATAGCGGTGCGGACCGTCGGGGAACACGGTGAGCACCCGCGCGCCCGGTTCGCGTTCCGCCACCCATCCGGCCACCAGCGCCGCCGCTCCCGTGCTCCAGCCGCCCGCGAGGCCGGTGCTCGCGGCCAGCCGCCGGCACGACGCGACGGCCTCGGCCGCGCCGACCCAGTGCACCTCGTCGAAATCGGCGTAGGCGACATTGCGGGGCAGGATGCTGCTGCCGAGGCCACGCATGAGCCTGCGGCGGTCGGGCTGGCCGAAGATGCGTGAGCCCACCGCGTCCACCCCGATCACCCGTAGCCGCGGCCAGCGGCCACGCAGGACCCGGCTCAGCCCGGCGCAGTGGCCGCCCGAGCCGATCGCGGCGACCAGCACGTCCACCCCGTCGACCTGGTCGAGGATCTCCTCGCCCATCGCGCGGTACCCGGCGGCGTTGTCGGGATTGTCGTACTGGTCCGGCCAGAACGCGCCCGGCTCGGCCGCGATCAGCTCGGCGAGCCGGTCCAGCCGTGCCTGCTGCCAGCCGCCGACCGGATGCGGCTCGGTGACCACCTCGAGCCCGATGCCGTACGCCGAGAACAGCGCGCGCAGATCGGGTTCGAGCTCGTCGTCGACCACCAGCCGGACCGGATGCCCGAGCGCCTTGCCCGCCAGCGCCAGGCCCAGACCCAGGGTGCCGCTGGTGGATTCGATCACCGTCGCGCCCGGCGCGAGGTCGCCGCGTGCCGCGGCCGCGCGCAGCATCGATACCGCCGCCCTCGCTTTCATGCCCGCGACGCTCGCCGACTCCAGTTTGGCCGTGTACCAGCTGTTTCCCGCAGCGACGCGGGTGACGGGGGTGTTGCCGATCAATCGCAGCAGCGCCGGCTGCGCCGCGATCATGCCCGCCCCCGATAGGTGAACACGGTGCTCGGCCCGCCGTCGAGCGAGAAGAAGGGGTAGGGCTCGGCCGACACCGCGTGCACACCGGCGCCGAGAAACCACGGCAGAACGGCGCTGCCGGTCTGGGCGAACAGCACCATCGGCAGATCGCGGTGCGTCGCGACGGCGCGCAGCTCGTCGAAGCCGCCGTTGCCCAGTGTCATGCCGGTGGCCAGGATCGCGTCGAAATCGGACGGCGCGGCGGCCACCGACTCGAAGACGGGCTCACCCCACTCGGTGACCCCGCCCGCGAGATCGCAGGGCAGGTACCCGATCTCGCGCGCACGGAGCTCGGCGAGCAACGATCCGACCACGCCGACCACGAGGACCCTGCCGACCCCGGCGGGCAGCAGGTCGACGACGGTGGCGGCCCGGCGCCGCGACTTGGCCAGCGAGGTGGGACCGTCGATCACGACCGGCTCCCCCGGTCGCCCACCCGCGCGTGGATGCGGTGCGACATGCATGAGGTAGGCGTCCAGCGCCGCGATCCGGACCGCGGGCGCGGGATGGCCGAGCAGTTCCGCGATCGACGCGGCGACGCAGTCGTCGATCAGATCGCCGGTCGCGGTGCCGGGCTCGAGCGCGCAGGAACCGACGGCGGCGCCCACCCGGATGCTGAGGATCTCGTTGCGGTAGGACCTGTTCCGGCCCTGATGGCGGGTGCCGTAGGTCGTGCGGAACGCGGTCGACGCGCGCAGGCTCGCCGGGTCGGCACCGAGCCGGCCCGCGCCGGCACACGCGCGGAGATCATCGACCGACGTGGGTCGCACCGTGGAGTCGATCACGCGTGACCACCGGCGGTCACGAGCTCGACGCGCAGGTCGTCGATCAAATTCTGCGCGAGATCACCCGCGGTGCCGGGCCTTTCGTCGACAACCATCACATGCCCGAGGTAGGTGTTGTTGTCGGTGGCCCGGCGCACCTCGGCGCCCGGTGCCGCGAGCTTCTGCTCGACGATCCTGCTGTCGCCCGGCCAGCCGTCCGCGCCGTCGACCCCGGCCAGCACTCCCGACTCCGCCGGGACGGCGAAAGCGATGGCGGCGCTGCCGATTCCGGTCTGCCGTGGCGTCAGATCGGGGGTCGCGCCCGCCGCGACCTGGGCGTGTACCGCCGCCAGGTCGATACCGGTGACGCGGCGCACCAGCTCGGTGATCCGATTGCCCGCCGGTCGTGGGTTCACCTCGATGAGGCGCGGCCCGTCGGCGCCGAGCCTGATCTCGGTGTGGGCGACGGTGGCGTCGAGGCCCAGCGCCTCGACGGCCGCGACCGCGAGCGCGACGACTGCGGCCGCGTCAGCCGAGCCGAGTGCCGCCGGGAACATGTGTCCCGCCTCGATGAACGCGGGGGCGCCGGTGATCCGCTTGTCGGTGATGCCGAGCGCGGTCGTCCGCCCGCCCGCGGTCACGGTCTCCACACTGAACTCCGGTCCGTCCACGCACTCCTCGAGCAGGATCTGCGGCGCGCGGCGCTGACCACGCGCGTTCACCGGGAACGCCGCGATCCGGTCCACCGCGACCCGCAGCTGCGCCTCGTCGTCGACGCGGGATACGAACATCCCGCCACACAGATCGACCGGCTTCACCACCAAGGGATAGCCGAGTGCGGTTGCCGCGCCGGCGATCTCGGTCCACTCCGTCGCGACCGCGAACGCGGGACCCGCGACTCCGGCGGCCGCGCAGATCTCCCTGGTCCGATGCTTGCTGCACGCGGCGGCGACGGCGGCGCGGCCCGGGCCGGGCAGGCCCAGGTCGGCGGCGATCGCGGCCACGGTCGGCAGATAGTAGTCACACGAGGTGAGCACACCGTCGAACCCGAACAGCCCGTGCAGTTTTCGCACGAAAGGCAGCAGTGCGGCCTCGTCGTTGGTGTCGGCCGTGAACACGTTCGCCGCGCCGAGCAGCGGGTGGGGCGACGGGCTGTCGGGGCGCAGGTAGTGCCCGAGCCTCCTGGTCAGAAAGCTGAATTCGTGTCCACTGTCCTTGATTCCCGCCGGGAGCAGGGTGCTCATCGAGCCGACCCAGCTCTCCACCATCAGCAGATGTCCCACAAAGCCTCCAAGCCTCGAGCAGGCGCTAATGATAACCATTATCGTTAATTTCCGATAGTCGTGGCCCGGAGTGCGTTCCAGGTCACCTAGGATCACGGGGATGAGTGGAGACCTACGCCTGTGCTTCCTCGGGGACTCCTTCGTCCAGGGCATCGGCGACCCGGAGTACCGGGGCTGGGTGGGACGCGTGCTCGCGGCGACCGGCCCCGACGTGACGGCCTTCAACCTGGGGATCCGACGCAACACCTCCGCGGATGTGCTCCGGCGCTCCGAGCGCGAGCTCGACGAGCGCATGGTGGCGGGCGCCGATCATCGCGTGGTGGTGTCCTTCGGCAGCAACGACGCCGTCGAGGAACACGGCCGGGTCCGTGTCGAGCACGCCCAGTGCCTGGAGAATCTCGCCACCCTGCTCGCACAGTGCCGGCGACGGTCGATCCGCGCGCTCGTCGTCGGCCCGCCACCGGTGATCGATGCCGGCGCGGCACATCTCGCGCGGGTGACGAAGATCGGCGACGAGATGGCGGCTCTGTGCCTCCGCGAGAACGTTCCGTTCATCGCCACGACCCACGCCCTCGCGACCGATCCGGTGTGGTGCGCGGAGGTCACCGCCGGCGACGGCGCGCACCCCGGCGCTCACGGCTATCAGCGACTTGCCGAGGTCGTCCTGGCGGGTGGCTGGCTGGAGTGGATCGACGGGTAGGGCGACGAGCGACACCGCCGGTCACGGGCCCGCGAGCATCCGTGACCGGCGGTGTCGCTGTGTGCCGCTACCGTTTCGACGGCAGGAACCTGTCGTCGAGGAACGTGGCGTAGGGCGGCAGTTCGGTGTCGGCGGGGATCTTGCCCTGGGTCTTGGCCCACCTCCCCAGCTCGTCGAGCTTGGTCGCGAGGTCGGGGGCGAGTTGCAGGGTGAAGTCGAACTGGGGCAACACCGTTCGCAGCAGTTCGGGCTGGAGCTGCGTGGCCGCGGCCACGGCGGCCAGAGCGGGGTCGGCCAGGTTCTTCAGGTCCCGGCCTGCGTCGTCCAGCGCGGCGAAGAAGGACGAGAGCGCGGCGGACTTCGTGGTGACGGCGTGCTGCGAGGCCAGATACAGGCTGTGCTGGCGGTAGGTTCCGCCGGTCAGCTCGATCGCGTCGGCACCCAGCGCCTGCACGACCTGGGCCTGGTACGGCTGGAAGATCGAGACGGCGTCGACATCGCGCTGGGTCGCCGCGGTCACCGTCGCGGACGGCGCCACCTGCACGAGCTCGGCGGCGATGCCCTGGTGCGCCAGGGTGTTCGCGACGAAATAGGCCGCACTCGTCCCGATCGGCGTGCCGATCGACTTGCCGGCGAGATCGGCGACGCTGTCGATGCCCGCGCTGCGGCGCGCGACGATCCGCGACCCCTCCCAGCGTGCGCCGTCGCCGACCACCCGCAGCGTGGGTGATTTGGTGAGCACGGCCGCGCTCGGCACATCGGCCGCGGTGGCGACGTCGAGCTGACCGGCCGCCACGGCCTGCAGTGCCTCGATTCCGGACGGGAAGTTCACGACCTTCACCTCGACGTCGTGCTTGTCGAAGTAGCCCACCTTGTCGGCGACGGGGATCTGTGCCCAGGACGGGTCGACGACGAAGCCGACGGTCAGCGTGGTGGGGTCGTCGGCATCGGCGGCACCACAGGCGGCGCCGGTGACGGCCAGGGTGGTCGCGGTGAGCGCCGCGACGATGCTCCGCAGGAGAGATGTCTTCACTGGGTGGTCCTCGGGTGGTTGGGCGGATCAGGCGATGGCGTGGGTGATCCCGAGCCGGTGGTGCAGCTGTTTGCGGATGTCGCTGTAGCCGGCTCGGTCGGCGAGCGTGTCCGCGGGCCGGGGCCGGTCGAGCGGATTGGTGAGGTGTTCGGCGATGCCGCCGTCGTCGAGCACCACGACGGTGTCGGCGAGGCGGATCGCCTCGTCGATGTCGTGGGTGACGAACACGACGGTGCGCCCGTCACGTCCCCACAGACCGGTGAGCAGGTCTTGCATCTTGAGCCGGGTCAGGGCGTCCAACGCGGCGAAGGGCTCGTCCATCAGCAGCACCGCGGGTTCGCCGGCCAGCAGCCGGGCGATACTGACGCGTTGCCGCATGCCACCGGACAGTTCGCTGGGTCGCCGGTCGCGCACCGAGCGGGCGAGCTCGACGTCGTCGAGCAGTTCGGCGACGCGCCGCGGTCGCTCGGCCGCGGCGATGCCGCGAGCACGCAACGCGAAGCCGATGTTGTCGGCCACGCTCATCCAGGGGAAGAGCACGTCTCGCTGGAAGGCGACACCGCGCCGCGGCTCGGGCGCCGTCACCGGAATCCCGTTGTCGCGCACCAGTCCCGACGTCGGGGTGATCAGGCCGGCCAGGCAGTGCAGCAGCGTCGACTTCCCGGATCCCGACGCACCGACCAGGACCGTGAACGAACCGTCCTCGATGGTGAGATCGATGCCGTGCAGGGTCGGTGCCGGGTTGCCCGGATAGTGCACGACCAGGTCTTCGGCGCGAATCGTCATGTCAGTGCTCCTCCGCGGCCCAGCGCGTGATCGGTGTGGTGGTGGCGGCGATGATCGCGTCGACGAGCGCGCCGAGGACGCCGAGCACGATCAGGCAGGCGATCAGCCGATCGGCCTGCGAGAAGAGCTGGGCCTGATAGATGCGGTAGCCGATTCCCGCGGTGGTGCCCGACATCTCGGCCACGACGATGAGCACGAACGCCATGGCGGCGCCGACCCGGAGTCCGGCCACGATGTCGGGAGCAGCTTCCGGCAGGACGATCTCGCGCAGTGTCTGCGCTCGTCCGGCCCCGAGGCAGCGAGCCGCCTGCAGGTAGTCGCGGGGCGTACTCGCCAACCCGACGTGACTGTTGATCCACACGGGCACGAACACCCCGAGCGCGATGACCAGCGCCTTGCTGCCCTCGCCGAGCCCGAACCACAGGATGGCCAGCGGGACGAGCCCGATGGTGGGGATGGGCGCGAGCAGCCGCAGCACCGGTCGCAGCAGGCGGCGTCCGAGGGTCGTGGTCGCGGTGATGATCGCGGCGCCGATACCCGCGGTGGCACCGAGCACGAAGCCACCGGCTGCGCGGCGGAGGCTGGCGAGGATGTCCTCGGCGAGGAGGCCTTCGCGCTGGAGATCACCGGCGGCGCCGAGGATTTCGGGTATCCCGGGCAGCAGGGCATCCGGGAACCGGCCGGAGGCGACGAGCAGGGTCCACGCGAGCGCGGCCAGCGCCGGCCCGACGACGATCCAGCCCAGCGAGCCCGCGCGGGCGAACCACGCCGGGGCTCGTCGCCGAGCAGGTGAGCGGGGGCGGCCGCGGCGTGATGTGGCGGGCGGGTCGGTGGTACGCACGATACTTGTCATGGTGGTCAGTCCTTCCCGTTCACCGGTCCGCCGGGCACCCAGTCGAAGGGGACCGCTTGCGCCCGGTAGACCAGGGGTGTCCGGGTGAGCCGGTCCACACCGGGCACCCGCGGCTCGCGCACCTCCGGCTCCCCCGCCACGCCGTAGCCCTCGTACGGGCTGTGGTACTCCCAGACCACCTCGCCCTGGGGCGTGACCTGGAAGATCCGGCCCTGCATACCCTCGGTGATCAGGGTGTTGCCGTTGGGCAGCCGCTGGGCGTTGCTGACGAAGGAGCTGAAGAACGTCCACGACGGCCGGCCGGAGTCCTCCGCGGTGTACTGCCAGACGATCTGGCGGGTCGTCGGGTCGATCTCGAGCACGCGCGAACCGGCGTAGATACCCAGCGGCGCGGGCGGATAGCCGGCGCCGCCCTGATTGTCGAAGACCAGGATGTTGCCCGCGCCGGGCAGTCCGGCCGGGATCAGGTGCGGGTTGTGCTGTCCGGAGATCTGGTCCACCGGGCGGGGCACCTTGTGCACGTTGACGCGCTGGTGCTGCGCGCCCGGCGCCTCCTCGAAGTAGGGGCCGAGCCGCCACACGACGGCGCCGGAGCGCTTGTCGATCAGCGCGATCACGTTCGCCTTGCGGAAGCTGACCAGGATGTTGTCGGGGTGGAACACGCCCTCGGGATCGTCGTCGTGCCACCGGTTCGGGCCCAGCGGCGTCGCGCTGTTCATCTCCAGGTAGCCCCAGGGGTCCTCGGGGTCGCGCGCGGCCGTGGCACGCAACGCCTGCCTGCCCTCCTCGGAGAAGCCGAACTCGTCGAGGTGGTCACCGGCCAGCCACTGCCAGACGATCGCGCCGCCCGGGTCGACCTCGTACAGGCCCTGGTCCCCGACCGTCGCGTCGACGCCGAGCTGGGCCACCACCCGCGGCACGGTGACCAGCAGCAGCCGGTTGCCGTTGGGCAGCAGCTGCCAGTCGTGGTTCTGGCGAGCCGCCCCGCCGGGCGCCTGGCGTCCCCACTCCCACACCACCTCTCCCGCCCAATCGAGCTGTCCGACAGTGCCGTTGGCATAGATGCCGCCACGACCGTCGCCGCTTTCGGTCAGCTGCACACCGACATGACCGCGGCTGCCGCCCGTGAGCGCCGGATCGAGGAGCCGCGGCGGCACGCCCGCGTGCGGCCACTCACGCACCACGGTCCCGTCGAGGGCGATGAGGCGGGTGATCGAATCCGCTCCGGTGAACAGCACGAGGCTGTCGTGGGCGTTCTCGGGCGCGTGGTGGGTGACTCCCGTGAGTCGTGCGTAGGCCATGGCGTCTACTTCACCTGTCGGTTGTTGCGGGTATGGGTCGTGAGAGTTAAGGATCTAATCGATTAGCGTAGAGATGAGCACGGCACAGCACAGGGTAGGAATCACGATGAACGAAAGCCTTCGGCACGGACCGGCGGCCCAGCAGACTGGATCCGATTGTGACCGCTAAACGCCCCACCCTCGCCGACGTCGCCGGTCGCGCCGGGGTCTCCACCGCCGTTGTCAGCTATGTGCTCAACGACGGTCCACGTCCGGTGTCGGACGCGCTGCGCGCCAAGGTGTTGGCGGCCGCCGACGAATTGCGCTATCGCCCGGATCGGCTGGCCCGCGCGCTGCGGCGGCCGCGGCGCTGGCGTCAGATCGGGCTGCTCGTCCCCGATCTGACGATTCCGCTCTACGCGGCACTGGTCGGGCGCACCGAGATCGAAGCGCGGGCGCGCGACCACCTCACCATGATCGGCAACAGCGGCTACGACCCCGAGCGCGAACTCGAATTCGCCACCGCCTTCACCGATGTCGGTATCGACGGGCTGATCGTGGTCGGCGCCGTCGATCCCGTGGCGACGGGCGCGGTCTGCGCGCGGGCACGGATGCCGGTGGTGTGGGTGCACAACACCAGAAGTCCCGTCGATTCGCCGGTCGTCGGGGCCGATCATGTCGCCGCGGGCGCGCTCGCCGCACGGCACCTCCTCGACACCCACGCGTGCCGCGACATCGTCTTCGTCGGTGGCTTCACCGCCGAGGACGTCCGCTACGGCGACCGGGAAACGGTCGACCAGCGCTACCGCGGGTTCGCCGCCGTCGCCGGCGCCGATGCCGCCGTCATCCGCACGGACCTGACCGGCGAAGGCGCCTACCGCGCGGTGCGCGAATACCTTCGCGCTCGGTCCGGCCCACCCGACGGCATGGTCGTGGGCACCAATGCCCAAGCGGCCGCTACTCTTCGCGCGATCACCGACGCCGGGCTCGACATCCCGCGCCGGGTCCGGGTCGTCGGCTTCGACACCAGCCCCGCCCAGCACTTCGGCCAGATCACCCTGACCTCGATCCAGCAGCCGATCGACATGATCACCCGCCACGCCCTCGACCGCCTGCTGAGCACGACCCCGGACTCTGTCGTCCCCGCTCCCCTCCCCATCACCCTCCACCCCGGCGAATCCTGCGGCTGCGGGAACCACATCGACCCCGTGACATCACCTGCTCCCACGCCGCGGTGACCAGCCTCGTTCCCGCCCTCTAGCGTCCGGGATACCCGGGCGCTGCCACGATCCGAGCGCAGGATTCCCGGTCGAGCGGAAGGCCGCTGCGCCGGAACACCAAGGAGCAGCTGCCGTTTCGTGGGTTCCAGATACGCGGGTTGGCGACCGCTGCGGCGAGGATGTCACGGCGCGTTGGCGACAGGCCGTGACGGTTGTCGTAGGGCGGGTCGAAGGCGGCCAGCAGCAAGGGTCCCCACGTGCTACCGAAGCCGGTCCAGTCCGCGTCGCGGATGATCGCCGATGCCGATGCGGCGATGCGGTCGAAGTCCACCCGGCCGACGGCGGCGCCGATCAGTTCGTCGAGGCGATAGGGCGCACGCTCGGCGAGACCGTGCTCGGCCGCGTGGCTCAGCGCGTCGACGATGACTTCGGTGGCCCTCGCGTCGTCCGCGAGGCCTGCCGCCAGGGCCGCGCAGGCCCGGACCGCGAGGTCGGGGTCGGCGAGGTACTGCTCGGCGGCGTCGAGATCGCTGAGACGCCGCACCCACCATGCGCGTTCGGCCGTGTCGGCCTTCGCCCGGGCATGCAGGCGCGCGGCGAGGGCAGGCCGGTGCTCGGCCAGTGCCGGTGTCTTGACCTGCGCCACCGCCGCGTGGACGGCCTGCTCGCGCAGGTGCCCGTCGGCGTGGTCGAGGAAGCCGGTCGCCACGGGGTAGGACTCCACGACTGCCCGCTGCAGCGCGACGACGAGGTCGTCGACATGGTCCTCCCGCATGGCGATCACGGTCGCGTCGGCGACCCAGCCGAGAAACTCGACGAGCGCGAGACGGACATCAGGGGCGACGTCAGCGCGTTCGAGCAGTCGCGCGATGACGTGCGTCGCCGGTGCGGTGGCCGACGACGGAAATCCCTGGTGCAGCACCGCCACCTCGAGGTGGTCGAGCGCGGCCTGCCGGGATACCGGGTCCGCCGAGGTGAGGGCCGCCAGGTGGGCGGGAGTGTCGGCCGCGCAACCGTAGGCGTGGGTGAGCGAACCCCAGTCGATCTCATCGAGCATGCGCACGTGGTTCCCTGGGAGGCGGTCACTGCCGAGCCCCGGCACGGTGACCGATCGAGCGATGTGGCGAATGTCGTCGGCTGCTAGGCGTACTCGTCGCGACCGGGGCGCTCGACCGGTGCCAGGAAGGTCGGTAGCGCGGTGGCGGTGCCGGTGTCCGCGAACGTCGGTGTGATCTCGCTGGGGCGGTCGGCACTGAAGACCGGGGTGGGGACGGCGGGGGGCTCGGCGCGCCGGAAGGCCGGCTCCGGCTGGTCGGCGGCATGCGGGTGTGGAGCGGTCACGGCGGGTTCCCCCTGAGCATTGGTCGCGCGGGCCGCGCGTTTCCGTCGAGCCTAGCCGTGTCCACCGACAGCGCCGGTTCGGGTCGGCGAGGATGACGGGAGCTGTCGAGAAACGACCACGCCCGTTCGTCATGTGTAGGACAGAACCCTTCCCCTTCGAGGAGTGATCATGAAGTACGCGATGTTGATCTGTGGCGACGACCGCGAGTGGGCCGCCTTGTCCCCCGCCGCCGAAGAGCGCGTGATGACCGAGGTCTACGGCTGGTTCGAGCGGTGGCAGCCGACCGGCAAGGTGGCCGAGGGCGGCATCGAGCTGCAGCCGAGGGACACCGCGAAGACGGTGCGCGCCGGGGCGAACGGCGAACCGGTGATCACCGACGGGCCCTACCTGGAGGTCAAGGAGGTCATCGGGTCGGTCATCGTGCTCGACTGCGACGATCTGGACGAGGCGGTGCGGATCGCGTCGACCTGGCCGCTCGCGCCGGGGGTGAGCGCGGTCGAGGTCCGTCCGCTGCTGACGCGCGACTAGGCGCCGGGGCGCCGAGGTCGGCCTCGGCGCCTGAGCTCCCCCACGCGGCGCGACATCAGTTCGCGCTCGGCGGGATTCGTCGCCAGCTCCAGTGCGCGCTCGGCGGCCGCCACCGCCTCGGACCGACGGTCCAGGGCGGCCAGCAGGTCGGCCCGCGTCGCATGCCAGAGGTGGTAGTCACGCAGCCGTTCGCCGAGGACCTCGACCTCGTCCAGCGCGGGGGCGGGGCCCAGGACGAAACGGGTCGCGACCGCGCGGTTCAGCAGCACCACCGGCGACGGATCCAGCGCGGACAGCCGGTCGTAGAGCGCGCGGACCTCGGTCCACGGGGTCTGCGCGTAGCTGGGGGCCAGCGCGTGGAGGGCGGCGATCCCGGCCTGCGTCTGGTACGGCCCCGGCCGCCCCTGCCGCACGGCCGCGCGCAGCCGCAGCACCGCGCGCTCGATCTCACCGGTGTTCCACTGCCGTCGGTCCTGCCGCTCGAGCAGCACGATGCGGCCGAGCGAATCGAAGCGCGTCGCGGCGCGGGCGTGGTGCAACTCGAGCAACGCGGTGAGGCCCGCCACCTCCGGTTCGGCGGGCAGCAATGCCGCGAGTTGTCGCGCCAGTTCGACGCTTTCGCCCGTCAGCTCCCGACGCTGCGCCGACCGCCCACTGGAGAGATATCCCTCGTTGAAGACCAGATAGATCACCGCGAGCACGGCCGGCAGCCGCTCGGCGTATTCCGTCGGCGGCGGCGGTTCGAATCCGATGCCACGATCACGCCATTGCCGCTTGGCCCTGGTCAGCCGCTGCGCCATGGTCGGTAGCGGAACCAGGAAGGCGGCGGCGATCTCGGCGGTGGTGAGTCCGCCCGCGGCGTAGAGCGTGAGCGCGACCCTGGACTGTTCGGGCAGCTCCGGGTGACAGCACGCGAAGATCATGGCCAGCCGGTCGTCCGCGCCCGGTTCCGGCACTGGTTCCGCGGCGACCCTGGCCAGCTTCGCCCGGCCGACCGTCGCGCGCCGCTCCCGGTCCAGCGCCTTGCGCCACCCGGTGGTGACCAGCCAGCCCGCGGGACTGTCCGGCACTCCGTCGACGGGCCAGCGCTCGAGCGCCACGGCCAGCGCGTCGGAGAGCGCCTCCTCGGCGAGATCGAAGTCGCCGAGCCGGCGGCTCAGCGCACCGAGCATGCCGATCGCGTCGGTGCGCCAGATCCGGTCGAGAAGTGCGGCCACGTCGTCCACGGGTTCATGGTGCACCGTGCGTCACTCCCCGGCCGGGGTCACTCGCGGCACGGCCTTGTCGCCGTGTGGGCCGAACAGGTGCAGGATCTCCACGGGGGTGTCGTCGACGGGGCCGAACCAGTGCGGGACGGTGGGGTCGAACTCCGCGGTCTCGCCGGGCGCGAGCAGGTGCTCGTCGTCGCCGAGGAGCAGCCGCAGCGTGCCCGCGAGAACATAGAGCCAGGCGTGTCCGCTGTGCGAGACCAGCCGCGGTTCGCGCGGTCCGAGTACATGTTTGAAGACCTGGACGCGCCCCGGGTAGCCGGTCAGCGGGACGACGACGCCACCGTTGGCGCGGCGGTGTGGTCGCAGGTGCATGCGCGGGTCGCCGGTGGCAGGCGCGTCGACCAGCCGGTCCAGCGACACCCGGTAGACGCGGGCCAGCGGCAGGAGCAGGTCGAGCGTCGGTTGACGATGACCGGTCTCCAACCGCGACAGTGTGCTCACCGACAGTCCGGCGCCCGCGGCGACGACGGTCAGCGAGAGCCCGCGCTCCCGGCGTAGCGCGCGGAGCCGGGGGCCGATCGCGGCCAGGGTCACGGCCGTCTCGATGTCCATCGGTCCATGTTTGCAGATTCCGCAAAGTCGCTGGGGTCACCGAACCGATGCCGAGCACCATCGACCGCATCCGGCGCACGGCCGGACGAACGGAAAGGCTGGTGTGGTGTGACCGAGACGATCACCTCCGAGGCGCCCGCGCTGTCCCCGCGCAGGCGATGGACAGTGCTGGCGATCTGCGCCTCGGCGCTGTTCCTGGTGGGATTGGATACGACGATCGTGACGGCGGGCCTGAGCGAGATCGGCCACGGTCTCGGCACGAGCGTCGACCGTCTGGCCTGGGTGGTCGACGCGTACACGGTGACCTTCGCGGGCCTGCTGATCACCGCCGGGGCGGTGGCCGACCGGTTCGGCCGACGGCGGGTATTCCGTACGGGGCTCGTGGTTTTCGCGGTCTCGTCACTGGCCTGCGCCGCGGCACCGTCCCTGCCGTTTCTCGTCGCCGCGCGGATCGGGCAGGGGGTCGGCGCGTCGATGATGACGCCCGTCGCGTTGGCCATCGTGGTCAGCGCCATGCCGGACCCGAGGGAACGCGCCCAGGCCATCGGTGTCTGGGGCGCGATGTTCGGGCTCAGCATGGCGGCGGGACCGGTGAGCGGCGGCGCGCTGATCGCGCTGTTCGACTGGCGTGCGGTGTTCTGGATCAATGTGCCGCTGGTGCTGGTGGCGATTCTGCTCGTGCGCGCCTTCGTCCCGGAATCGCGGGGCGCGCGGACGCGCAGGCTCGACGTGCCGGGCCAGCTGCTGTTGGTGGCGCTGCTGTGGATCGCGGTGACGGTGCTGATCGAGGGGCCGCGGGTGGGCTGGACCGCGCCGAGCACGATCCTCGGCTACGTGGCGGTGGCCGGGCTGACGGCGGCGCTCGTTCGGGTGGAGACACGGCGCGACGAGCCGTTGATCGAGCCTCGGCTGTTCCTGGTCCCCCATGTCGCCGGGGCCGTTGTGGGCGCGGTCGCCGTCTTCGTCGCCTTCAGCATGACCTTGCTGATGACCACGCTGTTTCTGCAACGGGTGACGGGTTGGTCCGCTGTCGCCGCGGGGGCCGCGACCCTGCCGATGGCCGTGGGCGCCACCGTCTGCGCGCCCGTCTCCGGCTATCTCGTCGGCAGGGCGGGGCCGCGCGTCCCGCTGTTGCTGGCGGGTGGGTGCCTGACGCTCGGCGGTGCGCTGCTCGCCTGCCTCACCGCCGGGATGAACCTGGCCTTGCTGCTGACCGCGTTGGCGCTGATCGGCATCGGGGTGGGTTTCGCCAACGCGCCGATCACCCAGACCGCGGTGAGCGGCCTGCCACCGGAACGCGCGGGTGTCGCCGCGGGAACCGCCTCCACCGCACGCCAACTCGGCACCGCGTTCGGTGTCGCGCTGGCGGCGGGCCTCGTCGCCGACGCCACCGCCGCCGGTTTCGTGACGGCCGCGTTGCCCGGGTGGCTGGTCGTGGCCGGATGCGGCGTGGTGCTGGTACCGGTCGCGGTGGTCAGCGAGCCCGAGGCTCGAGGCGATGTCACCGAACGTCGGATACCCGTGCGGTGACACGCCTTTCGGACCGTGCGATCAGGGCTTGCGGCCCACGGCGCCGTAGGCCGAGATCGGTTGCACCGAACCGACTTCGGTCGCCTCCGCGCGCCACTGGGTGATCGAGGTGAAGCCGGGCTCCACCAGCTCCAGCCCGTCGAAGACCGCGCGGATCTGGGCCTGCGGCCGCGGAATGTAGGGGGTGCCGCCGGTGCCGGTGTAGTTCTCGCACAGCGTGACGTAGGCCTGGCTGTCGTCGGTGCCGTCCCACATGATCAGGTAGCTGCCCGAGGGCACCGCGCCGACCACGGTCCGGACGATGCGCAGCAGGTCGTCGTAGGTGCGGGCGTGCCCGAGAACACCCATGAACATCACCGCGATCGGCTCGTTGAAGTTCAGCACGTTGCGGGCGTCGGCCACGATCTGTTCGGGATCGTGGAAATCGGAGTCGATGTAGGTGGTGACGCCCTCGGGGGTGGTGCTGGTGAGCAGGGCGCGGGCGTGGGTGAGCACCAGCGGATCGTTGTCCACGTACACCACCCGCGCGTCGGGGTTGACGCTCTGGGCGACCTCGTGGGTGTTCTGCATGGTGGGCAGGCCGGTACCGATGTCGAGGAACTGCCGGATGCCGTGCTCGCGCGAGAGGTAGCCGACCGCGCGGATGAGGAACTGCCGCGACTGCACGGCCATGGTGGAGATCTCGGGATCGACGGCCAGGCCGGCGTCCCCGGCGACCTTGTCGATCTCGTAGTGGTCCTTCCCGCCCATCCAGTAGTTCCAGATGCGCGCCGAGTGCGGGATGTCGGTGCGGATCATCGGTGTTTGCACGTCTGCCATGGTGCTCGCTCCTTCACGGGTGGGGACAGCATCACCGCCCCGGAACAGCATCCACCAGCAGCGGTTCATCTGATCGGTTGTGACAGTACAAGATTCGTTCCGGTACCGCCGGGGATAACGACGGAGAAAACTCCTTCTTTCAGCGGAAGTACGGATAATCCTGTACCCAGTGGAACCCCCGGTTACGCAGGGTGAAGCTGTCGAGATCCCGGCGCTGCAGGGTGATCACCACCTGGTCGCCGTTCAGTGTTCCACGCAGCAGGAGCCGGTCGGCGGCGGGTTGTTCAGGAGACAGGGTGGCCAACGGTCGCGCGTCGGCCGTGGTGAGTTCGAGCTGACGGGTCGACCGGAATTCGGCGCCCACCTGGACCAGTTCCCCGTTCATTCGCTGATAGGTCGCGGTGCCGGGGCGATCGAAGACCACTCGCTGCCAGCGGTTCTCGTCGGTGGTCAGTGGCGGGCGAGGCTGGCCACCACTGGTGAACTCCACGACGTCCCAGATTCCGTACAGCTCCGATTTCGGGCTGTGGGCACTGTATTGCTCCTGCCACACCACCCCGCGGTCGTAGCCGCAACCGAGGGCGACCCACAGCCCGAGGGCGAGCTGGAGCCATGCCGCGATCCGGTTCTTCCGTTCGGCGGTGAACAGAGCGGGGGCGGTCAGCGGTGCGCACGCGCGCTCGAGCACGAACACCTCGACCAGCCGTCGCAGGTACGGGGCGAGCAGGATCAGGCTGAACAGCAGCAGGTGCCCGGCCAGCAGCTTCTCCGGGATGTCGAAGGTCATGTTCAGCAGCAGGACCTGGGCCATGCTCGCGCAGCTCAGCACCGCCCCGAGGACCGCGGTCCGTGGCACGAACAGCAGCAGTCCGGCCACGACTTCCACCGCGCCGAGCGCCATTTCGTAGACGGGCGAACTGCCGACCTGCAACCACAGCACCGAGGCGGGGCTCAGGTCTCCGTAGGGCTGGAGCAGCTGGGCCAGGCTCGGCGGCGGCATCTGGGTGGGGAACAGCTTCGCGAAGCCGAAACTCAGCATCATCGCGCCCAGGCACAGCCGCAGCACCAGCGTGAACCAGGCCCACAGCCGAGGGTAGGCGGTGCG
The DNA here is from genome assembly GCF_029868625.1 of Nocardia neocaledoniensis. GTDB lineage: Bacteria > Actinomycetota > Actinomycetes > Mycobacteriales > Mycobacteriaceae > Nocardia > Nocardia neocaledoniensis_A. The sequence continues at coordinate 55,865 of NZ_JARWOJ010000330.1, read as the reverse complement.
ACGGTCCACCGCCGTCCAGGCAGCCGTGGCGACACCGGCGACGACGAGCAGGCAGAACGCCAGCACCCACATGGCCTGTTGATCGCCCGCGCCGGAGTCGGTGCGCAGCACCGCGTCGACCCCGAAGACCGTGCGGCCCACCCACCCGGTGACGGGGTCGGTGAACGGGGTGTTCCACGGCCCCGGATACCGGCGGACCCAGCGGCCGAGCAGTCCGAGCAGCGCGAACGGGATGTAGGTGACGAGCAGGCAGTAGAGGGAGCAGTAGACGACGCAGAACCGGAACGCGATCCGGGCCGGCGACGACCAGTCCGGCGCGGCGACGACCGGGGCCGGCGCCCGGACCGTGCCGATCACTGCCGCATCCTCGGGTCCTGCGTGGGATCGGCGTAGAGCGGCGGGCATCCCTGCTCGGCGGCATCGGGGCGCAGCTCGAAGTGCCAGGGTTCGTTGGCGTAGATCTGGCACAGGCCGTAGGCCGCGCCGTATGCCGACAGCCATTCCGCGGCCGCCGTCGGCCCGATGTCGACCGCCTCGCCCGATACATGCGCCGATGTGGTGGGCGTGGCCACCCAGCGCGCCGCTTCCGCGTAGGAGCCGTACTGCTCGACCGCCTCGCGCAGCAGCCGCTCCTGATGACTCGCCGACCGCCAGCCGCTGTTGACGACGAATTCCACCCCCTCGGAAGCGGCGTCGCGGGCCGCGCGGCGCAGTGCGGCGCGGAGGTCGGGGTCGAGATTGGTGACGGCGGGTACATCGTCGTAGACCGTCGTGCCGGGCGGCGTGCGGTCGACGAGCTCACCGAGCGAGCGGGCGGTCGAGAAGGACAGCGGTGCCTGCGACTGGAGGACGAGGACGCCGACCGCCGCGGCGCTGACGAGCACGGCGGCGGTCAGACTGGACGATCGGCGACGGGTACGCACGGTTCGTGCTGGTCGGCTGGTATTCATACGCTCAGTCAAGGCACTGTGCCGTTGCCGGGGCGTATGCGGTTTTCGATACGCCGGCGATATGTCCGGACGGGAAGAATCGAGATGCTATGCGCGTACTGATCGTCGAGGACGAACCCCTGATGGCCGAGGCCATCCGTGATGGCCTGCGCCTGGAGGCGATCGCCGCCGATATCGCCGGCGACGGTGACACGGCGCTGGAACTGCTCGGCGTCAACAGCTACGACATCGCGGTCCTCGACCGCGACATCCCCGGCCCGTCCGGTGACGAGGTGGCCGAGCGCATCGTCGCTGCGGGCGGCGGCACGGCGATCCTGATGCTCACCGCCGCCGCCCGGCTCGACGACAAGGAGTCCGGCTTCGCGCTCGGCGCCGACGACTATCTCACCAAACCCTTCGACCTGCGCGAGCTCGTCCTGCGGCTGCGCGCCCTGGACCGGCGGCGCGGCCACCACCGGCCGCCGGTGCGGGAGATCGCCGGCCTGAAAGTCGACGCGTTCCGCCGCGAGGTCTACCGCGACGGTCGCTACATCGCGCTGACGCGCAAGCAGTTCGCGGTGCTCGAGGTGCTCGTGGCTGCCGAAGGGGGCGTGGTCAGCGCCGAGGAACTGCTCGAGCGGGCCTGGGACGAGAACGCCGACCCGTTCACCAACGCGGTCCGCATCACCGTCTCCGCGCTGCGCAAGCGGCTCGGACAGCCGTGGATCATCGCGACGGTGCCCGGCGTGGGCTACCGCATCACCGCGCCGGACGGCGAGCATGCGTAGGGCCCCCGGTCCGAGTGTCCGGCTCAAGCTCGCGCTCAGCTATGCCGCCGTGATCATGGTGGTCGGGGCCATGCTGATCGCGGCCGTCTTCGTCTTCTATGTCGTGCTGCTGCCCCGCATCGGCGTCATCTACACGACCGGCTCGCTCGAGATCGACCGCACCCGCCTGATCCAGACCTTCGTCCCGTTCGTGGCCGCCGTGCTGGCCGGTCTGCTGATGGTCGGGCTGGTCGGCGGCTGGTTCCTCGCCGGCTGGATGCTGCGCCCGCTGGCCCAGATCACCGCCGCGACCAGGCTGGCCGCGACGGGGTCGCTCACGCACCGGATCCGGCTTCCCGGGCGCGGCGACGAATTCCGCGAACTCGCCGACGCCTTCGACGACATGCTGGCCCGGCTGCAAGCCCATGTCGCCGAGGAACAGCGCTTCGCCGCCAACGCCTCGCACGAGCTGCGCACCCCGCTGGCGATCACCCGCACCCTGCTCGACGTGGCCCGCAACGATCCCGACCGCGACATCACCCGGCTGCTGGACCGGCTCGCCGCCGTCAACACCCGCGCGATCGACCTCACCGAAGCCCTGCTCATCCTCAGCCGCGCCGACCAGCGGTCTTTCGCGCGCGAACCCGTCGACCTGTCGCTGCTGGCCGAGGAAGCCGCCGAAACCCTGCTCCCGCTGGCCGAACGCCACGGCGTCACCGTCGAGATCGCCGGTCCGCAGGCCCGGGCGCTCGGCTCGCCCGCGCTGCTGTTGCAGATGACCACGAACCTCGTGCACAACGCGATCGTGCACAATCTCGCGGGCCGGGGCAGCGTGTGGATCACGACCGGCATCGACGCGGACACCGCGGTACTCACCGTCGAGAACACCGGCGCCATGCTGCCGGCGCCGATGGTGTCGACCCTGGTCGAGCCGTTCCAGCGCGGCGCGACGCGCGTGCGGACCCACGACGCAGGCGTCGGCCTCGGCCTGGCGATCGTCGACAGCATCGTCCGGGCACACGGCGGCACCCTCCTCCTCACGCCACGCCCCGAGGGCGGCCTCCGCGCGACAGTGACACTCCGTCGCTGACCGCGCCGGCCGATCGCGCAGACCGGGGGGAACGGATGCAGAAATTCGCGATCTCGACCGTTGAGAGTGCATCCTGGCGGCGCCACCAGCGCGCTGATCAGGCCGTCGTCTCGAGCGCGGCGCCGTTGCCAGCGGCATGACAGCGCGGCTGCCGCGTGAGCAAACCCGTCGATGAGGTCGTCGGACCAGCTCGCACGAATCCCTCACCCGCGCTGCGAAGTTGCGAACTCGTGCGCGCATTTGCAAGTACATCTGCACGCACATTCCGTCACTGTGGTGCCAGACTCGACCTGTGCACACATACCGCAACCTCGAAGGCGATCCACAACGGGAAGCTCAGGCCGACAAGCGCATCGGAGACGTCCCCACAGTTCTACGTCGGATGCTCGGACTGAGGCTTCAGCAACTCCGCAAGGACGTTGGACTGACCCAGCAGGAGGTCGGCGAGAAGATCTGGGCGTCAGGATCGAAGATCAGTCGGATCGAGTCAGGTATGGTGCGGCTCGACCGGAGCGGCGTTGTCGAACTTCTGAGGTTCTATGGCGTCAATAACGCGAGCGAGCACGACAAGTATCTCTCGTTGGTCGAACTCGGCAGCCGTCCCGGTTGGTGGCATCGCGACAGCGACTCGCTCCCCAAGGGGTTCGAACTTCTCAACCTGGAGCCCGCAGCTCAGTTGATTCGGTGCTACGACCCGGCGGTGGTCCCAGAACTGCTGCAGACACCTGAATATGCCAGGTCCGCACTACAACTGAGCAATCCTGGGCGGCCCAACGACGAGATCGACCGACTGTTGGCTGTCCGATTGAAGCGGCAGCAGATACTCGATTCTCTCGACCCGCCACAACTTTGGGTACTGATCGAAGAAGCCGCGCTGCGACGCCAGATCGGCGGGGGCACGATCTGGCGCGAACAACTCGACCATCTCGCAAGGATGAGTCAGCGGCCGAGGGTCACGGTCCAGATCGTCAGCGATGAGTCTTTCGGGCCGACACGGGCAGGCGGCGCGTTTGTCTACCTGCGTTTCGTCGACGGTCATCTGCCCGACATCGTTTGCGTATCGCAGCCGACCAGCACGCTGTACCTCGAGGACATCGGAGACATCAACCGATATCTGCAAATAGCCGATCTGCTAGCGGTTTTCGCATCACGACCTCCCGACGCGGCAGACACGATCGCGCGGATACGACATCTCACAGAAGGGGTGAAATGCTAATTGGATACCGGTGATGTCGTGGCGATCTCGACTGCCATTGTGGCAGTTTCGGCCACATCGTCGCGCATCTTGGTCTGCGCGATCGCGCTGCGCGGTGTTCCTCCCAGCTATCGGCCCGCGGTGATCCAGGCCGTTTCAGAACTCTTCCGATCCGGCCGACGGGATCTGGGCCGGGGTGCGCACCTTGTGGTAGCCGAATCGGAGCACGCTCATCGGCAGTAGCTCAGCAAGACGGTCGGACTGCCCGGCCCGAGCTGGCCCCGGCCACCATACGTTCGAACGGACCAGCGACGCGGCAGCGCGGCGGGCCGTCATTTGCCATAGCCGTGGTCTACCGTCACGAGGATGGCCGAGACCATCGCTTTCGCGGGCGTGACCATCGACAGCAATGATCCCGCCGAGCTGGCCGGGTTCTGGCGAGCGGCGCTCGGGTACGTCACCCTGGCCGATACCGGGGACTATGTGATGATCGCGCCACCGGGGGTGGGAATCGGGGAGGGTCGCTATCTCGCGTTCCAGCGGGTTCCCGAGTTCAAGACGACGAAGAATCGGGTACACATCGACTTCCAGACCGCGACGCGGGACGCGGAGGTAACCCGGTTGACCGCACTCGGCGCCGAGGTGGTCGGTGAGCACGCGTTGCCGGGCTTCACCTGGACGGTGCTGCGGGATCCGCACGGCAACGAGTTCTGCGTGGTCTCGGCCGAGAGCTGAAGCGAGTTGACGGCGTGCGCGCGGGGCCGCACAGTGGATGGACAGACCGCGCACGGTCAGAGGTATCCACGAAGTCGGCGTAGTTCACCCAGGTATGAGCGTGATGATCGCACACGGGAAGGATGCGATGACGATGCGCGACCGACGGAGACGTTCTCGTGAGATCCGCGAAGTAGTTCACGCTCAGCCCCCGCACCAAGCCACCAAACGGGTGCTCTCGCTGCTCATGCTGGTCTGGCTGGGTGCCGGGTTGCTCGCGGCACACCAGCGAGACCATTTCACGACGCCGCCGGTCGAGTGCGGGGCCTGGGGCACGATCGCGCTGACCGTCGTGGCGGGGCCACTGAACTATCTTGGCGTCAACCCGAAGGTCTCCGACTGCCGACTGCCGGAACCGAGCCAGTGACCCCCTCGCCTCACCGCGCGAACGGCAGCTCCGGCGCCAGCGCGCGCAGTGCCGCGAGGTAGTCCTGGTTCAGCGCCTGGATCGCGACGTGGTCGGCGCCGGCGTCCACGTGCGCCACCAAGCCGGCGGCGATCGCGGCGGGCGTGCCGTGGATCGCGAGGATGTCGATCAGCCGGTCGCTACCCGGCGCGGTGAGGTCCTCCTCGGAGAATCCCAACCGGCGCAGATTGCTGACGTAGTTCACCAGTCCCAGGTACATGGGCACCATGTACCTGGCGATCTCACGCGCGCGCTCGGGATCGTCGTCGACGACGACCTTCTGTTCGGCGACCAGCAGCGCGTCCGCGCCGAGGGACGTGCGGGCGATCGCGGTGTGCTCCGGCGGGGCGAGGTAGGGCAGCGCGCCCGCGGTGCGGTCACGGGCGAGTTCCAGCACCCGCGGTCCCAGGGCCGCGAGCGCCCTGCGCTCCTTCGGCACTCCCGCCGCGTCGAGGTCGTCCAGATACGCCACCAGCGCGTCGTAGGGTTTCACCGCGCCCGGTCCGTTCGCCTCGCGATGACCCACCCCGATACCGAGCAGGAAGCGGCCGGGGAACCGCTGGTCGATCCGGTGGAACGATGCGGCGACGACGTCGGCGGGCGCGGTCCAGATGTTCACGATGCTGGTCCCGATGGTCAGCGACTCGGTCGCCGCCACCAGGGTTTCGGCCGTCCGCAGGTCCGCCGGTGGCGACCCGCCGAGCCACAGCGCGCTGTATCCGAGCTCTTCGAGCTCGCGAGCCGCTTCGGGCGTGAACCCCTGGAAATGGCGCCACACACCGAATGTTCCGAGATCATCTCTGGTCATGCCGGGGGCAACTCGGGCCACCGAGCCACTTATTCCGCGACGGTCCCATACCCTTTGGTAGGTTCGACTGTACGGCCGAGTACGGTCGGCGTGGCCGGAAGGAAGAGGGCATGACCGAGAATTCGCGGCCGCCGGCGCCGGTGTCCAAACGCAAAGCGGCGTCGGCGCGGGGAGCGGCACGCAGGCTCGGTGTCGAGGACTGGACCGCCGCCGCACTGAGGATACTGCTGCGCGAGGGCGTCGCCGCGATCACCATCGCCAAGGTGTGCGAGGAACTCGGCGTCACCAAGGGCAGCTTCTACTGGCACTTCGACGGCATCGACCAGCTGCTGGAGACCACCGCGCAGTTCTGGTGCGCTGATCACAACGACGCGGCCCGCGGCTTCCAGGATCTCGACGACCTGCCCCCGCAGGAACGGCTGGCCAGGATGGGTGAGTTGCTCACCGGGGAGCGGGTGTGGCAGGTCGAGCTCGCGGTGCGCGACTGGGCGCGCACCAACGCCAAGGTCGCCGAGGCGGTGAGGGCACTGGACCAGCGCATCTTCCATACCCTCGCGGGCACGCTGGTCGACATGGGGTTCTCCGCGGACCAGGCGGAGCTGCGCGCCGGCGTGATGTGCTTCGCCGGAATCGGTTTCGTGCACGGCAATCAGAACCTGCCGGTGCCGACCGAGGAGCAGCGCCGCGAGTTCTTCCGATTCATCACCAGCGAGCAGCCACCCGGATGAACCGCCCTCAGGTCAACGCGACGAGTTCGTGCAGCGTCGTGCCCGACCGCGTCTCGGCGCCTGCGCCGGTGCGCACGGTCAATTCGAAGGCGGATTCGAAGCGGAAGTAGCCGGGATGCCCGACCAGCCGGCGCACCAGCGGTTTGATCGGCCTGGCCCGCACCACGGGCAGATCGTCGAGCAGATCGTGGGCGTGGATGACCCGCGAAACCTCCAGTCGCAGTTCCAGTTCGCCGGGGACACGCAGCTCGATCCACTCGGGGTAGGTGCGGCCCGCGGTCGCGTCGAAGCGCGCGGGCCCCTCGGTGAGCTCGGTCTCGCCGGTGGACAACACGATCTCGGTGTCGTGCGCGAGCATGAGCGGGCTGATCTCGTGACCACCCGCGCGCTGCTGGGTGAGCACCGAGGCGTACAGCAGGGAGTAGTCCTCGACGTACAGCCTGCCCCAGTGCCAGCGCTCGATGATCTTCTTCATGTCGCCGACGCCCCAGTTGTGGTCGTGATACCCACGCCCGGTGACCTCGTGCCGCACACCGTCGAGTTCGATCGACCCGCGCACCACGGCTCGCGGCGCACCGACCATCCAGCCGAAGGAATCCGCGGTGCCGAAACGGGTTTCGCCCTTGCCGGGCATCCAGCCGGGGACCTCGTTGTGGAATCGCAGGTCGAACGCGACCCCGTCCTCCCGCATCCGCAGATGGTGGGTCGGCAGGCCGTCGGTGTGCTCGGTGCGCGCGGTGTTCGCTCCGATGCGGACGTCGCAGGCGTCGGGCGAGAACGCGGTGGCCGAGTGCGGGTAGCGCCGCGACACCTGGCGCCGGGTGCCGTCGGGGGCGTAGACGATCATCTCCACCCAGGGCCGCGACCACGGCAGGTCCTCCGGCCTGCGCCGGATCAGGAAGCCGATCACCACGTGGCCGGTGTCGAGATGGGCGTCGAAGTACCAGTGTTCGAAGGCGAGCTTGCTCGCGGCGGGATGGAATCCGTTGTGGTGCGGCTGGACCTCGGTGAGGACCGCGTCGCGACGGCCGGGTCCGTTCCATACTTCGACGATTTCTGTCATGGCTGCTTTCGGTCGGTTCATCGGCGCAGGGCGCCGCTGGCGTCGAAGGCCGCTTCGCGACCTCGCATCTGGGCGCGATACCAGTTCTCGCGGTGGGCGAGCATGAGCTTCTCGTGCGCCCGCGCGAAGGGCGGACAGACCCGGCGCGCGATCTCCAGCACCGTGATGAGGGGAAAGCGCAGGATCGGGACGAGGATCCACGGGAACGCGGGCGGCATGGTGTACCGGCGGCGGGTGCCCGGTGCCATGTACATCGCCGAGTACACGGAATTGATGCGGTAGTTGTACATGTCGCGCAGCCGGGTCAGGCCGCGGTGTCCGTCGCGCGGCGCGAAGGCCGCGGGATAGGACTCGATCAGTTCGCGGCCGTGCTCACCGGAGTCGTAGGAGCGCGACGCGATCGTCATCGCCAGGACCCGCAGCCCGTCGCCGACCGTCTCCGGATACCAACGCAGCCGCACGCCGAGCAGATGGCCCATGTACTTCTGGAAGTGCAGCAGCGCACGGATTTCCGACGGCGTCGTCTGGTAGCCCAGCGCCCACAGGCCGAGGCCGGGCGTCACGCTTCCGGCGAGCAGGGTGAGCATCTGGTAGGTCTGGCTGATCGGCAGACCCCATCGCTCGATATCCCATTCGGGGTGTTCGGCGACCTTGGCCCGCACCGAGACATGCATGACCCGCACCTTCAGCGCGGTCGCCCGCCCGGCCGAACCCGGGGTGAGCAGCGCGCCTTCGGCCGAGACATCCATCCAGAATCGGGTGGTCTCGAGGAACCGGCGCAGCGCGCTGTCACCCGCGTAGCCGCCCGCCAGCGACAGCGGGGTCGCGACCGCGGCCTCGGTGTACATCTCGAGTGTCTCGGCGCCGGCGAAGCTGAACAGCATGGTCCCCCAGCGCCGCCAGATCGCCGCGCCCTGTTCGACGAGCTCGGGCACGACCCAGTCGGGCACGGTCTCGAACTCGGCGAACAAGGCGCGCATCGATGCCGGTGCGTCGGGGACCGTGTCGATGCCCTCGGCCAGCGCGGTCTCCAGCATCCGGCGTCCGGCTTTCGGCCCGATCTCGCCGTGCATCACCTCGGCGACGAAGCGTTCGGCCACCGGGTCACCGGTGAACAGGTCCGCGCACAGCGCGGTGGCCTGCTCGTCGGTGGGAAACAACCGCTGCCCGGTCACCCTCGTGAAGAGGCGTTCGACCCGGCGCACGGTCGGCGTGCTGCGCGCTTCCCAATAGCGAAAGGCGGTGGGGCACTTCACCGATGACCTCCTGGCGGTCGCTGCGTGTCAGGTAGACCATACTATGAAGCACATTTTTCCCGTACCTGAAAGTATGGAATTCGCCGTCAGGGCACGATCCGGTACTTCAGCATCATGTCGTGGTCCTCGTGATCGAGGAGGTGACAGTGCCAGACGTAGCCCCGCAGTTCGCCCGTGTGCTCACCCCCGTGCCGCCCACCGTGGCCGTCGCCGCCGGTCGGCTCACCCGGCTCGTGACGAGGGAACGGCGCGTCCGGATCGAAACCGAGCTCCGCCGCGGTGGGGAACCGAACGACGATGCTCGTGACGGTCCCGCCGTCGGCACGCACGATGTCCTTGCTGCCCGCCTCCCAGGCGGCGGGCGGCCGGGTCGGACCCGCGAGGAACCCCGCCGCCGACGGCGCCCATTTCCGGCCGATCGGTGGCTGCGGGTGCGCGAGCTGGTAGTCGACGGTGCGCAGCGGCGTGCGGCCGACAATGCGAAAAGTGACCAGGTGCAGGTGAATCGGATGCGGGTCGGGGGTGATGTTGATGATGTTCCACTGCTCGACCGTGCCCTGTCGCGGCATTTCGATATCGGGACTGGTGAAGCGCAGATTGTTGAGCGACATGATCGCCGGCGGCACGCGGAGCTCATAGGGCTGACTCACGGTGACATCGCGGATCACCGTCGGCGTCTCGATGGGCGGCAACGCCCGTGGTCGCCCCGTGCCGCCGCGCAGCTGCCGCGGAATCGCGCCGGTGAAGCCCGGCCGATCCAGCACCCGGAACTGGCAGAAGCGCGGCATCGCGACCTCGCCGAGCACGGCGGCCTGGAACACCGGCGCCTCGTCGTTGCACAGCTCGACGGTCTCACCCGGCGCCAGCTCGGTGAAGTCCACCAGCAGGTCCACCCGCTCCCCCGGCGCCAACCGCAGCTCGTGCACGGCCACCGGTGCGTCGAGCAGGCCGTGGTCGTTGCCGATCACCCAGAACCGCATCCGATTGCCGAAGAACAGATTCCAGACACTGAACGAGGCCGCGTTGAGCACCCGGAACCGGTACCGGCCACGCGCCACCGGCAGGTACGGCCAGATCTTCCCGTTGACCACCCCGACATCACCCACGGCCCCGCCCTCCCAGCGGCCTTCGGGCACGATCGGGGTCGAGCGGACCGACTGGCGCCCGTCGGCGGTGAACAGCTTCTCCTGCAGCACCAGCGGGATCTCGAACTCCCCCGCGGGCAGGCCGAGCGGATTGCCGGGTGCGCCGGTGTCGAATTCGTCGCGCAGCAACAGCGTTCCGGCCAGCCCCGCGTAGACGTTCACGCGGGTGATACCCATCGCGTGATCGTGATACCAGAGGTGGCCCGTGTCCTGCGTCAACGGGAACCGGTGCTCGATACCGCCGCCGGGATGGACGAGTCGCTCGGGATGCCCGTCGCTGTCGGGTGGCGTCACGCCGCCGTGCAGGTGCAGCGAGGCGGGCGGCGCGGCGCGGAAGCTCTCGGCGACGCCGTGCAGGCTGGTATCCATGTCCGCGGCCAGCGGGTGGACGCTCATCCGGTTCTCGAAGCGCAGCCGCAGCGGCGTGCCGACACGGTGCTCGATCGTCGGGCCCAGATAGCTCATCCCGTTGTAGCCCAACGACGGTGACGCAGGCAGGTCACGATGGAACCGGTGCGTCGTGGTTCCGGCCACGAGCTCGAGCCGGTCACCACGCAGCACGGGGAGGCGGGGCAGCTCGTCGACGAACGGCTCGACCACGGGGGAACGGAACAGCAGGGGCCCCGGCGGGGCGGTGGGCGCGGCAGCCGCCACCGACTCCCCCGCGACCACGCCGAGCAGGCCGGCGCCCGCCACCCGCAGGAACCGACGGCGCTCGATCGAATGCTCCATGGTCGAACCCTTCTCGCGCGGCACCGTCGCGGGCGCCGCGCGAGCGAACATACCATCGAGTACGGGAGTCTGTACTTCAATGAATGCCGGTATCGGCCCCCGGCCCGCTCAGCGCCGCCGACAGCGCCGCGGCGCCCGTCCGGATCGCCGCGACGTAATCCGCCCGCTCGGCCTTGCTGACCGAGGCGCGCAGTGGACCGATCTGCACCTCGTACGGCGCTTCGGAACCGAGGAACACCGGCGCGGACAGATAGCTGACGGGGATGAGCTCGGCGCTGTCGAGATCGGCGTCGCGATAGGGGCGCGCGGTGAGGCGGGCCAGCTGACGCAGGACGCGGGTGCGCAGTTCCGGCTGCACCACCTCGGCGCCGACCGCCCCGAGCAACTCCGCGAGCACCTCGACCAGCCCGGCGTCGTCGGAGTCGGGACGGAACACCGCGCACCCGTGGGTGGTGACGAACCGCAGCAGCGCCGGTGCGCCCCGGCGCGCCGGGCCGTTCGCGCTCGCGAGCCAGGCGCCTCGTTCGGCCTCGCCCCGCCACGGCATCACGGCGGCGCCGGCCGGATAGCCCAGCGGAATCGACTGCCCCACCGCGAGTCCGGGCAGGATCCGCGCGCCGGGGGCGTACTCCTTGGCCACCACGATGAGCCTGCCGTCGGCGATCCGGCTCAGTGTCACGCCGCAGTGCGCGGCGACCGCCAGCGCCTTCAGCGCGGCACCGGCCGCCGCGTTCGGCACCTCGACCGTGACCGGGCGCAGCATGGCCAGCGCGGGCCCTGGCGCGAATCGGCGTTGCCGGTCGCGGCGCACCCAGCCCGCCTCGGCCAATTCGGTCAGCACCGCGGTGACGGTGGCGCGGGCGTGCCCGAGCGCCGCGGCGACCTCCGACGCGGTCAGCGCGCGCTCGGTGCGCGTCAGCAACTCCATCACCTCGATGACCCGGCGGGTCGGCGGCGACGCGGATTCCGGCATGACAACCCCTTGTTCGCCGGCGGCACCGGCCCTACACTGCTTCGACTATTCGCCAGAGATTAGTCGAATATTCGACACACAAGGTGGGATCATGATTCTCGACCACTTCCGGCTGGACGACCGGGTCGCCGTCGTCACCGGTGCGGGCCGCGGGCTCGGCGCCGCCATCGCCCTCGGTTTCGCCCAGGCGGGTGCCGACGTGGTGATCGCCGCGCGCACCGAATCCGACCTGCGCGAGGTCGCCGGCCAGATCGAAGCCGCGGGACGGCAGGCGCACGTCGTCGTCGCCGACCTCGCCGATCACGACGCCGTCGCCGGCTTGGCCGAGGCCGCGGTGACGCGGTTCGGCCGCCTCGACACCGTCGTCAACAATGTGGGCGGCGCCCTGCCGAGGCCGCTGCTCGACACCGCCCCCGACGATCTCGCCGAGGCGTTCGCCTTCAACGTCGGAACGGCGCACGCCCTGGTGCGGGCCGCGGTGCCGAAGATGCTCGCCACCGCCGACGGCGGCTCGGTCGTCAACATCACCTCGACCATGGGCAGGCTCCCCGGCCGCGCGTTCGCCGCCTACGCCACCGCCAAGGCCGCCCTCGCGCACTACACCCGTTCCGCCGCCATGGATCTGAGCCCGCGCGTGCGGGTCAACGCCATCGCGCCGGGCTCGATCCTGACCTCGGCGCTGGCCGTCGTGGCGGGCAACGACGACATGCGCGGGCAGATGGAACAGGCCACTCCCCTGCGCCGCCTCGGCCGGCCCGAAGACATCGCCGCGGCCGCGCTGTTTCTCGCCTCGCCCGCGGGCTCGTTCCTCACCGGGAAGGTCCTCGAGGTCGACGGCGGGCTCATCGCCCCCAATCTCACCATCCCCCTTCCCGATCTGTGAGGACGACCATGACGCATCGTGTAGTGCACTGGGGCACAGGCAATGTCGGACGGCACGCGCTGGCGGGCGTGCTGGCCGACCCCCGACTCGAGCTGGTCGGCGTGCACGTCTCGGGGCCGGAGAAGGCGGGGCGGGATGCCGCCGAACTCGCCGGAACACCCACCGCCTCCGGCGTTCTCGCCACCACCGATACCGCGCGGATCCTGGCCGCGCGTCCCGACTGCGTGGTCTACACGGCCATGACCGACAACCGGCTGATGGACGCGCTGGCGGACCTGCGCATGCTGCTCTCGGCCGGGATCAACGTCGTGGCCAGCGCGCCGGTGTTCCTGCAGCACCCGTGGGACGTCCTGCCCGCCGAGCTGCTCGAACCGGTGGAACATGCTGCCGCACAGGGTGGTTCGTCGCTGTTCGTCAACGGCATCGACCCCGGTTTCGCCAACGACCTGCTGCCGCTGGCCCTGCTCGGCACCTGTCGCGCCGTCGAGCAGGTGCGCTGCCTCGAGATCGTCGACTATTCGACCTACGACAACGCCGCGGTCATGTTCGACATCATGGGCTTCGGCCGCCCGATGACCGACACCCCGCTGCTGTTGCAGCCGGGGGTGCTGTCGCTGGCCTGGGGCAGCGTGGTGCGCCAGCTGGCCGCGGGCCTCGGCGTCGAACTCGACGCCGTCACCCAGGATTTCGAGCGGCTGCCCGCGCCCGAGGCCTTCGACATCGACTCGGGCACCATCGCCGAAGGCACGGCGGCAGCCCTGCGGTTCGAGGTCCGCGGCGTGGTCGGCGACCGGGCGGTGACAGTCCTCGAACACGTCACCCGGCTGCGCGCCGACCTCGCTCCCGACTGGCCACAACCCGCCCGCGCCGGCGGGTCCTACCGGGTCGAGGTCACCGGCGAACCGCACTACACCCTCGACCTGGCCATGTTCAGCGATCACGGCGACCACAACCACGCCAGTCTCGTCGGCACCGCCATGCGCCTGGTCAACGCCATTCCCGCCGTCGTCGCCGCGGCGCCGGGCATCCGCACCACCCTCGACCTGCCGCTGATCACCGGCAACGGCCTGGCGGACCCCGCCCGGTTGCCCCGAACCTCACCCTGAACGGGTGAGGTCTCCGCACGCCCAGCCACTTAAGGTCGGCCTGACCGGTCACCGCCCCTTCGCCGAGGCGGCGGTGACCGCACGGACTACCGACGATGGAGGGGTCGATGAGTGTCTTGGCCGCCGATCCGCGCACCCTGCGCCTCTATGCGCCGCGGGCCGCGGTACTCGACCGCACCTGGACGCCGCTACCGGCGCACAAGGTCCGCTGAGGAGTGGCCGTGTCCGCGTATCCAGCGATCGACGACCACGGCATCGTCGGTGATCTGCAGACGGCCGCGCTCGTGTCGACCGCGGGCACGATCGACTGGTGGTGCGCTCCCCGATTCGATTCGCCGAGTGTGTTCGGTTCGCTGCTCGACAGCGAGAAAGGTGGACACTGTTCGCTCGCGGTCGAGGCCACCGCCGAGGCGATGACGGTCCGGCAGCTCTACCTCCCCGACACCGCCGTGCTGCTCACCCGGTTCTCCGGGCCGGACGGCGTGGGCGAGGTCGCCGACTTCATGGCGCCGATCCCCGGCACCGAGCCGGCCGAGCGGCATCGGCTGGTCCGGGTCGCCCGGGTGGTCCGGGGCCGTCTGACATTCAGCCTGACCTGCCGTCCCCGATTCGACTACGCCCGTGCCACGCACACCCTCACCACCGTCGACGAGCACACCGCCGTGTTCGGCTCCTCCGTCGCCGATCTCCACCTGCAGGCCACCGACCCGATCGTCCTTGACGCCGACGGGGTGGACGTCGGCGCGCGGTTCACGCTGTCCGCCGGCGAGCGCGCCGCCGTCGTGCTGACCACCGCGCCCGCCGGTGCGGCGGTCTCGCCGGCGCCGAGCTGGACCGCGATCGCCGACGAGTTCGACCACTGCCGACACTTCTGGCAGACCTGGCTGCGCTCGTCGACCTATCGCGGGCGGTGGCGCGACATGGTCAACCGTTCGGCGATCACCCTCAAACTGCTCACCTACGCCCCGACCGGCGCGCCCATCGCCGCGGCCACGATGGGGCTGCCCGAACAGATCGGCGGCGAACGCAATTGGGATTATCGCTACACCTGGATCCGGGACGCCTCGCTGTCGGTGCGCGCCCTGACCGATCTCGGCTTCACCGAGGAAGCGTTCGCCTTCCGTCGCTGGTTACGCGACCGGGTCGAGGCGGGCGGCACCGCCTCGGGTGAGCCGCTGCAGATCATGTACCGGGTCGACGGTGACCCGACACTGGAGGAGATCGTGCTGCCCCACCTGACGGGCTACCGCGGCTCGGCGCCGGTGCGGGTCGGCAACGGGGCGGCCGACCAGATCCAGCTCGACATCTACGGCGAGGCGACCGACGCGCTGGCGCAGGCGACCGACCTGGCGGGCATCACGGGGTGGCGGACCTTCACCGGCCTCATCGACTGGCTCGCCGACCACTGGGACCGCCCGGACGAGGGCATCTGGGAAACCCGCGGCGGCCGGCAGGAGTTCACCTACAGCAGGCTGATGACCTGGGTGGCCTTCGACCGCGCCATCCGGATGGCCACCGCGCAGGCCAGGCCCGCCGACGTGGCCCGCTGGACCGCCGAACGCGACGCCGTCTTCCAGCAGATCGTCGAGCGGGGATGGAATCCGCGGCGCGCGGCGTTCGTCCAGCACTACTCGACCGACGTGCTCGACGCCTCGCTGTTGCTCATGCCCCGGATGGGTTTCCTGTCCCCCACCGACCCGATGTGGACGAGCACGCTCGCGGCGATGGATCGCGAACTCGTCAGCGACAGCCTGGTGTATCGCTACGACCCCGAGGCATCGCCCGACGGTCTGCGCGGCACCGAGGGCACCTTCAATCTGTGCAGCTTCCTCTACGTCGAAGCGCTCGCCAGGACCGGCAGGCTGCAGCAGGCGCGCTATGCCTTCGACAAGATGCTCACCTACGCCAATCACGTCGGCCTGTTCGCCGAGGAGATCGGCCCGTCGGGCGAGCAGCTGGGCAATTTTCCGCAGGCGTTCACGCATCTGGCCCTGATCGCCGCCGCACTCGCACTCGAGGAAGAACTCGATCGGGCCGAGGCGCGGCCGCCGACGACCCAGCGGTGAGGCGATCAGCTCTCGCTGTCGCCACCCGGCTTGCGGTCACCCGGACCGACTCTGCGCGGGCTCACCCGGGGCCGCGTGACTGCGGGCGCGGAGTCCGCGCCTGCGCGCCGGCGGCGTGACGCGCCGAGGTCGATCACGTCGGCGTCGCGCTCGGTGCTCTCGCTCGTCGACGCGGCGCGGCGCGGCGAGCCGTCGATCGGCCACGCACCGGTTTCCTGCTGCAACTCCGCCCTGGTCACCGGTCTGGTCGGCGCCGGATCGTACACGGGTTCCGGATACCACGGCCTGCGCCTGGCCTCGCTCGCCTCAGTGCGGCCGCGTCGCGGCAGCCTCGGCAGCCGGACCACGTTCGACGCGCCGCTCTCGCCCGCGTCGGCGGCCTTGGACTCTTCCCACTTCCGGCGCAGCCGCTCGACCGCGTCGAACCGGCTCCCGCCGGGCCCCGCCCCGGCTTCCTGATCCGACATCGAACTAACCGCGGACAGGCGTCGCGCCACGCATCGATCTCACAGCGGCCAGCACCCCGCATCTCGTTCCAGGTCTACTTTCACCTTCGCATTCTGCACCAAAACCCCCACCCCCGCCCGCACCCGCCCCCTCGGACCGAAACGTCACCCACTCGGTCGACGCGCGCACGATCGTCTCCCACGCGCGCCGAGAGCCACCCGGTGCCCTCGGCGCCACGCTGTTCGGATCCGGGGATCAGGTGCTGCCGGAGGTCAGGTCGAGGACGGCCTGGCAGAGCGGATTGTGCACCGGGCTGTCACCGTCGGCGAAGCAGGCGGCGAACATCAGGAAGCCGAGCGGCCAGGCCACCAGCGCGGAGCCCGACGCCGACCCGGTGTCGGAGTCGGCGACCGGGAGCACGGTGATCGGGCCGGCCTGCGCCGGGGCCGAACCGATTCCGGCCGCGAGGCCCACTACCGCGACAGCGGTGACGAGGCGGCGCCGCGTGCCCGCGCTCATGCCGGATCCGATTCGCTGCTGCCGCTGCCGATCTCGTAGATCAGCGCGCAGACCGGACCGTTCGGCTCCGCGTCGCAGAGCAGGATGTAGAGCGCGCCGAGCGGGAAGGTGATCAGCGGTTTCAGCGAGGAACCGGAGTCTCCGGAGCCGGAGTCCTCGATCGGCGCGACGGGAGCACCCTGCGCGGTACCTAGTGCCGCACCCACCAGCGCGGTGGAAAGAGCCATGGCGGCAAGGGTTTTGATGAAGAGACGATTCATGTCGAACTCCTGTGAAGGGTAGTGCGCCGACCCTAGCCCAGGCCCGATAATGTGAAATACCCTGGTTTTACTGTCTGTCGGAATGGACGGGACTCGTGAAACCATGCGGAGCGCGCTGTTTGGCGTCGGCCGAACCGGGAATCGGCGAGGTACCCACCCGATCACCTTCGCCGGCACGCAGTGCGGCTGAGGCACGAGGCCCGCACAGGAGCGTCCCATGCAGAACCCGCACCCACACCCCCGCGCGCACCAGCTCGATGCCCCCGGCTCCGACCTCCCCGACGACGCGACCGTGTTCGACACCCACCTCGTCGTCCAGCTCCACGACACCCCGCTGCGCGCCCTGTGCGCCCGCGCCGCCGGCCTGTCCCCCCAGTCGTTGCTGCGCCTGGAGGCCGCGGCGGAGACGCTACGCCGGACCGAAGGGCTCGAGCCCACGGAGTGGACCTCGCGGCTGTAGCCGACCCTGAGCGACCAGCCCTTCGCGTCGCCGCCGCAGCGTCCCGCCGAGTTCCCTCAGACCGGACGGTGCCGGACGCCGGTCGGTGGCATGCGACGGGTGACGGAGCGATCGTCGCCGGTCGCCACCGTTTCCTCGACCACGGTGCCACGGTCGCGGACCCGGGCCTGTTCGGCGAAGGCGATGTCGCGAGCGCTGCGGACCGACAACCGTCCCAGCGACGTCGCCGCGAAGAACAGGATGAGCGCGCCGAGTCCGTAGAAGAACGTGAGCTGGAGCAGTGCCCGCTTCAGGTCCGAGGTGGCGACGGGTTCGCCGAGATCGCCGAGGCGCAGCAGCGCGGCGAGGAACGGCCCGATGACGAACCACGCGCCGGCGGCGACGCCGAGCCAGCCACCGAAACTCGCGACCAGCCGGTTGCGGCTCATCAGCATGAGCAGCCCACCGACGATCGCCACCACACCCGGCAGCACCTGCAGCCAGCCACGGGCCGTCGACCAGACCCACGGCTCGTCGGGGGTGTACGCGAAATCGAAGTACGGACCGACGAACGGAATCAGCGCGCCCCACAGACCGAGCAGGAGCACCGCGAGCCCACCGACCGCGCCCCGGCTGCGCGGCATCCGCAGCCGTCCGCCGTGTCCGGTCGAGACTTTCTCGTCGACGTCCATGACGCCTCCCATCATCGACAACAGAAGTACGCAGCGCATACCCCCGACCGGCTCACTTACGCACCCGACCACCTTCCCCGGGCCGAAGTCAGGGGAAGGTCACCACCGCCTTGACCACCTTTCCCGCGGCCATATCGGCCACGGCGTCATTGATCCGCTCCACCGGATAGGCCCGCACGAGCTTGTCCATCGGCAGCAATCCCCGGCGGTACCACCCGATCAGCCGGGGCAGGAACACCTGGGGGTCCACATCGCCCTCGATGCTGCCGCGCAGCGTCTGCCCCCAGCCGATGAGCCCGGCGACGTCGATGGGCACGGGCGAGGATCCGAGCCCGACCAGCGCCAGCACCCCACGGGCGGTCAGTGACCGGAGGGCCGTCGCGAGCACCGGCGCGGCACCGGTGGTGTCGAGCGCGTGGGTGGCGCCGCCACCGGGCAGCGCCGCGATCCGCGCGGCGACGTCGTCGGCCCCGCCGTCGAGAGTGAGGTCGGCACCCAGCTCGGTGGCGAGGGCGCGACGTTCCGGCGACAGGTCGACGGCGACGACAGTGCCGACCCCGAGCGCCCGGGCCGCCATGAGCGCCGACATCCCGACCGCGCCGACACCGAATATCGCCAGCACCGACGATTCCGCCGGGGCGAGCACCTCGGCGACCACCCCGGCCCCGGTCTGCACCGCACAACCGAACGCCGCGATCTGCACCGGATCCAGCTCGGGATCGACGACCACGAGGTTGCGTGGCGTCGCCAGGACATGGGAGGCGAAGCTCGACTGCCCGAAGAACGCCCCGACCACCGGCCCGGTCGCGTCGGTCAGCGGCGAATCGACGCCGAACCGTCCGGCGTTGCGCACCGCCCACTGCGCGCAATATCCGGGCAGACCACGGACGCACTCCGGACAGGCTCCGCAGCTCTGGTAGGTCAGCAGCACCCGGTCACCGACCCCGACGCCGTGCACCTCGGCACCTACGGCCACCACCACGCCCGCGCCCTCGTGCCCGAGTACGATGGGCATGGTCGCGGGCACGGCGGCCCTGGCGGTCAGGTCGGTGTGGCAGATGCCGCAGGCGAGTACGCGCACGAGCACCTCGTCCGGGCGCGGCGCGCGCAGCGTCAGCCGCCGCACGGTCAGCGGTGCGTCGGCCCCGGTCGATACCGCGGCGATGATCTCCAGTCCGGCCGTCATGCTCGACTCCCCGATTTCGGCGACACGCTCTCACCCCCGAATCTGCCATGTCCAGACATCTGTCCATACAAGAATCCGGAAAATCTGCCGGGAGGGACCGATCGGACAGTTCCTCGATAGAAAGAGAGAGTTTGATTTACATTGCCTCAATGGTGGTGGAGGCAAGCGATACACGGAGATTCGTCGTGATCGGGGGCGGCCTGGCGGGCTTGGCCGCCGCGGTGTGGCTGGCGGAGGCGGGCGAGCAGGTGACCCTGCTCGAGCGGCGCGCCCGGCTCGGCGGTCGGACGCACGCGATGCGGGTCCCCGAGGTGAACGACATCCCGGACAACGGCCAGCATGTCGTGGCCAGCGGCTACCGGAGCCTGTGGCGGTATCTGGACAGCGTCGGCACCCGCCGGTACGTGGAGTTCCCCGGAGCGGGAAGTCTCCGCTGGCCCGGTGGGCGTGCGGTCATGTTGCACACCAAGGGTTTCCGCGCGCTACGCACCTTGCTCGGCGCGCACCCGGACGCGAGCGCGCTGGAACGGCTGCGCGCGCTGCGGGCCACGCTGCTGCTGGTCCGGCAGGCGCTGTGGCAGCCGAAGGATCTCGCCGACCTCACCACCGACCAGTGGTTCCAGCGGGTCGGCATGCCGGCGAAAGCGCGTGAGGCGCTGTGGGATTGGCTCGCGCTCGGGATCGCGGCGGAGCCGGTCGACCGGGAGTCGGCGAAGGTGTTCGCCGACGTGCTGGCCACCGGCATCCGGATCGGCGTGCGGGATCGCGCGGCCGTCACCATCGGATATCCCACCGTGGATCTCGACACCCTCTACGTCCACGGGGCGGAGCGGGTCTTCGAACGTCACGGGGTCGACGTGCGCTTCCGCGCGGTCGCCCGCAAGATCATCGTCACCGACGGCAAGGCCACCGGCGTGCAGCTGGCCGACGGCACGGTGCTCGCGGCCGACGCGGTGATCTGCGCGGTGCCCAACACCAATATCGGCGGTCTTCTCGACGACCTGCCGGAGCACCCCGAGATCTACGCCGCCGCCGACAAACTCGGTGTCACCCCGATCGTGAGCACGAACCTCTACCTGGACCGGCCGCTGCGGACCAAGTCGGCCATGGAGGCGCTGATCGGCGGCACCGGCGTCATCGACGAGGTCTTCGACCGGCAACGCATGCACGGCCGCACCCCCGACGGCACCTGGCTGTACTGCCTGACCACCAGCGGCGCCTACGAGCAGATCCATCGGAGCAACGAGGAGATCGTCACCGAGCAGATGGAGCTGCTGCGCCGCTACTACCCGGAAGCCGCCGAAGCCACGGTGGTGGCGGGCCACGTGGTGAAGATGCCGAAGGCGACCTTCTCCCAGGTCCTCGGCACCGACAGCCTGCGCCCCGACCAGCGCACCTCGGTCCCGAACCTCATGCTGGCGGGCGACTGGACCCGCACCGGCTGGTCGGCGACGATGGAAAGCGCCGTCCAGAGCGCCGAACGCGCCGTCGAAGCGCTACTGCGCCAACCGCATTAGCGCTGCGCGGCGGAGCCGTCGCCGCCGCCGACGCGGCGCGGGCCAGGTCGCGCGGCGGTCGAACACGGCTTCGGTCGGCATCGTCACCGCGGACCGAAGGCCGCGAGGAAGGTGTCGATCGCGGCGTCCGGCGCGTCCGGGACGGCGGCGGTGGCGTCGAGCATCCGGGCGTTCAGCGGCGCGCCGATGACCAGCCAGGTGAGCTGTTCGGCGGCGATCGCCGCGTCGGGGACGCGCAACAGGCCGCGGGCGTCGAGCGCCGCGAGTGCGTCCGCGAGGTCGCCGATGTTCCTGAACCAGCTCTTGTGCAGGTACGTCGCTCCGACCTCGGGCTGCCGGGCCGCCTCCGCCGTGACCAGGCGCCGCATCTCCATCACCGTCGGGGACAGGACGCCGGCGCGCACGATCCGCGCCCACGCGAGCAGGCCCGCGCGCGCGTCCTCGGCTGCCGCGAGACCGGCGAGGGCGGGGCGCAGGGCGTCGCGTCCGGCGCTCGCCCACTGCTCGACGACCGCGGCGAACAAGCCGGCCTTCGACGGATGTTCGCGATACAGCGAGGTTTTCGAGATCCCGGCCCGCGCGGCGACCTCGTCCATCGTCGATCCCGCGAACCCGCGTTCCAGGAACACCTCCCGCGCCACCGCCAGTAATTCGGCGCCGGTCTTGCCGGGCGGCCTGCCGCGACGACTTCCTGCAGCACTCATGCCCACCACTTTAGTACTTGACAGTACTCAGTCGCCTCCCTAAATTAAATACTGACTCGTACTCAAGGAGCTGGCCATGATTGTTGCAGGTGTCGTCGTCGCGGCGGTCGTCTCGTTCATTCTCAGCGCGGTGCTGTACGCGACTCCCCCGGTCGCCGCTCTGGTGGCGCGAACCAGCACTCCGCGCCCCGGGATCGGCATGCCGACGCAGATGCTGTTCGTGCTGCTACGCGGCCTGTTCGCGGCGGCGGTGCCGGCCATCCTGCTCACCCTCGCCGATCGAGAGGGCCTCGGCGCCGGGACGCTACTCGGCATCATCCTGGCGATCATCCCGGTGACCATTCTCGCCGGCGCCGTCGTCCACGAGAACGTGCCGATTCCGACCGCGCTGGTACACATGACCGACTGGGTGCTCAAGCTGGTCGTCAGCGGGGCCGTCGTCGGCCTGTTCGCCTGAATCCCCCACCCCGACAGGAGTTCTCATGGCCACCACCCCGGGACCGATCGACATCACCTTCACCGCCGTCCTCGGCAAGGTACGGGCGGGCGACACGTGGACGTGCGTGCAACTGCCCGACTCGGCACGGATCTTCGGCACCAGGGGCCTGGTCAAGGTGAAGGGAACCGTCGACGGGGTGCCGTTCACCTCGTCGTTCATGGCCCTCGGCGACGGCACCCACAAGCTTCCCGTCGCCGCCGCGATCCGGCGCCGCCTCGGCAAGACCGACGGCGACGAGGTCACCGTCCACCTGACCGAAAGGCTCGGGGGCACGGCACAGGCCACCTGAGCCGAGCAGGGACGGTCCGGGTCAGGCCGGTCGCAGTGTGGCGGCCGCGGCCCGGATGAAGGCCATGGCCCTGTCCAGATCCCCCGGCTCGGACCGGTGGGTGAGCTCGCTGATCACACTGGCGACCGTGGCCGCGAGCATGCGCGGGGCGAGGTCGTCGGGGTCCCAGCCCTGCTCCTCGGCGAGCAGCCGCGCACCCTCGTGGATCACGTCGGTGAGGCGGCCGCGACACAGGCCTTCCAGCTGCGGATTGGCGTGCAGCATGCGGTTGTACAGCTCGTCGAAACCGTCCCGCGTGACCTCCCGGTCCCGCAGCCACCGCTCCACCGTGTCGAGGATGCCCTGCCCGTCGGGCCGGGTCTGCAACGTGTCAGCCAGCTCGTCGACCTGCGCGGTGAAGTGCGCCAGCGCGAGTTCCAGCTTGGTCGGGAAGTACAGGGTGACCGTGCGCGGCGAGACCTCGGCGAGTTCGGCGATCTCGGCAATGCTCGTGGCGTCGAAGCCCCGCTCGGCGAACAGCCGATAGGCGGCGGTCTGGATCGCCACCCGGCGCTTCGCTTTACTGCGCTCCCGCAGGCCGCCGACCGTCATCGCCGCAGATTACCACCGACCCAGCGTTTGCCTTGCGGCGCATATTTACCTCGTCCCGCACAGCCAGAACATTCACCGCAGCGATTCGATCCCAAGTGCTGACAGTGTTTACATCAAATGGTTAACCTGGCTCCTGCGTCTCGATTGTCACGACAGAAGGGCCCGCCTGACGGCCGGCCGATCTCAGCTCGACATATCCGAAGGAGACCGCGATGACCGATGAGAAGCCCGTGCTCGAACCCGAGGCTGCCGAATTCTGCCAGGCGACCGACACACCGCCGTTCCTGTACCAGCTCCCACCGGCGGAGGGCCGCAAAGCCGTCGACGAGGTGCAGTCCGGCGCCGTCGAGATGCCCGCCGTCGACGAGGAATGGATCACCGTGGAGGGCGGCCCGACAGGCACGGTGCCGGTCCGCATCGTCAAGCCCGCGGGAGCGAACGGACCGCTGCCGGTGGTGTTCTACATCCACGGCGCCGGCTGGGTCTTCGGCAACGCGCACACCCACGACCGTCTCGTGCGCGAACTCGCCGTCGGCGCCGGCGCGGCGGCGGTGTTCCCCGAATACAGCTTGTCGCCGGAGGCGAAATATCCGACCGCGATCGAGCAGAACTACGCGGCCGCGCAATGGGTCGTCGCGCACGGAGCCGAAAAGGGCTTGGACGCTTCTCGTTTCGCCGTGGTGGGCGACTCGGTGGGCGGCAACATGTCCGCGGTGTTCGCCCTCATGGCCAAGGAACGCGGTGACGTGCGGATCAGCAAGCAGGTGCTGCTCTATCCGGTCACCGACGCCGATTTCGACACCGCGTCCTACCACCAGTTCGCCGAGCACTATTTCCTCGCCCGTGACGGCATGAAGTGGTTCTGGGACCAGTACACCGAGAACGACGAGCAGCGCGCCGAGATCTACGCCGCACCACTGCGCGCCTCGATCGACCAACTGCGCGGCCTGCCGCCCGCCTTGGTGATCACCGCCGAAGCCGACGTCCTGCGCGACGAGGGTGAGGCGTACGCGGCCAAGCTGCGGGCCGCGGGCGTTCCCGTCACGCAGGTGCGCTTCGGCGGGATCATCCACGACTTCATGATGATCAACTCGATGCGCTCGACCCGTGCCGCGTCGGCAGCCGTCAAGCTGGCCCAGGACACCCTGCGCGAAGCGCTGCACTGATCGGATGTGAGTGCGTTCACGCCCTGATCCCGTTGCCCGCCTGCGCCGATCGAGTATTTTTGCAGTAGGTAGTAATTCTGCGTGGCGATGCAATTTTTGAAGGGATGGGCACCATGTCGACAACAACACTGTCCGCGACGACTCCCCCGGTCTCGGCCCCGGCCGCGACCGGGGACTTCCCGACCCGCGACGCTGCCGCACTCTGGACGCTGCGTGCCGTAGGCGCCGGGCAGAGCGCGGTGGGCGCGGCACTGCTGTTCGCGGGCATCGCCGGGTCGTCGACCGGCTCGGCGCGGGTCGCCGTCGCGACCCTCGGCGTGGCATTCCTGCTGCTCGGCGTAGCGACGACGAGCAAGCCACGCCCGATCATCGGCCGCGCCTCGATCGGCACACTGGCAGTCCTCGCGGATTCCGCCCTCACCGTGGCCGGCGTCGGAATGCTGCTGCTCACCTGGGCCGAGCTCAGCACCGCGGGCGCCGCCACAGTGCTCCTCGGCGTGGTGGTGGCCGTGGCGGCGGCGATCGCGACGGCGTTCGCGGGAACCGGCGACTGATCGGCGCGGGCCGCGCCGGAAACAACGCTGATGGCAGTGCGTGTCGGAGGTCACCGCGACGCGCAAGTAAGCAGTGCCAACAATTGCTAGATTGAGGGGATGGCAACGACGAGCGCGCCCTACCATCACGGTGACCTCCCCACCGCGCTGGTCCGCGCGGCCATCGAACTGCTCGAGGAGGACGGCGCCACGGAGTTGTCCCTGCGCGCCGCGGCCCGCCGTGCCGGTGTGTCGACGGCGGCGCCCTACCGGCATTTCACGGACAAGGACGCCCTGTTGTCGGCCGTGGCGGCCGTCGGCTATCGCGAGCTCGCCGCCGACCTCACCGCGGCCTGCGCCGCACCGACGACGGCCGAGGACTTCACGGCGGTCGCCATCGCCTACATCCGGTTCGCACTGAACCGCCCCGGACTCTTCCGCACCATGTTCGCGGAGCCGTGCGACCCGTCCGACCCGGAACGACTCGCGGCCACCACCGCGATTCACGAATACGTCAGATCCATTGTGCGGACAGCCTTTCCGGGTGCCGACGAGGAGGCCCTCGCCACCGCGCTGTGGTCGATGGTGCACGGACTCGCGTTTCTGTACCTGCACGGAAAATTCGACGCGAACGAGCCGGACGGGCTCGAGGACCGCGTCCGGGCCACGGTCGTGGCGATCCTCGACCTGCCCGCGCACACCCGCAGATGACGCATCGCACGCAGCACCCCGCCACCGACCTCGCCCACGCATGTTTCCGCTGCTTACATTAGTCTGAGCTCCGAAGCCTCGTGGATCGGTATCGAAGGAGAGTCGTGGCAACAGACAGCGAAACGGGTGCGCCCGGCACGGATCGCGACGACATCGGGGGCGCACCGATCGTGCTGATCTCCCCCGCGATGGCGATCGGCTCCCGGTTCTACGCACCGCTCACCCGGGCGTTCGAGGCCGGTGGATGGACCGCGCGGGTGTTGCCCCGGCGCGGGTTCGAACCGGGCGAGCCCTCGGCTTCACGGGCCGTGAACTGGTCCTACGGCGACGAGATCGCCACCATCGCCACGGCGGTCACCGAGGCGCGTGCCGAGGATCCCGGCCGGCCGGTGGTCGTTCTCGGCCACAGCCTCGGCGCCCAGCTGGCGGTCGGGTGCCAGCTGACCGCCGCGCGCGCCGACGGGCTGGTCACCGTCGGCGGATCACTCCCCCACTTTCGGCACTTTCCGTACGGCGGACTACCCGTCGCGGCAGCGGCCGCCCTCGTCCCCGCCCTGACCACCGCGTTCGGCTACCTCCCCAAGCCCGCCTTCGGCGCGCCGGGGGCGCGCACCATGATGCGTGAATGGGCTCGGATGGTCTTGACGAACACGCCACCGTTCCCCACCCAGCCCGTCATCGACGCTCCGTCTCTGGTCATCGCGCTCGGCGGCGACACGCTCGCGCCGCGTCGCGGCATCGACGCCTTCGCCCGACGGCTCTTCGCGCCCGACGCCGTCACCAGGTGGGACTACGAGCGGTCGGCGGTCCCGCCCGGCGCGAGCAACGATCACATCCAGTGGGTTCGGTCGCCCGGCCCGGTGGTCGACCGCATCGCGGACTGGTGGCAGCACCGGTCCGCCTCATTCGATACATCAACGTATTCGATGCGCTAACGTATCCGATAAGGATTCGCAGCGTCGCGCTGCCGAGCAGGAAGCAGGTGGCGGATGGACGCCGATGTGATCGTGGTCGGCACCGGCCTGGCCGGACTCGTCGCGACCCACGAACTCACCCGTGCGGGCAAGCGCGTGATCGTGGTCGATCAGGAGAACTCCGCGAACCTCGGCGGACAGGCGTTCTGGTCGTTCGGCGGGCTGTTCCTCGTCGACAGCCCGGAGCAGCGCCGGCTCGGCGTGCACGACTCGGTGGAGCTGGCCTGGAACGACTGGTCGGGCAGCGCCGGATTCGACCGCCTCGCCGACGAGGACAGCTGGGCCCAGCGGTGGGCGCGAGCCTACGTCGAATTCGCCGCCGGCGAGAAACGGTCCTACCTCACCGATCTCGGCATCAGCTTCTTGCCCTCGGTCGGGTGGGCCGAGCGCGGTGACCTGACCGCGGGGGGCCACGGCAACTCGGTACCGCGCTTCCACATCGCCTGGGGGACCGGAACCGGTGTCGTCGCCCCGTTCGCCGAGTCGGCATTGCGGGCCGCCGACAGCGGGTCGGTCACCTTCCGGCACCGTCACCGGGTCGACGAACTGCTCTTCACCAACGGCGCCGTCACCGGCATCCGCGGTGCCGTCCTGGCCGAGGACGACGGCGCGCGCGGCGCGCCCTCCACCAGGGAGGTCGTCGGCGAGTTCATCCTTTCGGCGTCGGCGGTCGTGCTGGCCACGGGCGGGATCGGCGGCAACCACGAGCTGGTCCGCCGCCACTGGCCCGCGAGCATGGGCACTCCCCCGACCCGGATGATCACCGGCGTGCCCGCCCACGTCGACGGCCGCATGCTCGACATCGCCGCCGACGCAGGCGTCCGCCTGGTCAATCGCGACCGCATGTGGCACTACACCGAGGGCATCCAGAACTGGAATCCCGTCTGGCCGAGCCATGCCATCCGTATCCTGCCCGGCCCGTCCTCGCTGTGGTTCGACGCGCTGGGCCGCCGGCTGCCCGCACCGTATCTGCCCGGCTACGACACGCTCGGCACGCTCCGATACCTGCGCACCACACCGGAACTCGTGCCGTACGACCACTCCTGGTTCATCACCACCCAGCGCATCGTCGCCAAGGAATTCGCGCTGTCCGGCTCCGAACAGAATCCCGACATCACCGACCGCAATCGCAAGGCGCTCGTCAAGGACCGGCTGTTCGGCAAGCACGCGCCCGCCCCCGTCGAGGCGTTCAAGGCCAACGGCGCGGACTTCGTCGTCGCCGACACCCTCGACGACCTCGTGGCGAAGATGAACGGTCTCACCGAGCAACCGCTGCTCAGCCCCGCGGGTATCCGTGAACAGATCCGCGCGCGCGACCTCCAGGTGGACAACCCGTACAGCAAGGACGCGCAGATCCAGGGGATCCACAACTCGCGCCGCTACCTCGGTGACCGCCTCATGCGCACCACCGCGCCGCACCGCATCCTCGACCCCGCCGCCGGACCCTTGATCGGCGTCAAACTCCATGTGCTGACGCGCAAGTCGCTCGGCGGCATCCAGACCGATCTGGGCTCGCGCGCCCTCGACGCCGATGGCGTGCCGATTCCCGGCCTGTTCGCCGCCGGTGAAGCGGCGGGCTTCGGTGGCGGCGGCGTCCACGGCTACAACTCGCTGGAAGGTACCTTCCTCGGCGGCTGCATCTTCTCCGGCCGCGCGGCCGGGCGCACGGCCGCGGCGACGATCTGACGTCCGCGAGCCGCCGCCGGCTTTCCCGACGTCGAACTCAGGGACGGTCGACGTCGGGAATGATGGCCTCGGGCTTGAAGATCACCTTGTAGTGGTAGCGGCTCACCTCGACGGCCTCGAGCTGTTCGACGAAATAGCTCACATTGTCCGAGAGTCCGAGGAAGTGCTTCTTGTACTCGTCGTCCCCGGTCTTGCAGGTCACCTCGAGCTGGTTGTTCGCGTCCTTGATCGAACACTTGCCCTCGATGGACAGCAGATACTTGTCGGTGATGCCGTTGAAGAACACGACCCGGCGGTCGATCTTGAACTGGTCCGATTCCTTGGACAGGTTCTCCGACACCACATCGGCATCGCTCGAACACCCGGCCAGCACGGCGGCCCCCGCGAACACCGCCACGGCAGCGGCGATCAGCCTCGACTTCATGTGCGCTCCCCCATTGTCGAACACCGCGCCCGCTCCCCCGTCGGTAGCTGCGCTCGAGCCCGATCCTACCCAGTACCAGCGGGTTTCGCGAGGGCATAAACGGCGTGGTCAGCCGCCGGTGCCGCGCAGCGGGGCGCCGACGTGATGCAGGTGCGTCAGCGCCTCGCGGTACGAGGCGACCAGGCCGGTCTCGTGATATGGCACTCCGATCTCGGCGCAGTACTCGCGCACGATCGGCTGCGCGTGGCGCAGGTGCGGTGTGGGCATGCTCGGGAACAGATGGTGTTCGATCTGGTAGTTGAGCCCGCCCAGGGCGAGATCGGTCACCACGCCGCCGCGCACATTGCGGGAGGTGAGCACCTGGCGACGCAGGTAGTCGGGGCGATCGTCACCGGTCAGCGTCGGCATGCCCTTGTGGTTGGGCGCGAAGATGCACCCCATGTACAGGCCGAACAGGCCCTGGTGGACAGCGAAGAACACCAGCGCCTTGTCGACGGGGAGCACCAGGAACAGCGCGGTCAGGTAGAGGGCGAAATGCCCGAGCAACAACGCACCCTCCCACCCGCGGTGCTTGACCGAGCGATTCCGCAGCGCTCGCACACCCGCCACGTGCAGATTGAGACCCTCCAGCAGCAGGAGCGGGAAGAACAAAAAGGCCTGCGCCCGCCCGATCAGGCGCGGCAACCCACGGCTGGACCGTGCCTGCCGCTGTGACCAGACCAGCACGTCGGGCGCGACATCGGGGTCGAGGTCCTCGTGGTTGGGGTTGGCGTGATGGCGGGTGTGCTTGTCCTGCCACCAGCCGTAGCCGAGGCCGATGCCCGCGTTGCCGACGACGCGGCCCACCAGCTCCGTCGGCTTGCGCAGCCGGAAGACCTGGCGATGCGCGACGTCGTGCATCACCAGGGCCACCTGGGCGAAGGCCACGGCCAGGAACGCCGCGACCAGCAGTGTCCACCACGAGTCGCCGACCAGCACGAACGCCGCCCAGCCGCCCACGAACGCGGCGCCGACCAGGCCGAGGCGGACAGCGTAGTAGCCGGGACGGCGGCGCATCAGCCCGGCGTCGGACACGCGGCGCAGCAGCCGGGCGTAGTCGCCGTCGGCGCCGCGCCGCGGCGGCCGTGCGGAAGAGTCGGGGACCAGGGCAGATGTCGTCATTCCCCGAAGCTATCGGCGGAAATCTCGTCGCTCGTAATCCCTTGGTATGACACGTGATCGGACCGTGGAGTGATATCCGCAGCGCCGCCGCGACACAGTGTGCCCCGCATCGAGGGGTTGAAACATGACGCGGCTGGGTAAAGAAGTGCTCGACACCGTTCGCGAAATCCGGCGAGCGGGACGTCTCGACAGACGTTCACCAGGGTGGAGACAACATTGCTGAAATTGATCGAGCTCATCCGCAGACCGGCGCAGCCGGTGCAGTCGACCGAGCCGCCGACCCCGGCCGGGTCGCTGCGTCCGGGCGACATCGTGCTCACCACCAAGCGCAGCTACCGCGTGGTCAGCACGAGCTTCGCCGGCGATGCCCGGCGCGCGGGCCGGGTGGTCGCCGACACGGTCGACCTGGTCACCGGCCGCCTGCGCGTGCTCGACTTCCCCAGCCCCGACACGATGGTCACCGTCAAAACGGCCTAGCCCCTCAGCTGAACGGGCGCAGGCAGAGGATGACGCCGCCCTCGAGGCCGTCGTACTCGTCGAGCCGGACACCATCCTCGTAGTCCCTGCACGTCAGCGTCTCACCGGCGTCGAGCCGGGCGATGATCTTCGCCTGGGCGTTCGTGTCCGAACAGGCCACCTTCACCAGCCGCGCGTCGGAGTAGCTGATCTTCACCTCGTCCGCCGTGGTGACACAGTCGCCGACCGCGGGCTCGTCGTCGCCGTCGACGACGCCGCGAACGATCAGCCAGGCCCCGAGACCGAGCGCGAGGGCGACGATGACCCCGAGCGGGATCAGCACACCGGCCGTGACACGGCGCCGAGCCACGGCGGTTCCGGTGAACCACTCACCTGCCGATCGCTGGTAGAGCAGCACGATCACGGTGATCACCGCGACCACGCCGACGGGACCCGGTGACAGTCGCACAAGGGCGATTCCACCCTCGCCGTCCGCTTGCCCACCACCGCTGCTGAACGCGGCGGATCCGAGTGCCACGACTCCTTCGAGCACGGCGAACACGGTCGCGGTGACACGCACTCCACGCCGCCGCCGACCGAAGAAACAGGCGGTGATCGCCAGCGCCCAGAAGAACAGATACCCGTAGGCGTTCGCGCCTGCCGCGCGGGGGTGCCCGATGCCGATCAACACGACGGTGCCGACCATGCCGATCGCGGCCATCACCAGAATGACGGCCCGCGCCGCCCGGACACTCCCCGGCATCACCCCTCCTTGACCAGCTCCGGCTCCTCGTCGGCCATCACCGCTTCGCCGCGGGCGACCATACCCGCCTCGTCCGACAGCTTCAGGTGCGGGATGAACAGCGCGAGACCGAAAGCCAGGATCGCACCGGGGATCAGGTACCAGAAGCCGGGGACCAGCGCGTCGACGTAGGCGCCGACGATGGCGTCGTGCAGGGTGTCCGGCAGGTTCTTGACCACCGACGGGATCAGGGCGCTCGGGTCCAGTCCCGAGGCCGCCACTTCCTGCCAGTTCTCCTGGAACGCGACGGTCAGGTTGTCGGTCAGCCTGCCCGTGAAGATGGAGCCGAAGATCGCGATGCCGAGCGCACCGCCCATTTCCCGGAAGTAGTTGTTCGCGCTGGTCGCCGTGCCGATCTGGTCGGGTGCCACCGCGTTCTGCACCACGAGCACGATGATCTGCATGATCAGGCCCAGGCCCGCGCCCATGACGAACAGCATGGCCGAGACCAGCCACATCGAGGTGTTGGCGTCCAGGCGGGTCAGCCACAGCATGTCGATCCCGATGAGCGCGGCGCCGATCGGTGGATACACCCGGTAGCGGCCGGTCTTGGTGATGACGTTCATCGAGGTGATCAGCGTGAGCATCATGCCGATCATCATCGGGATCAGCAGCAGGCCCGACACCGACGCGGACGTCCCCGTCGCCATCTGCAGGTAGGTCGGGATGAAGCCGATCGCCGCGAACATCACCAGGCCGACGAGGAAGCCGATCACCGAGGTGAGGACGAACGTGCGGTTGCGGAACAGCCACAGCGGCAGCATCGGTTCCTCGGCCCGCGACTCCACGTAGATGAAGGCGGCGACCACGAGGACCAGTGCGGCGATCATCGCCAGCATCGTCGTCGAGCCCCACGCGTACTGCTTGCCACCCCAGTCGGTGATCAGGATCAGCAACGTGGTCGCGCTCGACATGAGCACGATGCCGAGATAGTCGGGCCGGGTCTTGGGCCGATGGCTGGGGATGCTCAGGTAGCGGAACGCGATGAACAGCGCGGCGATGCCGATCGGCACATTGATCCAGAAGCACCACCGCCAGTCGAGGTGATCGGCGAACAGCCCGCCGAGCAGGGGTCCGGCGACCGAAGTGATGCCGAAGACCGCGCCCATCGGGGCCATGTACTTGCCGCGATCCTTGGCGGGCACCACGTCGGCGATGATCGCCTGCGCCAGGATCATCAGACCGCCGCCACCGACGCCCTGCAGCCCGCGGAAGGCGATGAACTCCCAGAAGCCGGTCGACGCCGCGGCCCCGACGGAGGCGGCGGTGAACACGGTGATCGCGAACAGGAAGAGCCACCGCCTGCCGAACATGTCGCCGAGTTTTCCGTAGATCGGCATCACGATCGTGGTGGCGAGCAGGTAGGAGGTCGCGGTCCAGGCCATGTGCGACACGCCGCCGAGCTCGCCGACGATGGTCGGCATCGCGGTGCCGACGATCATCTGGTCGAGGCTGGCCAGGAACATGCCCGCGATCAGCGCGGAGAAGATCAGCCAGATCCGCTTCTGGGTGAGGACGATCGGGGTGGGCGGCGAGTCGGCCGTCGTGGTCATCGGAGCTTCTCCCTTGTGCTGTCGTCCGGCCGATCGAACAGCCGGGCGGCCATGGCGCAGTGCTCGTGCAGCGCTGCGGCCAGCGACCCGTTCGGGTCCGCGGCCAGCGACATCGCCGCCCGCGTGGTGATGGTGGTCATGATTCCCGCGGTGAGCGAGGCGAACTCGGGGGCGACCTCGGCCCCGAGCCTGGCCGAGAGGAGTTCGGCGGTGGCCGATTCCATCCTGGCGCCGGAGGCGATGAACGCGGAGAGCACCCGGGGCTCGGCCGTCACCAGCTCAGTGACGAGCGAGATACCTTCGCGCACATCGTTTTCCGGCTGGAAACCGGCGGCGTGCAGCCAGGCGAGGTCCTCGATGAGCACGCCGGTCGGGCCGCCCGCGATGAATTCCCGGCGCGCTTCGGGCGTGCCGATCGGCCCGATCGGACCGACGACCGCGTCGAGTTTGGTGTCGTAGTAATTGAAGAACGTGCGCGAGGAGACGCCGGCCGCCTTGGCGATGTCATCGATGTTCGTCGCGTCCAGCCCGCGCTCGACCGCCAATCGCCGTGCGGCGAGGCACAGATCGAGCAGGGTCCGTTGCTTCTTCTGTTCGCGCAGTCCGATCACGGCCTGCGCGACCGGTTCCTGAGGCACGGTCAATAAATTAACACAAACTGCAATTTTTCAGAAACTGCAACCTTCACCGCGAAGGGTCCCCGCCGCGTGGGTGCCGGGAAACCGGCCGTTCCGGGGCGACACTGAGAACCGTGGATACCGACTCCGAGGACAGCGTTCCGCAGCCGCGCCCCAGGATGCCGACGTGGCTACCGCGCGCGATGGTGCTGGCACTGGTGTTCTTCGGGCTGTTCCTGTTCGCCGACTGGGCCTTTCACCAGCTCACCGGCATCCTGATCATCCTGTTCGTCGCCTTCTTCATCTCGCTGGCGATGGAGCCCGCCGTGGCGACGCTCGTGCGCCGGGGTGTCCCGCGCGGGCTCGCGACCGGACTCGTGTTCGTGGCCACCTTCGCCTGCGTGCTGGCCTTCCTCGCCGCGCTGGTGACGCTCCTGGTGGAGACCGCCACGAACCTGGCCCATGAATCGCCGCGGCTGCTGAACGAGGGCGTCGACCGGGTCAATCGCACCTTCGGCCAGCACTTCACGACGCACGACCTGAGTCAGCGACTGCTGCGCGAGTCCGACCTGCTCGAGAACTACGCGCGCACGGCCGCCGACAACGTCTGGGGCGTGTCGACGACGGTGCTCGGCGGCCTGGCGCAGGTCCTGACCATCGCCCTGTTCAGCGTCTACCTCACCGCCGGTGGCCCCAGGGTCCGCCGCACCGTGTGCGCGCTGCTCCCACCCGCCCGTCAGCGGACGTTCCTGCACGCCTGGGACCTCGCCATCGACAAGACCGGCGGCTACCTGTTCTCGCGGGTGCTGCTGGCGATCGTCTCCGCGGTCGTGCACGCGGGGTTCCTCGCGCTCCTGCACCTGCCGAACCCGATCGCCCTCGGCGTCTGGTTCGGGGTGATCTCCGCGTTCATCCCGACCGTCGGCACCTATATCGCCGCGATCGTGCCGGTGTTCGTCGCCCTGACGGTCGATCCGATGGACGCGGTGTGGATCATCGTGTTCGCCGTGGTCTACCAGTGGTTCCAGGACTATCTGCTGCAGCCCCGGATCACCGCGCGCACCGTTGACGTCAACGCCGCCATCGCCCTGCTGGCGGTCCTCGCCGGCGGGGCGCTGCTGGGCCCGGTCGGCGCGCTGCTCGCCATCCCGGCCACCGCGACCGTGCAGGCCTTCCTCTCCGAGTACCTGAAACACTATGCGGTGGTGGAGGATCCGCGCATCGAGCAGACGACGCCGCGCCGCAAGCGCACCCCCGCCGCCGCACCGGAGCCCCCGAATCCCGACTGATCGACGCGCTACAGAGTGAGCAACAGCGCCACCGCGACGACGAGGAACACCGCCACGATCACCGCCGTCACCGCGACAGCGGCGATCCCGGTCGGGGGAAATCGACGCCGGGTCCGTGGTTCGGGCGCGGACAGGCCGGAAGTCTGCCCCGACTCCGGGGGCGTCGACCCCGGCGGCACCCCGCCGCCCGGCTCCAGATCGGGAATGCGCGTGGGATCAGGGTCCATGGAAGCCATGGTCCACACCTCCTCAGCAACGATCGGTACGACCGCGCACGACGGCCATACCCCCGCTCTACCCCGGCACCGGTTCCTCAATCACGCGACAATCACGGGATGAGTACCGCATCGGCTGTCACCGTCGCCGTCGTGTTCGTCTGGCTCGGCATGGTTGTGGCCATCTCGTTCCTCGAAGCCCCGCTGAAATTCCGCGCGCCGAACGTCACCCTCGCGATCGGTCTCGGCATCGGCAGGCTCGTCTTCCGTGCCCTCAATGTGCTGGAGACCGGCTGGGCCGCGCTCGTGGTCGTGACCCTCGTGCTCGGCCCGCCCGGCCGCGCCGCCACCGTCGCCGCGACGATCGCGGTGCTGGCCCTGGCCGTCCAGCTCATCGCGGTGCGCCCGCGGCTCACCCGCCGCAGCGACGCGGTACTGGCCGGACTCGACGCGCCCCGCTCCCACGGCCACTACGTCTATATCGCGCTGGAGGTGGTGAAGGCGATCGCGCTGCTCGTCGCGGGCATCGCCCTCCTCGCCGCCGCCTGAGCACGGTCACGGCGGGTGCGACGCACGGTCGCGCATCCGCCGCTATTCGTAGGCGTTCGACGGGGCCGGCCGGGTGGGCACCAGCGTGATGCGCGCATCGGTCACGATCCCGATCTGCCCCAGCGTGAGCGGGTTCATGCAATTGCGTTGCGGGTGCGTGAAGATCGGGTCCATCGTCGGATCGGTGTGCCCGGTGACCGACTTGTAGTACGGCCCGAACGGCTGCCCACCGGACACACTCACGCCGAAACAGTCGACTTCCAGGATGTAGGTGCCGTCCCCACCACACTGCGCGGACGCACCGTCCCACCGCCGATCCAGCGTGCAGCCCTGCGGCTCCGCCCGCACCGAGCCCGCCGCGAACGCCGACAACAGCGTCGCACCCGCGATCAGCGTCGATGTACCGATAACGCGCCATGTCATCGTAGGCATTTCTGATCTCCGTCTCCGCGACCCAACCCGGAAAAGCCCGTACACCGATTCACCGTACCGGTAGCGGACAGCCCTGCCGGAGCGGGCAGCCACCGTGCACGAGCGTCAACCGAGGGTGTGCTGACCCAGGTGGGGTGGTGCGATGCGGTAGGTGGCCGGCGTCGCGCTGAGGCCGATCGGGTTGGCCACGGTCGGCTGCGGGGGATCGCCGAGCGTGACAGTCGGTGCGAGACCCAGGCTTTCGGCCAGGGTCACCGCCTGCGCGAGGTCGTTGACCGGGCCGCAGGGCACCTTCGCGGCGGTGAGCACGGCGCACCACGCCTCGGCGGTGTCGGTGCGCAGTGCGGTCTCGAGGATCGTCCGCAGTTCGTCGCGGTGGGCGACCCTGGCGGTGTTGGTGGCGAATCGGCTGTCGGTGGCCAGCGCGGGCAGGCCGAGCACTTCGACGAGGCGGGTGAACTGGCGGTCGTTGCCGACCGCGAGCACCAGCGGCTGATCCTTGCTGTCGAACACCTCGTAGGGAGCGATGCTCGGGTGCGCGTTGCCCATCGCCCGGGGGACGACACCGGCGCCGACGTAGGCCGCGCTCTGATTGGTCAAGGCCGACAGCAGCGAGGAGAGCAGATTCACCTCCACCCGCTGCCCCTCGCCGGTGCGGTCACGGTGCCGGAGCGCGGCGAGAATGCCGACGGCCGCGTGCAATCCGGTGACGACATCGACCATGGCGACCCCGACCTTGGTCGGCGTCCCCGGATCCGGCCCGGTCACGCTCATCAAGCCACCCACCGCTTGGATCAGCAGGTCGTAGCCGGGCAGGTCGTTGTCGGGGCCGAAGCCGGTGATCGAGCAGTACACGATGTCCGGGTTGGCCGCCACCACCTGGCCGTAGCCGAGACCGAGCTTGTCCATGCCGCCGGGCAGTATGTTCTCCACGACGACATCGGCGCGCGCGACCAGGCGTCGCGCGGCGGACAGGCCCTCGGCATCGGTGAGATCCAGTGCGACGGAACGCTTGTTGCGATTGACGCTCTCGAAATAGGTGGAGTCGGTCGCACCCCACGGCGGCCCCCAGCGGCGGGTGTCGTCGCCGGTGCCGGGGCGTTCGATCTTGACCACCTCCGCGCCGAGGTCGGCCAGCAGCATCGTCGCGTACGGGCCCGCCAGGACGCGGCCGAAGTCCGCGATGAGCAGTCCGTCGAGCGCCCCGGTCATCGGAACGCCGCTTCCCCGGTCAGCGCCTTGCCGATGGTGAGCTGGTGCACCTCGGACGTGCCCTCGTAGGTGAGCACCGATTCGAGGTTGTTCGCGTGCCGCAGCACCGGGTATTCGAGGGTGATGCCGTTGGCGCCCAGGATGGTTCGGCATTCGCGCGCGATGGCGATGGCCTCGCGCACGTTGTTCAGCTTGCCGGTGCTGATCTGCTCGGGCGTGATCTCACCGAGGTCTTTGCGACGTCCGAGGTGATAGGCCAGCAGGTGTCCCTTGCCCAGTTCCAGCGCCATGTCGGCCAGCTTGGCCTGCGTGAGCTGATAGCCCGCGAGGGGTTTGTCGAACACGGTGCGCGAGCGCGCGTAGTCCACGGCGGTCTCGAAGCAGTCCCTGGCGGCACCGAGGGCACCGAAGACGATGCCGAAGCGCGCTTCACCGAGGGCGGCCAGCGGCCCGCGCAGACCCTCGGCCTCGGGCAGCATCGCCGAGGCGGGCAGCCGGACACCGTCGAGGACGAGTTCGGCGGTCACCGAGGCGCGCAGCGACAGTTTGCCGTGGATCTCGGGCGCCGCGAATCCCGGAGTGTCGGTGGGCACGACGAAACCGCGGATGCCCTCGTCGGTCCGCGCCCACACCACCGCGACATCGGCGACGGAGCCGTTGGTGATCCACATCTTGGTGCCGTCGATGATCCAGTCACCGCCGTCACGCCTGGCACGGGTCCGCATGCCGCCCGGGTTGGACCCGAAATCGGGTTCGGTGAGCCCGAAACACCCGATCGCCTTGCCCGCGGCCATCCGCGGCAGCCACTGCTGCTTCTGTTCCTCGCTGCCCCAGTGGTGGATCGAGAACATCGCCAGTGATCCCTGCACCGAGACCAGGCTGCGAATGCCCGAATCGACGGCCTCGAGTTCGAGGCAGGCCAGGCCGTAGGCGGTCGCGCTGGTGCCCGCGCATCCGTAACCGTCGAGGTGCATGCCGAGCACACCCAGTTCGCCGAGTTCCTCGGCCAGCTCACGCACGGGAATGCGGGCCTCGTCGAACCACCGCGCCACCTGCGGCCGCAGTCGCGTGGTGGCGAATTTCCGGACGGTGTCGCGGATCTCGATCTC
Organism: Nocardia neocaledoniensis; assembly: GCF_029868625.1. Taxonomy (GTDB): domain Bacteria; phylum Actinomycetota; class Actinomycetes; order Mycobacteriales; family Mycobacteriaceae; genus Nocardia; species Nocardia neocaledoniensis_A. The sequence goes on along the minus strand of NZ_JARWOJ010000330.1, from coordinate 17,912 downwards.
GTCCGCCGAGAGCAGGGAGTCGAGCGCGAACAGCGTGCTCAGGGTCTGGGGCCGAGTCATGGTACCTCCGGAAATCGCGAGTCCGCGCAGCATGAGAACGTTTGTGCAAACGTTTGCACTATCGATTGCGTCGACTACGCTAGGTGGCGCCCCGCCGGGGCGTCAAGCCGAAAGGACGACACCGTGCCCCGACCCGTTCGTGCTCCGACGCTCAAGGAGATCGCCGAGCGCGCCGGGGTCCACATCTCGACCGCCTCGCGGGTGCTGCGCCAGGACGAACCCGTGGACGGATGGTCGGAGTCGGCGCGGCGCGTGCTGGAGGTGGCCGCGGAGCTGGGGTATCAGCGCAACGTCTGGGCCGCGAGCCTGCGCACGCGCAAGACCACGACGCTCGGTGTCGTGATGCCGCGCCTGATCGACGGCGTGGTGGCGATGACCTATCAGGGCATCGAGGAGGCCGCGACCCGGGCCGGCTACTCGGTCCTGTTGTCGAGCCCACCCGACGACCCGGAGGCGCAACGCCGGGCGGCCGAGTTGCTCCTCGGCAGGCAGGTCGACGGCCTGCTGTTGAGCAGTGTGCACGCGCCGGGGCGGGCGTTCGTCGCCGCCCTGCCGCTCGGCGGGGTTCCGGTCCTCACCGTCACCCGACACGCCGACGCCGGTCTCCCCTTCGTCGTCGGCGACGACCGGCTCGGCGGCACGCTGGCGGCGCGGCACCTGCTCGCGCGCGGCTACACGGATCTGGCGGTGATCGCCGGGCCCGCCCACGCCACCACGGCCGGAGACCGCGTCCACGGGTTCCTCGACACGGTGACCACGGCGGGCGTGCCGATCGCGCCGGAGCGCGTCGTCGCGTCGAGCTTCGATGTGGACGGCGGCGTCCAGGCGGCGCGCGCCCTGCTCGACCGGCCCGATCGACCGCGAGCGGTGTTCGCGGTGAGTGACACCATCGCGATCGGCGTCCTCGGCGTGGCCCGGGACCTCGGACTCGCCGTCCCCGACGAGGTGGCGCTCATCGGATACAACGACATCCCGGTCGCCGCGCAGTTGCCCGTCGCGCTGACCACCATCGCCTCGCCCGCCCGCGACATCGGCGCGACCGCGGTTCGTCAGCTGCTCGAGCTGGTCAACGGCCGCGAGGCCGAATCCGTCCGCCTACCGGTCGAACTCGTCGTCCGGGGGACCACCTGAGGACCGCGTCCGGTGGCCACGCCGCCGGTACCGGCCGGGGCGCGACGGGGATCACGGCCCGTGCAGGGCGAGGGTGTCGTCGACACAGCGCGCGATGAACGCGTCATCGATCGGCTCCGCGCCGACGAGCAACCGGAAATACAAAGGCGCGGAGAGGGTTTCGAGGACGGTCCGCGGGTCGGCGTGAGCGGGCAGTTCGCCGCGTTCGATCGCTTTGGTGATGATCGGCGAACTCACCTCGAACCGGTCTCTCCAGAACCGGCGCCGTGCGGCGTCCACCTCCGGGTCCGCCGAGAGCGCGATGGTCGTTCCCAGCAGCCGGGCGATCCCCGGGGTCGAGAGCAAGTGGGAGACCTGCTCGGCGAGCACGCGCAGATCCGACCGGAGGGCGCCCGTGTCCGGCACGGGGTTTCCCGCCGCGGCCAGGTCGGTGATCGCCTCGGCGATCAGGGCGGTCCGGGTACCCCAGCGCCGGTAGATCGTCGTTTCCGCCACGCCTGCCCGCGCTGCCACGTCACCGATGGTCAACCCCTCGATTCCGTACTCGGTCACCTGGTCGAGGGTGGCCGTCAGCACCGCCGCACGCACGCGCGCCGAACGTCCCCCGGTCCGCTTGCGCGGCCCGGGAAACGCTTCGATCGGCTCATCGTCCTCGCGTCCACGCAGGCCCATGGTCCAAGTTCTACTCGACGGACCCGGTGGACGCAGAATGCGTGCGCGGTCTGCGGGGGTCACCCCGGCGGGACCGTCATCGGGAGTTCGCGGCGTACGGCGCGGACGCGATCATCCAGTTGCTGAATTCGCACGCCAGGTGCCATTGATGCTCGCGGATGTTCCGGCCGGGCACCGCCGCGGGGAACTGCGCCGTGAGCAACGCTTCGAGCGCGCCGTCGCGGTCGCGGAACTGGTGCCGGACTCCGCCGATGACCAGGCCGTCGTCGAGCAGCGCCGTGCCGGCGATCTGGATCGGATAGCCGGGATCGACCGGCACCCGGACCTGATCGGTGCGGGTGTAGTCGACGAGGAAGCGTACGGCGACCGGGGAACCGCCGGTCGTCTCGACGACCTCCTGCCGCCCGTCCGGCAGGCCACGGAGCAGGTAGTGATCCGGGCACGCGGCATTCATCGCGTCCTGATCGTCGACGACGACCAGATTGCCGAACCACTCGGCGAAGCCGTCCGCGGACAGACCGGGGACACGGAGCCGGGTGACCGCGAACGCGACCCGGCCCCGGCTCATGGACACCCCCAGGCGGGTGATGCGTTCCGATACCGCCAGCTCGCGCGTGAGCATGCCGTAGATTCCGGCGTGCCCCAGGCGTGTCCGCAGGATGCCCAGTGCGGCACGCCGCTCCTCCAACGATCCACCTCGCAATCGGGCGGCGGTGGCGCCGGGCAGCACCTCCCCGATGCCCAAGGCCCCGAGACGTTTGGCGAACTTGGCCAGCACAGCATCGGCCCGTCGGGATTCCCACCCGAGCACCTGCTCGCGCGCGACGTCGCGCTCCCCCACCGTCGCCCGGATGTCGTTCGCCTCGATCATGACCAGCCCTGCCTCTCCACGCCGTATCGACGAGGGCCACTCTAGGTCATTAACGCAAGAAATACTTGCGTTAATGACCTGGATTAGCCCTCCTCACGGAATTGCGCTGGGCGCAAGGGTTTCTCGGGCAGTGGATGCTTCGCCGCCGCGCGGGGTCCGCGCGAACGTCGGCTGAACCGAACCGCACGGCGTCTGGACTGCCCCACCGATCCGGGAGGGCGACCTACACTCTGCCGATCAGCTGGTGGGATCTCGCGGAATTCTCGGACTCGGCACGAACGGGCGGGTGATGAGGTCGGATCGAGGATGAGTCGATGAACGACGGCAAGACGTTGCGGGCCTGGTGGGTCGACCCGGTGGACTACCGGTGGCTGGTTCGAACCCTGGCGGCTCGCTCGGCGTTGGTACCGCTGAAGGTGCTGATCGGCCTCGCGGGCGCGGTGATCGCGGTGATGGGTGCGGTGATCGCGGGAACGCCGGTGGGACCACCCGGACATCCCGGGTTCGCTTCGACGATCGGCGTGCTGTCGGGTTCCCTCTGGGCGTTGCGCTGGTGGCTGGCGCCCTGGCCGGGCAAGACGGAGTCACTGCTGCTGATCGCCTGCGCCGATGTGTTGTTCACCCTGGAATTCCTGCAGCTACAGGATCGGCTGTTCGGGGCGATGGGCACCGTGCTGCTCCTCGGTACCGGCAGCTACCTGAGCTTCTTCCACACCGCGCGGGCGCTGGCCGTGCATTCGGCGTGGTCGCTGCTGTCGGTGCTGGTGCTGTCGTTCCGGATCGCCACGGGCGGCGGGGACGTGCATCTGGCCTTCGCGGTCGGGCTGCTGCTCGCGTCCGTGTTCAGCGCGGTGCCCGCGTATCAATTCCTCTACTGGCTGTTGCGGACCGAGTCGCTGTCGGACCCGCTCACCGAGCTGCTGAATCGGCGGGGTCTCGAGAACCAGCTGCCGCGACTGATGGCCGGCCAGCACGCGATCTGCGTCATCTGCTTCGACCTCGACCGGTTCAAGAGCGTCAACGACACCTGGGGCCACCGGATCGGCGACATCGTGCTGGTGCGGACCGCTCGGCGGCTGCGCGACGCGGCCGGTCCGACGGCGGTGGTGGCGCGCACGGGCGGCGAGGAGTTCGTGGTCGCCGCCCCGCTCACCGCGGCGGCCGCGCGCAGCGAAGCCGAACGGCTGTGCCAGGTGGTGGCCGAACCGTCGGAGGGTCCGGTGGCGGTGACCACGAGCGTGGGAGTGGCGGTGTTCGACGCCACCGCCTGCCGTCGATGCCCGAGTCCGGCCGCGGACCGGCTGCTGCAATCCGCCGACGCGGCGATGTACCGGGCCAAACAATCCGGCGGCAACACGGTCGTGGTCGACGAGCTCACCCCGCCGCGCGACCATCACCATCCGGCCGAGCCGGACTGACGCCGGGCCGCGGCGCCGATCAGCCCGCGGGCCTGGGCGGGCACTTGCCGAACCGAGGATAATCGGCATCGGGAGGGCAGGATCGCGCGCACCACGAGGAGCAGGCGACATGCACAGCCACCGCACGTTCTCACACTTGCTACAGGCGATGGGCGAGGAGTCCTTCGACGACGACCGCGTGCGGCACGCGGTCTGGGCCGCGCGGTGCGTCGGCCGCGGCGCCACCGCGCCCCTGCAACCCGGCGATCTCACCGCGCTGTCCGAATGGCTCTCACCCGAGGCGCTACCGGCCGGATCGGCGGTGTTCGCGGCGGAAACGCCGCCGAACGGGGTGTGGATCGTGCGGCGAGGAACGATCGAACTGTCCGTCGGGTCGGACGGGGAGCGCGCGGTGGTCGGGCTGCTGCGCCCCGGCGACGTGGACGGCGATATCGCCCTGCTGCAGGAAACACCGCCGGCCTATACCGCGCGCACGCTCACCGACGCGGAATGCCTGTTCCTGTCCCCCCGCGATTTCGACACGCTGCTGACCAGCCATCCCACGATCGCGCGACGCTGGCTCACCAGTGTGGCGCAGCGGATGGCCGCGGGCCGGGATCGGCTGATCACCATTCTCGGCAGCCCGCTGCCGGTGCAGGTGGCCCAGATATTGGTCGACGAAGCCGTCGACGGATCGGTATCACCGACCCAGCGCACGCTCGCAGCCATGCTCGGCGCCCGGCGCCCGGAACTCCACAAGGTGCTGGCGGAGTTCGAGCGACACGGCCTGATCAGCACCGGCACCGGGGGCATCGAGATCCTGGACACCGACGGGCTGCGTCAGCTCACCGCGACGGCACTGAGCCACTGAACACGCGGCCACGGTCCGACGATGCGTAACGCGGGCGGTGCCGGATCCGACCGCAATGGTGTGAGCTGGGCTATCGAGGACGGGACGGAGGGCGCGTGACAGCCGGTCGGATGAGACGAACAGCCGTGGTCGCCGGGGCCGCGGGTGTCTTCGGGCTTCTCGGTTTCGGCGGGCTCGCGGCCGCGGAGCCGAGTGCGGTCACCAGCGAAGAAGCCGCCGTCGCCGGAGCACAGGGCCACACCGAGGTCCCCGGTCGCACGGGTTTCGGCGACCTCAGGTTCGTCGCGGGTCCCGGCGACCATGGCAACGGCGGGAACAACGGCAATTCGGACCCGGGCAGCGGCAACGGGAACCAGGGCAACGGCGGCGGCAACCAAGGCAACAACGGCAACCCGAACCCGGGCAACAATCCGAACCCCGCTCCGCAACCCGCGCCGGATGCACCCGCCGAACCCGAGCCGGAGACTGCCCCGCCGGGCACCGCCGAGCCCGGCGGCGCACCGGGCGGCGCCGCTCCCGGTGGCGACGGCTCCGCCCCACCCGCCGGGTCCGCTCCCGGCGACTCCCCCGGATCACCGGCTCCCGGTGAACCGGCCGCTCCACCGGCTCCACCGGCGACCGCACCCGCAGGCGGACCGACAGCGCCCACCCACGAGGTGGCTCCCACCAGCGACACCGGCATCCTCCCCGAGCCGAAGCTCCTCTCGGTGATCGGCGGTCTCCTCGCCCTCGGCCTGGCCGGTGGCGGATCGGCGGCGGTCAGTTTCCAAGGCGCCGCGCAAGCCCAGGCCCGCATCGATGCCGCCCGCGCCGAGTTCTTCGCCCCGCGTGCGTGATCGTCGCGAGCCCCGCTCGCCGGTTCGACCGAGTGGCCGTTGTCGCGGCGCCGAGGGGACCTCGCCACTGAGCACATCGCGCAGTGCGCGTCGGCACGACCTCGGCGGCGGTGACGCCCGCCTCGAACGACTCCCCTCGGTCGGCCTCGTATTCTGACGGCGTGCGCCTGATCGATCTGACCCGGCCGATCCACACCGGCATGCCCGTGTTCCCGGGTGATCCCGACGTGCTCCTTGAACCGGCGCTGCGGGTCGCGGCGGACGGGGTGAACGTGCTGCGTCTGCATCTCGGCTCACAATCCGGGACCCATGTCGACGCCCCGGCTCACCTCGACGACAGCCTGCCGACCGTGGACGAACTCCCCCTCGAACGTTTCATCGGGCGCGCGCGGATCGTGGACGCCCGATCGGTGCCCGCGCGCGGCGCGATCGGGCCGGCACTGGTCGACATCGACCTGGTGCCCGGCACGATCGTGCTCATCGCCACCGGGTGGGCGTCGCGGTGGAATACCGCGGACTACCCCGCCCACCCCTACCTGCACCCGGATGCGGCACAATTGCTGGTGAACAAAGGAATTCGGACGGTCGGCGTCGACGCTCCGAGCATCGACCCGTCCGAGACCGCCGACCTCACCCTGCCCGCGCACCGGATCCTGTGCGGTGCGCACGCGGTGATCGCCGAGAACCTCACCGCACTCGACGAACTCGTGACCGCCCAGGCGGCGGGTGAACCGATCGAGGTGTCCTTGTTCCCGCTGCCACTGCGCGGTGGAGACGGCGCCCCGGTCCGGGCGGTGGCCCGGATCGGCAATAGCGATATAAATCTTTCCGGAATTAACTATTCGTAGTGAATAACTAATAGTGACTAGTGATATTTTCAACCTGCTTTTATTCACGATTCCGACCACGAAAAGATACAGGCAGGCTATATTTTCTTAACACCCCCATTTTGCGGTTCGACAATCCGTCACACCGCGGCTCGATAATTCCTGGAGATCGCCATGAGATCGACGTCTTCCCTGTTCCGTGCCGGCTTTCTCGCGCCGGTGGCCGTCGCGACCGTCTTTTGTTTGGCGGCACCGGTGAATGCCGCGCCCGTCAGCGTGAACTGGAGCTGCCGGGGCACCGTCCTCGGTATCGGCCAGACCTCGAGCATGAACACGACCGTCACCGGCACCGCGCCGGGCTCGGCGGCCTCGGGTTCCGCGGTGGCCATCACCATCACCCCGGGCGCCTCCTCGGTGCCCAGTTCGGCCTCCGGCTTCACCGTGAACAACATCAGCAACCTGAAGATGACCATTCCGACTCCGGCGAATTCGACGCTGGTCTCGGCGACGGCATCCGGCGGCACCGTCGCGGGCAGCGTCTCCACCTCCGGCGGGAATGTCGTTCTGACCGTGCCGGGTCCGATCGCCGGCGGCACCAGCTTCACCCCGCCCGCGGTGACGATCAATGTCACCGCGGGCGCCGCCGGAACGCCGATCACGAGCAAGTACGCGGGCACGAGTTACACCAGTCCCGGCATGACGATGACCACCAACGTGTCCTTCGTCGGCAATGTCGCGACCGCGTGCTACCCGAACCCGTCCCCGACCCTGACCACGACGACCGTCACCTAGGACCGCCGTGGGGCGGCACGGCGATCGTCGGCCGTCCGCGGTGAATCCGGGCGGGGGGGGGGGGGTGGGGGGGCCCGGCGGGCGCCGCCCCCGCCGGGCGCCGGCGGCCGGGCCGCCCCCCCCCCCCCCCCCCCCCCCTCGTCACCCATCCCGTCGGTACCACCATTGCCTCGACAATGGTTGCCCTGCTTGAGGTTTGGGCTACCACAGCTGGTTCGCCCTAATATTCCGATGCGCGGCAGCGCGCCGACCCCGTGTCGTACAGTGCATGTCCTTCAGGTTTCAAAGTGATCGATGGGAAAGCCTGTGTGCCCGACGACAAGCGAACCCGCCCGGATCTCGGTGCAGCTCAAGCGAGCGCTGGAGTTCTATCACGGAACCGTCGAAGATCTGTCCCGCGAACTGATCAGGGTGCTGGGCGTGAACGAGACCGATCGACGCGCACTGGAGATCGTGCTGCTCGAGAACGAGCAGGCCACGACGCCCGGCACGCTGGCCGAACGGCTCGGCCTCACCGCGGCGGGCGTCACGGTCATGCTCAACCGGCTGGAGCGGCAGGGCTACATCACCCGCACGCTGCACCCGACCGATCGACGTCGGGTGCTCGTGATGGCGACCGAACTCGCGGCCCACCGTATTCAGGAACTCGTCGTACCGATGATCGTCGAGAGCTACAAAATGCTGCTCACCTATTACGACTCCGCCGAACTCGAAATAATCGCGGACTTTCTCACCCGCGCGGGCGAACTGCAACGAATCCATCAGCAACGACTGCGCGACGTGGATCCCTATCCGAGACCCTGAGAACAGGCCGGCCGACGGCCGCCATATTCCGGGGAGAAAGCAGGAATTGGATGCCCACCGTCGACTACCGCGAAGAATCAGCGTCCTCGCGTCGCCGGCGACAGCTGTCGCGCGCGGGGGTCGCGTCCGCCCTGGCGATCACGGCGATCGGGGTGGCGGTCGTGGTCGGTGCGGATACGAGCACACCGTCGCGGATCGAGGACGCGGAGTTGTCCGTCGGGATCCCGCCGCGGGCAACCGAATTCTGCACTGCCCCGAGCGATCCCGGCGTGGCCGGCCCGACCACACCGGCTGAGGCACCCGGCGAGGACCCAGCCGTGGGCGAAGCACTTACGCCGGCAGAGCAACCCGTCGCCCCCGATGATGTCCCCGGTACCGACAAGACTCCCGATCCCGACGTACCCCCACCGGCCGACGAGCCCTCGAGCACACCTGCCGCGACGGAGACGACGCCGACCACGCCGCCTGCCCCTGCGTCGAATTCGCCGGGATGGTCTGCGAGCGTGAGTTTCTCGGTCACGGTCGGCGTGTCGGTACCGGCCCCGCCGACGAGCACCGTCACCTCCACCACCACTCCGGCACCGATCCCGACGACCACACCGCGGCCCACCACCACGGCGACCATGATGCCGCCGAGCTCGGCCACGACATCGCGGCCACCGAAGGTCTCCACCTCCCCCGCGGCCCCGTCGACCACATCGACACGCTCCACGACCACGGCGGCGCCGACGTCAGCTCCGCCGACCCCGACCAGGTCCGTGCGGCCGACTCCGTCGATCCCGCACTCGCCGACGACCTCACCACGGGTGACGACGGTCCGCTGAGCCGAGCCACGCCTGCCGACCGGTAGCGAACGGTCCGCGGGTGAAGCAGCGCCACGTCGGCACGGGCCGATGCGGTCGCCCGTGCCGGCCTTCGCGACGGCCCTACCCGGCCGGGGCGATGTTCTGGTTGAGATGGAAGAAATTGGCCGGGTCGTAGGTCTTCTTGATCGCGGCCAGGCGGTCGTAGTTCGGGCCGTAGTTGGCGCGGATGCGACTCTGGTCGTCGGCGGCCATGAAATTGATGTAGCCGCCGTCGGCGGTGTGCGGTTCGAGGGCCGCGTAGTAGTCGCGCACCCACGCGATATTGGCTTCGTTGTCGGCCGGATCCGGCCACATGCCGGCGATGACCGGCGCGAAGTTCGCGGTGCGGTAGGCGAACGCGGTGGCGTCGACCGCGACGTCGTGCACGGCGCCGTCGATCGGGTAGAGGTGCATGGTGGACTCCACGGCGGGGACCCGGGGACCGAACGCGAGATGGGCGGCGAGGGCGCCGTCGGTGAGCTCGGGCTGGAACGCCGCCTTCCAGTAGTGCTGCAGTCCGGCGGGAAGCAGCCCGTCGAACGCGCTGTTCAGGGCCGGGTAGGGCATCCGGCCGACGTGCTCGGCGACCGGCGCCGCGACCGCGCGCAGGTCCGCGAGCAGCGCTTCGCCCTCCTCATCGCTGCCGTCGAAGCACGAGACGATGAGCAGGAAGGGCCGGCCGACCCGGTCCTCGGGGATGAACGGCAGCGGTGGGGCGATCTGGAAGCCCGGGAAGGAGCCCATGGCGCGGGGCGCCGCGGCGATCCAGTCGCGGTAGGTCCGCAGCAGCTCTTCGGCGGCGTCGAGTTCGAAGAACATCGGTCCGCCGTAGACGGTGTCCACCGGGTGCAGGTCGAACTCCATCTCGGTCACCACCCCGAAATTGCCGCCGCCACCGCGCAGTGCCCAGAACAGGTCGGGGTGCTCGGTCGCGTTCGCGGTCACGAAGGTGCCGTCGGCCAGGACGACGTCCGCGGAACGGAGATTGTCGATGGAGAGCCCGTAGGCGCGGGCGAGGTAGCCGATACCACCGCCGAGGGTCAGTCCGGTCACGCCGGTGGTCGAGATGATGCCGCCGGTGGTGGCGAGGCCGAAGGTGTGCGCTGCGTGGTCGAAGTCGCCCCAGTTGCAGCCGCCCTGGACGCGGGCGATTCGCCGCTCGGGATCGATGCGGAGGCCTTTCATCGCGCCGAGGTCGAGGACGATGCCGTCGTCGACGGTGCCGAACCCCGGCACACTGTGCGCGCCGGCGCGGACGGCGAGGTCGAGGCCGCTCTCGCGGGCGGCGCCGACGGTGGTGCGCACATCGGCGACATCGACGGCGCCGACGATCGCGAGGGGTTTGCGGTCGATCATCCCGTTGTAGACCGAACGGGCCTGGTCGTAGCCGGGCGACTGCGCGGTGCGCACCTCGCCGCGGACTGCTTCGAGCATGGTCAGTGCAGGCGTGCCGTTCATTTCCGCTCCTCCGGGATGGGGTCGAGCCGCTGCGGCGATCAGCCGAAGAGGCGCAGGACGTGGTCGTGGAACTGCCGCATCTGCGCCACCGGGCCGACCTCGAGGAAGACGGCTCCCCCGGCGGAGGTGGCGGTGTGCCCGGGGGGCCAGTGGTAGACCTCGCCTGCGGCGGCGGTCTCCACCGAGCCGTCGGCGTGTTCGAGCCGCAACGACCCGTCCAGCACGATTCCCCAGTGCGGGCTGGGGCAGCGGTCGTCGGGGAGCCCGCGCAGGACCGGGCCGAAGTCGGTCTCGGCGGGCACGCTGGCGTAGCGCAGCGCCATGTCGCCCCACTCGATGTAGCGGGTCACCAGCTCGCCCTGGGCGACCTCGATGGGTAGGTCTTCGATCCTGGTCGCCATGGTGTGCTCCTCGGTCGGCGATACCGGTGACGCTACGGCGGGCCGGTGCCGCGCGCCTGACCTGATCTGATCGAATCGGCGCAGGACAGGGGGGCAGATCGGACTATCCCGGTGGTCGCCGGATGCCGCTATGGTCGAGAAGTGACGGAATCGGCTCCGCCGAGAAGTGGCACGACCTTCGTCGGCCGCCGCGCGGAAGTCGCGCGGCTCGAGACCGTCTGGGCCGCGGTCGAGGACGATCGGCGGCAGGTCGTGTTCGTGGGCGGCGAGCCCGGCGTCGGCAAGACCCGGCTGGTGAGCGAGGCGGCCGCCGCACTGCGCGCGCACCGCGCCACGGTCCTCGGCGGCGCGTGCCGCCAGGATCTCGACATCCCCTACCGGCCGTTCGTCGCGATACTCGAGCAGGCGATCGAGCAGACCCCGCCGGACGTCCTGCGTGTGATCACGCCCGCCGCGGCCGCGCCGCTGCTGCGGCTGACCCCGAACGTGTCGCGGTATTGGCCGTCGGCACAACCGGTTCCGGACGACCGGGACTCCCGGCCCGCCCTCTTCGACGCCCTCCTGCGGGTCTTGCTGGCGATCGCCGAGCGTTCCGCGCTGGTGCTCGTCGTCGAGGATCTGCACTGGGCCTCGGAGCCGACGCTGGCGATGCTGACCCATCTGGTCGAGTCCACGGCCGGTGAACGACTGCTCGTGCTGGCGACCCTGCGGACCACCGCACCGGACCGCACGGACGCGGTGAGCTTCGCTCTCGCCGACCTGCACCGCCTCGACGGTGTCTCCCGGATCGATCTCGTCGGGCTCAGCACCGAGGAGGTGGCCGAGTACCTGGTCCGGGCGGCCGGGGTCCCGCCCGGTGCGGCGCGGTCGGCCGCTCCGGTACTGCGTGATCACACTGGCGGCAATCCCTTCTTCCTCCGGGAGTACTGGCACGACCTGGCGACCCGCGGCGGCCTGCGCGCGATGCGATCCGGTGGTGCCGCGCCGCGATCGGTGCAGGACGCGCTGGCCCGGCGGCTGGCGGCGTTCGAGGTCGAGCACGCGCGGGTGATCGAGTTGGCCGCGGTCGCCGGTGACGTCGTCGACCCCGAGTTCTTCGCCGACGGACTCGGCTCGGACACGGTGCTGGCGGGGATCGACTTCGGCGTCCGCGCCGGACTGCTCGTCACCGGCGCCGCGGACGGCGAGTATCGATTCGCGCACGCGCTGGCTCGGCAGGCCGTGCTCGACCGGATGTCGGCGGGCGACCTCGCGGCCGCGCACGCGCGGGTCGCGCTGGCGGTCGAGCGAGCCGACCCTACGCGGGTGGCCACGCTGGCTCATCACTTCTTCCGGGCCCGCGCCCTCGGGTACGCGGACAAGGCGGTGCACTATCTCGTGCTCGCCGCCCGTCAGGCCGAGCGCGGCATCGCCCATCGTGAGGCGGCGGTGCTCTACGAACGCGCCGCGCAGGCGCACGCCGGACACGGACCGACCCGGGTCGAACTCCTCTCGGCGGCCGCGCGCTGTCACCTGCACAGCGGCGACTTCCCGACCGCCCGCCGGATCTATGAAGACCTCGCCGCGGACAGCGACCCGCGTGTCCGGCTGGCCGCCGCGATCGGGCACGAGAACGCGTCGTGGCGGCCGTCCGCGAATGGCCGACGCTCGCTGGCTCTCCTGAGCGAAGCGTCGCGCGCCGCGGCCCTGGACCCCGACGATCCCCTGTCGATCCGCGCGCACGCGAGCATGGGCCGAGCCGCGTCGTTCACCGGGGACTTCCGGCGGGCTCGCCGCATCGGGGACGACGCACTGACACGAGCCAGGGCGATCGGCGATCCCGAGCTTCTCGCGCATGCCCTGTGCACGACGCTGTGGCAGGGCCTGCGCCCCGACCTCGCCCCCGAGCTGCTGGCCAGGGCGATCGAGCTCAACGAACTCGGCGCGCGCCTCGGCGACGACGACTACCGGGGCCCGTCCGCCTTCCACCGTGGGGTGTTCGCCTACCTGGTCGGCGACGAGCCGACCTGGACCAGCGCCCAGCGGGATCTGACGGAATTGGCGCTGGCGCGAGGGCAGCCGTTCTTCCGCTATGTCGCCGGCTGCTCGCGTTGCGCGCATCGGTTCGCGGTCGGTGACTTCGCGGGCGCCGAGCGGATCAGCGACTGGCTCGACGACCAGTTCACCCACGAGTTCGGCGGCGCCACCGAGGGTTCCTGGGGTGTGCAGCAGTTCATGCTCCGGCGGGTCACCGGCGGCCTGGAGCAGGTTCGTTCGCTCGTCACCGGGCAGGAGAGCTTCGACGAGCACTGGCTGCCCGGCCTGCTCGCCCTGTACACGGAGTTGGCGATGTGGCAGCCGGCCGGGCGCCTGCTGACCCACCTGTGCGACCGGCTCGGCGATCACCGGTTCGGCGCGCAATGGGCGGGTGTGCTGGCGTTCGCCACCGAGGCGGCGGTCCGGCTCGACGACACGGCGGTGGCGGCGACCCTGCGCCCGCTGGTGGCCGGGTACGCCGGGGCCAATCTGATGGCGGGCGCGAGCGTCGCGGTGTTCGGCAGTGCGGATCGCTACCTCGCCGAGCTCGACTCCGTACTCGGTGTGCCGAGCGCGGACACGCACTTCGGGCGCGCGCTCGCGATGGACCGGCGGATGGGCGCGGTGACCCACCAGGCCGAGACCTTGGCGGCGTGGTATCGGCACCGAGTCCGCCACCCCGACGCCCTGCCCGGGCCCACCGCCGCCGATCTGGCCGGCGAGGCACGGGCACTGGCGCGGCGGATCGGCCACCGCCGCATCCTGCGGGAGCTGGACGCCGAGCCGGCGCCCCGCGTCGAGCACGCCTGCCTACCGAACGGGCTGACCGAGCGTGAGGTGGAGGTACTCCGGTTGGTCGCCGACGGTCTGTCGAATCGCGAGATCGGCGAGCGCCTGTTCATCAGCGCCAACACCGCCGCCAATCATGTGCGCAGCATCCTGATCAAGACCGCGGCACCCAATCGGACGAGGGCCGCGATCTTCGCCACCGAGCACGGACTGCTCTAGCCGACCGGTCCGTCCGCTGTCGACACGGGCGCGAAGGCGCCGTCCGGCGAGAGCGTGCCGGACAGTTCCATGATGGCGTCGGCCGGGATCCCGGCCCGGACAGCGGCGGCGCGGATCGCCTCGACGTCGTCGGCCTCGTAGAGGCAGAACGTCTTGCGTTTGTCCAGGGACAGAAAGGAACTGAGCCAGCGCACGCCGAACTCGTCATTGATCCGATTGATCTCCGCGGCGGTCTCCGGGGCCACCTCGAGCTGTTCGGCGAATTGCCGCTCCACCATGAATACCGGCATCGAAACGCCCCTTGATCGTGCTCGGGCGGCGGCCATGCGGTGCACCGGTCCGAACGGTGGTCCCGACCTCGATCCCAACGTACCAAGGTCGCCTCTCGCTGTTCAATGGTCAGCGCTGTCCACCGGGGGCTGTGCTGGACCGTCGCAGGGGCCTACGCTGCGAAGATGACCACCGCGGCGGAGTTGAAGGCCAAGCAGGCTTCGGTGAAGCAGCGGTACCGGGACGATCCGGCCGCCGCGATCACCGCCCTGCGCGCGGTCGGCTCCTTCGCCGACCCCGGCATCACCTGCACGGTGCGGACGTTCGCGGGGCCGGTGCGCGCGGGTCTGCACCCGGCCACCGGCGGCGACGGTTCCGATGCCTGCTCGGGCGACATGCTGCTGGAGGCACTGGCCGCCTGCGCGGGCGTGACCTGCCGCAGCGTCGCTACCGCCATGGCCCTGCCCATCACCGGCGCCGAGATCGAGACGACCGGCTCCTTCGACGCCACCGGCACCCTCGGCATCAACCGGAACACCGAGATCGGCGTCTCGCCCATCACGGTGACGATCACCGTCACCACCTCGTCCGAGGTGGACCCGGCGGCCTTGACGACACTCGCCGAACTCACCGAGCGGTACTGCGTGGTCGGCCGCAGCCTGCGGCACCCACCGGTGGTCCGGGTTGTGCGTGCCGAACGACTCTCCCCTCGCGAGAGTGAGTAGGCCGGTCCGACACGTCGGTCCTACGCGGCCGGCGATGCACACCTCCGGTGCCACCGGGCTCAGTCGTGGACGTCGATGTCGAGGTATCGGGCGGGCAGCCGGGTCACCGTCCAGGCCGCCAGTGCCATGGTGGACAACACGTGCACCAGGTAGACGGTGCAGACCGGGATGATGCCGTAGTCGGTCATCCACTCGCCGAGGGGGATCAGGGCGACCAGGTCGGCGCCGAGCATCAGGATCGACAGCAAGAGGGCGGGCGCGGCCCAGGGTGGTGGTTCGTCGTGTTCGTCGAGCGGCGTGTCCACACGCGCGTCGGTCGTATCAGTGGCGATGACGGCGTGCGCGTCGCTGACCATGGGTAATCCTCGAGTTCGGTATCGATCCGTCCGGACGGTGACGACCCCGGGCGGGACGCCGCCGGAGCCGAGTCGTTCCGCTCATCTCGTGTTCGGTACCGGCCCGGTGGCCGGATCTGCCCGCACTCCGAAAATCTCGATATCCGCAAACTCTCCGCAATGGTTGCCCGAGACGACCCGGTGTGGCGGCAAACATCCGCCCGGAGCCGTGAATTCGGCTCGATCGGCCGTCCACGGAAGCACCGCGCGCCGCGCTGCCGATGATTTGCTGCCACAGGTGATCCCGTGGCAGCAAACGATTCGCTCGCCGCGTCGGCCAGCGCGGCGGGTTCTTCGGGTGCTATTTCGGCACCAGCACCCCGGTGAGATCCGCTTCCCGGATCGGCGTGTCCGGGTTCGCCTGTGCGCCGCACATGAGGTCGATCGCGGCCACCGCGAGGTCGATCTGGTTCTGATCCAGTGAGACATTGTCGCGCCGCTCCTCCTCGAGGAACTTCGTGACCGTGGTGCGGCGCTCGCCCGCGTCCTGCGCGGTGTACTCGCTACAGCTGGTGTCGCCGCCCTTGTTGACCGCCTCCTCCACCTCGTCGCACCCCGCCGACACCGCGAGGGCCACCACTATCGCCCCTGTCACGGCCATCGTCCTCCGCATGTTCATCGCCGGTTCCGCCTCTCGTCCACCGTGCGCCCGCGCGGGCCTGTCGTCACGGATGTAGCCGTTGTGGACGAAAGCAATCAGCGGTGAATACCGCGCCGCCCTTGTTTGGACCGTCGTCGAGGTGGCATCGCTGTCGGAGAGGACGCCGAGATGACGCAAGGAGATGACGACATGGCGGAGACCCGGACCGGACCGCCCACCACCGAGCACACCCGATCGGTGGCCGAACTGGTCGACGACGCGTCGCAGCAGGTCAGCAGGCTGGTGCGCGACGAGATCCAGCTGGCTCGCATCGAGATGCGCGAACGCACCCAGGGACTGGCCTTCGGCGCCGGCCTCGCGAGCGCCGGTGGGCTGCTCGCGCTCTACGGCGGCATCGCCCTCACCGCCGCCGCCGTGTTCGCGTTGGCGATCTTGCTGCCGGAGTGGGCGGCCGCGCTCATCGTCGGCGCGGTGCTGATCCTGCTGGGCGGAGGGCTCGGGCTGCTCGGTAAACGCAAGGCCACCGATGCGGCACCACCGATCCCCCGCGACACCGCACAGAGCGTGAAGGACGATTTCGCGACGATCAAGGGAAGGAGCACGCGATGAGCGAGCCCCAGGACCCGGACATCCTGCGCCTCGACCGTGAGCAGGCGCGCCGTGAACTCGGTGAGACCCTCGCCGAACTGACCGGCAAACTCGACGTTCCCGGCCGTGCGCGCACCAGCGTGCACGAGCGGACGCAGGCGGCCAGGGACAAGGTCACCGACGCGAAATTCCAGGCCCTGCACACCGCGGACCAGGCACGGGACAAGGCCGACCACGCGCTCGACAAGACCAGGCAGGCCGCCGCGAACCTGGAGTCCGCGATCCCGGCTCCGGTGGCAGCGCGGGGCAGGCAAGCCGCCGAGGTCGCCAGGAAACCCGCGGTACCGGTGACCGCGCTCGCGGTGCTGACCGGTGTCGTGGTGTGGCTGGCCATCCGGCGACGCAGGCCGTGACCTCACAGCGCGTCGAGCAGGTCTTCGACCTGGATCGGTAGGTCGCGCACGCGCACACCGGTGGCGTGATAGACCGCGTTGCCGACCGCCGCGGCCGAGCCGACGATGCCGATCTCGCCGATTCCCTTGCTGCCCATGGGATTCACGTGCGGATCGTGTTCGTCCACCCAGCTCACGTCGATGTCGCCGATGTCGGCGTGCACAGGAAGGTGATAGCCGGCCAGGTCGTGATTGACGACCTGGCCATACCGCGTGTCGAACCGGCTCTCCTCCCACAACGCCATCGAGATGCCCATCGTGATGCCGCCGATGAACTGCGAACGGGCCGTACGCGGATTGATGATGCGGCCCGCGGCGAAGACCGCGACCACGCGCGGAACCCGGATCTCGCCGGTGTCGGTGTCGACCTCGACCTCGGCGAAGTGCGCGCCGAAGGCGTGGGTCGAGAAGTCTTCCCGCCGAGGGTCTTTCGGCGCTTCGACGGTGATCTCGGCGCCGTCGGCGGGATCGGGACCGTAGCGATCCCGCAGTGCTCGCGCGGCGGCGACCACGGCCGATCCCCACGACGCCATGCCGCTGGAGCCGCCCGCGACCGACCCTTCGGGGAGGCGCGAATCACCGATGCGCAGCTCGATCCGGTCGAAGTCGGCCTCGAGCGCGTCGGCGGCGATCTGGCGCAACGTGGTCCAGGTGCCGGTGCCGATGTCCATGGCATCGATGTCCACCTCGTAGCGGTCGCCGCTGCGGCGCACGCGCGCGCTGTTGCCCGCCGACACCTGGGCGGGATAGGTCGCCGCGGCGACACCCGAGCCGACCAGTCGTCGACCCCGGCGCCGGCCCCCCGCCCGCCGGGAAACGGCAGGCCACCCCCCCCCCGCAGGGCCCCCGCGGAAAAACCCGGCCACGCCGCCCGGGGAGCCCCCCCCCCCCC
>NZ_JARWOJ010000329.1 GCF_029868625.1 Nocardia neocaledoniensis | reverse complement strand
ACTTGCCGTCCAGGGTGCGGACCTTGTTCGCGACCAGGACGTGGGTGTGCAGGTCGGGATCGCCTGCGCGGCTGTCGCGATGGGTGAAGCAAGCCGCGACGATGCCTTCGACCTCGGCGTGACGGACGCCGTTGCGGGTGCCGAAGTAGATGCCGGTGGGTTCGGCGTTGTCGGCGGGCCGTTTCCGTTTCCGGGGGTCGCTCAGCCGACGGGGCCGGTGGTACAGATCGTCGGGCGGCCGTCGGCGCTGGCCGACAGGGCGCCGCACAGCAGCGCCCCGAGCAGATCGGAGGATCCGGTCGCGGCGCCGAGCGCGTTGCTCCCGGTGATCACGGCCTGGCCGGAGCCCGACATGACCAGGTCGTTGAACAGCGGCATGACGGCGTCGGAGCCGCTGGCGATGTCGGCGACCGCGGTGGGGGTCGGGGAGTCCGCCGTCGCGGTCCCGGCGCCGAGGAGGGCGACGGCGGCCAGCGCGGCGGTCGAGGTGGTCAGTGTGCGAACGAACATCGGGTGCCTTCGAGAGGTGGTCGGGCGGGGGGCGTCAGCCGATGATCACGCCGGTGCAGAAGATGTTGTGCTCGCTGCTGATGCCGAGGACGGCACACATCACGGAGTTGAAGGCCTCCGAGGATCCGGCGTCGGGGGTGGCGACCGGAGTCTCGGCGGTGGCGGTGCCCAAGGCGAGGGTGGCGGTGAGGGCGAGCGTGGCGGCGGTGGTGCGGAAGATCTTGTGCATGGCGGAATCCTCGCGGGGGTCGTCGGCACGGACCAGACCGCAGTTCTGGTGGCAGGTCCGTGCCGTACCGGTCAGCTGAGCAACAGGCAGACCGGCAGCGGGACGACGGCCTCGAGCAGGACGCAGGCGGCGAGTTCGGCCGATCCGCGGGCGGCCGAGCCGAGCGCGGAGGACCCCGCCTCGGCGGAGCCGGAGAGCAGTCCGGAGTGGTGGCCGTGCCGGATCGGTTCGGCGGTGGGCGCGGCGGCGGCGAGGCCGCTCCCGGCGAGGGTGAGTCCGAGGGCCGCGGCGGCGACGGCGGCGCGGAGGGTGGTGCGGTGACGCATGGTGACTCCTGGGTCGAGCGGGTCCCGGCCGGGCCGGGTGGTGCGCCCCCGAAGTCAGGGCGGGCACCGACTCCGGGGACTCTGGAATGAGAACACTTCACATATCCGGGAATGGCGGAAACGGCGAATATCGCCCCGCTCAGAGCGTCAATGGGCCTACCTGGGCCGCCCGGCCCGACCCGCGCGGTCACACCGGCGCCCGCCCCGATTCCGGGCCGGGTAATCTCACCGATCATGGGCGTACTGATTGCGGTGGAAGGACTCGACGGCGCCGGCAAGCGCACGCTCATCGACGGCCTGATCGAGGACTTGTCCGGAAAGGGCCTGCGCGCCGCGAGCCTGGCCTTCCCGCAATACGGCCGTTCGATCCACGCCGACCTCGCCGCCGAGGCCCTGCGCGGCGGCCACGGCGACCTGGCCGGCTCGATCAACGCGATGGCGATCATGTTCGCCCTCGACCGCGCCGACGCGCGCGCGGAACTGTCGAACCTGTTGGATGCCAACGACATCGTGATCCTGGACCGCTGGGTGGCCTCCAACGCGGCCTATTCGGCGGCCAGGGCGGCCCAGGACGCCGATGGTGAAATCGTCGGTTGGGTGGGCGATCTGGAGTACGGCCGACTGGCGCTGCCCGCCCCCGATCTCACCGTCCTGATCGACATCCCCACCGAGGTGGCGGCCGAACGTGCCCGGCGCCGTGGCGAACTGGACACCGCCCGCGCCCTCGACGCCTACGAGCGCGACGGCGGCCTGCAGCAGCGCACCGGCGAGGTCTACCGTCAGCTCGCCGACCGGGACTGGCACGGCCGCTGGTGGACATACCGATCCGATGACGATAGGCCAGCGCTGCTCACCCTCTGCTCGGAAATCTTTGCCGGATAAGGTTGGATACGCCAGGAGGTTCGCGCGATTAATGGCGTGGCGGCCCGATCCTGGCCTGGGAGATGACAACATAGGACTATGAAGCCCAAGATTCTGGTCGTCGACGACGATATGGCGCTCGCTGAGATGCTGACCATCGTCTTGCGCGGGGAAGGGTTCGACCCGCACGTGGTCGGCGACGGCACGCAGGCCCTGTCGGCGGTGCGGGAGATCCGCCCCGACCTGGTTTTGCTGGACCTGATGCTGCCCGGCATGAACGGCATCGACGTGTGCCGGGTCCTGCGGGCCGATTCCGGCGTCCCGATCGTGATGCTCACCGCCAAGACCGACACGGTCGACGTGGTGCTCGGTCTGGAGTCCGGCGCCGACGATTACATCGTCAAGCCGTTCAAGCCCAAGGAGCTCGTCGCCCGCGTACGCGCGCGGCTGCGGCGCACCGAGGACGAGCCCGCCGAGCTGCTGTCGATCGCCGACATCGTCATCGACGTGCCCGCGCACAAGGTGACCCGCGGCGGCACGCAGATCTCGCTCACCCCGCTGGAGTTCGACCTGCTGGTCGCGCTCGCGCGCAAGCCGCGGCAGGTGTTCACCCGCGAGGTGCTGCTCGAGCAGGTCTGGGGCTACCGGCACGCCGCCGACACCCGCCTGGTCAACGTGCACGTGCAGCGACTACGCGCCAAGGTCGAGAAGGATCCGGAGAACCCGGAGATCGTGCTGACCGTCCGCGGTGTCGGCTACAAGGCCGGACCGCCGTGATCGGTACCCGCGAGGCGCCGCTGTGACCGACGGTCGACCTGCCGGTACAGCGTCAGCGCCTCCAGCGCACGACAGTCGTGCGCACACCTTCGTCACGCGGTTGCGGCGATGGGCGGATCCCGTCATGGCCTGGTTCCAGGCCGTCGGGACCGCGCTGGGTCATCTCTGGCGCCGATCGCTGCAGCTGCGTGTCATCGTCTCGACGCTGACCCTCTCGCTCATCGTCATCACGATCCTCGGTGTCGTGCTGACCGGTCAGATCACCGACCGGCTGCTCGAGGCCAAGATCAACGCGGCGGTCGAGGAGATGGATCGCGCGCGCAGCACGATCGAGAACATCCTCTCCGGCGTGCACGACGCCACCAGCCAGCAGCAACAACTGGCCGACGCGCGAGCCGCGCTGTCGAGCCGCAGCGGCGGGCAGTCCAGCGGCGCCGCCGGTAGCTTCGACTCGGCGCTGGCGATGGTCGGCGGTACGCCGCCGCAGGAGATCGCGACCAGTTCCATCTCCGAGGTACCTCAGGAACTGCGCCGCTTCGTGCAGCGCAACCAGGTGTCCTACCAGTTCACCACCGTCGCCGACCCGGACGGCTACCGCGGCAGGGCGCTGATCATCGGCAGCCCGAGCGCCGAGGTGGCGACGCTGGAGATCTACCTGATCTTCCCGCTGGCCAGCGAGGAGTCGAGCCTGTCGCTGATGCGCGGCACGATGCTCATCGGTGGCGTCGTGCTGCTGGTGCTGCTCGCCGCGATCACGGCGCTGGTCACCAGGCAGGTGGTGCTGCCGATCCGGTCGGCCGCGCGGATCGCGGGCCGCTTCGCCGACGGCAGGCTCAAGGAACGCATGCTCGTGCGCGGCGAGGACGACATGGCCCGGCTCGCACAGGCGTTCAACGAGATGGCCGAGAGCCTGTCCAACCAGATCACCCAGCTCGAGGAATTCGGCAATCTGCAACGCCGGTTCACCTCCGACGTGAGCCATGAGTTGCGCACGCCGCTCACCACCGTCCGGATGGCGGCCGACCTCATCCACGGCTCCAGCGACGATCTCGATCCGGCGCTGGCCCGCAGCTCCGAACTGCTGGTCAACGAGCTGGACCGGTTCGAGGGCCTGCTCAACGACCTGCTCGAGATCTCCCGGCACGACGCGGGCGTGGCCGAGTTGCAGGTGGAATCGCTGGACATGCGGATGTGCGCGCGGGCCGCGATCACCACGGTGCGGCACCTGGCCAAGGAGGCCGGGGTCGAGCTGGTCATCGATCTGCCCGAGGAGCCGGTCGTCGCCGAGGTCGACCCGCGGCGCGTCGAGCGGGTGCTGCGCAACCTGCTCGCCAACGCCATCGACCACAGCGAGGGCAAGCCGGTGCTGATCCGGATGCGCGGCGACAGCGAGGCCAACGCGGTCGCGACCGTGGTCCGCGACCAGGGTGTCGGCCTGCGGCCGGGCGAGGAGAAGCTGGTGTTCAACCGGTTCTGGCGCTCGGACCCTTCGCGGGTGCGCCGCTCCGGCGGTACGGGCCTGGGCCTGTCGATCAGCGTCGAGGACGCCAACCTGCACGAGGGCAGGCTGGAGGCGTGGGGCGATCCGGGGGTCGGCGCCAGCTTCCGGCTGCTGCTGCCCATGGTGCGCGGCCGCAAACTGGGTGGGAGCCCGCTCGCGCTGGAACCCATGCTGCGCAAGGTGCCCGCGCTGCCCGAGGTCGGCCAGGACGACGTACCCGACACCGTCGAGCCCGCGGACACCGCGGCACCCGAGCCCGCCGAGGTCGACGCGGCGGAGCCACCGACC
Organism: Nocardia neocaledoniensis; assembly: GCF_029868625.1. Taxonomy (GTDB): domain Bacteria; phylum Actinomycetota; class Actinomycetes; order Mycobacteriales; family Mycobacteriaceae; genus Nocardia; species Nocardia neocaledoniensis_A. The sequence goes on along the minus strand of NZ_JARWOJ010000329.1, from coordinate 9,840 downwards.
GATGGGCGTGCGGGCACCGGCGCCGACGACGAGGAGCCGATGTCCACCGAGACCGGAGACCGACAGTCATGACTAACGCTGGTCGTGGCGCCGCCCTGCTGGCGACCGTGCTGGCCGGCCTGCTGGTCCTGAGCGGTTGCGCCAGCCTGCCGGAGTCCTCGGCGCCGCAAGCACTGGGCACCATCAACCGCGCGCCCACCTCCGAGGGCCCGCCGCCACCCCAGTCCGGCCGCGACCCCGACCTGCTGGTCGGCGACTTCCTCACCGCCAGCGCCGATCCGGCCAACCGGCACGCGGCGGCCAGGCAGTACATGGCGCCCGACGCGGCGGCCGAGTGGAACGACGAGGCGAGCACCACGATCGTCGACCGTCCCGACACCCTGCGCGAATCGCGCTCCGGCGACAAGGCCAGCTACGTGATCCGGGCGCGCAAGGTCGGCGAGCTGGCGGGCGACGGCAGCTACCGCGCCGTCGAGGGGACGCTCGAGAACAAGATCGAGATGAGCAAGATCGACGGCGAATGGCGGATCACCGAGCTGCCCGACGGCGTCGTCTTCGACTCGAGCACGTTCGAGAAGGTCTATCGGCGCTACGTGCTGCAATACGTCGATCCGGCCAGCTCGGTGCTGGTGCCGGACCCGCGCTGGGTCGCGGTCCCGCGCGCCCAGCTCACCGAGCGGCTGATCGCCATGCTCGGCAGCGGCCCGCAGTCGACCATCGCCCCCGTCGTGCGCAATCAGCTCGCCGCGCCGATCAGTGTCCGCGGCCCGATCACCAAGGCCAACAACGAACCCGGTGAGGTGGGCATCGGCATCGGCGGGGTGCGCATCGACTTCGCCGGCGCGGGCGCGCTCGGCCAGCGCGAACGCGAACTGCTCGCCGCGCAGGTCGTGATGACCCTGGCCGGCGCCGACATCCTGGGACCGTACGTGCTGCTCGCCGACGGCAAGCCCCTCGACGACCGGTACGCGGCCAACGGCTGGTCGGTCGCCGACCTCGACCAGTTCAGCGCGTCGGCGCCGGGCCAGAACCGGATCGGGTTGCACGCGCTGCGCAACGGCACCCTGGTCCAGGTGACCCAGGACGGCATCGTCACCCCGAGCGGCTCCTTCGGCGAGGCGACCAACCTGCAGTCGGTGGGGATCTCCGCCGACGGCCAGTTCGTCGCCGCCGTGGCCGACACCGGCAGACCGGCGCCGGAGCCGGGCCGGACCCTGCTGATCGGAAACTACGGCGCGAAGGCGTTCGGCGTGGCCGAGGGCGCCACCATCGCCCGCCCGTCCTGGACCGCCGACGGCGGCGCGGCCTGGACGGTGGTCGACGGCGATCGGGTCATCCGGGCGGTCACCGACCGCGCGACCGGCAATGTCTCGGTGCAGGACGTCGACACCTCGGCGCTGTTCGAGGGGTCGGGCGCGCCGCGGCCGCCGATCTCGGAGGTGGTGGTGTCGCGCACCGGTGTGCGGGCGGCGCTGATCGCCGACGGCAAGGTCTATGTCGCGGTGGTCGAACGCGGCGGCGACGGCAGGTACGCGCTCACCAGGCCCGTGCCGGTGGCGCTCGGCCTGAGCACCCGCGCGGTCTCGCTGAGCTGGGTCACCGGTGACACGCTGATGGTCGCGCGCGAGGGCAATGTCGACCCGGTCTTCACCGTCTCCATCGACGGCTCCCAGTTCAGCCCGGTGACCTCGCAGAACCTCACCCCGCCGGTGCGGGTGGTGACGGCGGCGCCCGCCACCCAGTACGTCGCCGATTCCCGGGCCGTGCTCCAACTGCAGACCGCCGACCCGGCCCGCAACGACCGCTTCTGGCGCGAGGTGCCCGGCCTGACCGGTGACAGCGTCGTCCCGGTACTGCCCAGCTGATCTGTCGGTGGCCGGGGTGATACTCGGTCGCTATGAACACGCTGCTCGATCTGGTGATCCCGGCCCGGTGTGGCGGCTGCGGTGCGCCCGGTACCGCCTGGTGCGGCGACTGCGCCACCGCCTTGAGCCGCGGCCCGGTGCGGGTGCGCCCGCGCACCGATCCCGGCGTCCCGTGCTGGGCACTCGGTCCCTACGCGGGCCCGGCGGGGCGGGCGGTGCTGGCTGCCAAGGAGCACGGACGCCGCGATCTGGCCGATCCGCTCGGGCTGGCGCTGGCGACCGCGCTTGCCGCCTTGCGGGCCCCTCATCGCCCGCTGGTGCTCGTTCCGGCGCCCACCCGCGGGACGGCCGCCCGGCGCCGCGGCGGCGACCCGGTGACGCGCTGCGCGAGCGCCGCGACGCGGTGGCTGATCGATAGCCGGACCGTCACGCTGCTGCGGATGAGCCGGGGTGTGCGCGATTCGGTGGGCCTGACGATCCATGAGCGAGCACACAATCTGCGGGGCCGGATCATGGTCGTCCACAGGGCTGTCGCGGCGGCCGCGATCGCCGCGAACGCCGAGGTGATCCTGGTCGACGATGTGCTCACGACCGGGGCGACAGCGACCGAATCGGTCCGTGTCCTTAGCCGGTTCGGTGTACGTCCGCGCGCGGTTTTGGTGACTTGTACGGCTTGACTCCGCGAAATTTGCGTGAACAGTGGCGCACTTGCCCGTGGCGGACTAGCGTCGCGATCACACACCGAACGAGCAAGTTTTGGGAGGTGGCGCCGCGGACATCTGGTGCCGAGCGATTCCCGATCGGCACAGCTCAATCCCGCTGTACACATTCGATCGTGTACAGCCATATCCGGGAGGTACGCGTGACGACTTCTGCACGGGCATCAGTACGAGATGCTGACCCCACGGCGCTGGAGGACAGCGCCGACACCTCGACCCAGAGTCCCAACGCCGAAGTGGTGGTCTCCGGTCGAAATGTCGAAGTCCCCGACCACTATCGAATCCACGTCGCGGAGAAGCTGGCTCGGCTCGAGCGCTTCGACCCGTCGATATTCCTGTTCGATGTGGAACTGTTCCACGAACGTAACCGTCGTCAACGCAAGGCCTGCCAGCGGGTGGAGATCACCGCACGCGGACGTGGCCCGATCGTGCGCGCGGAAGCCTGTGCTGACAGCTTCTACGCGGCGCTCGAATCGGCCACCCAGAAGATCGAGAGCCGGCTGCGCCGCAGCAAGGACAAGCGGCGCGTCGTGCACTACGGCGACAAGACGCCGGTCTCGGTCGCGCAGGCAACCGCGACCCTCGTGGACGACGCGCTGTTCACCGCGCCCAACGGCGCGGCCGCACACGACCACGGTGAGGAACAGGAGGACCTCAGCGGTCCCGGCCATATCGTGCGCACCAAGGTGCACACCGCGACGCCGATGTCGGTCGACGACGCGCTCTACCAGATGGAACTGGTCGGGCACGACTTCTTCCTCTTCCACGATCGCGAAACCGACCGCCCCTCGGTGGTCTACCGCAGACACGCCTTCGATTACGGCCTGATCCGACTGGCCTGATCGCCGCGACCGATTCCGGGCATCCGCCACCAGCGGGTGCCCGGATCGTGTTCAGCCCCCGAAGGTTTCGCGATGCACGGCCTCGGCGAGCGCCCGCCCGGAGCGCCAGCCGAACCGTTCCAGGTCCGGTACCCGCTGGAACTCGCGCACCGGACCGACACACAGCCAGGCCACCGGCTCGATGCCGGTGGGCAGGTCGACCAGCGCCCGCAGGAAGTCCGGATCGTAGAACGACACCCAGCCGACGCCGACCCCCTCCGCGGTCGCCGCGAGCCACAGGTTCTGGATCGCCAGCACGGTCGAGTACACGCCGGTCTCCGGCACACTCGCCCGCCCGAGCACCTGCGGCCCGCCCCGGCGATCGTCATGGGTGACGACGACGCCGGTGCCACTCTCGACGATGCCCTCGATCTTGATCGGGTCGAAGGTCGCCGCGCGGTCGGCGGGCAGCGCGTCCCGGAACTCCACCCGCTTGTCCGCGACGTGCTCGGCGAAGCGGCGCAGCGTGTCCGCCTGCCGGACCACGACGAAGTCCCACGGCTGTGAATTGCCGACGCTGGGCGCGCGATGGGCGGCGTCCAGAATGCGCCAGAGGGTCTCGTCGTCGACAGGCTCGCCGGTGAATTCGGCACGCACGTCACGGCGCAGGCGGATCGCGTCGTAGACGCTGAGCTGGTCGGCACACACGCCGATCAGTCAACCAGACGCTCAGGCCGCCGAACGGCGGGCCAGCTTGCGGCCCGCGGCCAGTGCGGTGCGCAGGCCACGCCGACGACCGGTCACCGGGTCGACGGTCGCGACGGCGTTACCGCCGAACAGCTTCTCCGACTTGGTTTCCGGCGCGTCGTCGGTGGTGTGGCGCAGGTACTTGTTGGGCAGCGACAGCTTGAGGATCGTGCGCCACGACTTGAAGTACTGCACCGGCAGCGAGCCGGTGGTGTAGGGCAGGTCGTACTTCTCGGCCAGCTCGCGCACCCGCACCGCGATCGCGGCGTAGCGGTTGCTCGGCAGGTCGGGGAACAGGTGGTGCTCGATCTGGTGGCTGAGGTTGCCGGTCATGAAGTGCATCACCGGGCCGCCGCTGATATTGGCGCTGCCGAGCATCTGGCGCAGGTACCACTCGCCCTGGGTCTCACCCTCGATGTCGGCCTTGGTGAACTTCTCGGCGCCGTCGGGGAAGTGCCCGCAGAAGATCACCGCGTTGGTCCACACATTGCGGACCACGTTGGCGGCCAGGTTGGCGGTGAGGGTGGTGAAGAACGAGGGGCCCGTGAGCAGCGGGAAGATCAGGTAGTCCTTGGCGGCCTGCTTGCCGATCTTCTTCAGCACCAGCTTGCGGTCGGCGTCGAACTGCTTCCACTCGGGCGAGTCCTTGGTCCACTTCTTCTTGGCGACCTTGCCCAGTTCCAGGTGCTGGATGGCGACGCCGTACTCGAACAGCATCTGCAGCAGCAGGTTGTAGATCGGGTTGCCCAGGTAGAACGGCATCCAGCGCTGGTCACGGGTGACGCGCAGCAGACCGTAGCCGATGTCGTCGTCCATGCCGAGCACGTTGGTGTACTTGTGGTGCAGGAAGTTGTGGGTGATCTTCCAGTGCGCCGAGGGGCCCGCGTTGTCCCATTCCCACGAGGTGGAGTGGATCTCCGGATCGTTCATCCAGTCCCACTGCCCGTGCATGACGTTGTGCCCGATCTCCATGTTCTCGATGATCTTGGCGGTGCCGAGCAGGGCGACGCCGGCCAGCCAGGCGGGCGGTAGGAAGCTGGCGAACAGGACCGTGCGCCCGCTGATCTCGAGCGCGCGCTGTAACCGGATGACATTGCGGATATAGCGCGCGTCGGCCGCTCCCCGCGAGGATTCGATTTCGCGGCGGATCGCGTCGAACTCCGCTCCGAGGGCTTCGACATCCGCAGCGGTGAGGTGCGCGTATTCCTTGACATCCGAGATCGCCATGCCGGTTACAGTACCGTAGGTTACGAGAGCGTAGGTTGGCGATTTCGGGTCTGGAATGTGTGAAACGTCCTATTGCGGAATCGAAACCGAGATGTTATCTCAGCCCCGGCGAGCCATTCGACGGGCCGCACGGTCGCGCATCGCGCCCCGCTCGTGCTTGGCCCGCTCGCCCAGTGCGCGCTTGGCCTCGCGCAGGGCGAGCTTCTCCTGCCGTGCGCGCGCCTTCAGCGTCGCCTTGGCCTCACGCAGCACTTCCTTCTCGTGGCGCGCCTTGATCTCGAGCGACACCTTCGCGTCGTGCAGCGCCGAACGCAGGCCGAATCGCTTGCCCGTGTCCGGATCGACCCGCAGGGCCTCCGGCAGTGAGATGCCCGTGAACTTGCGCTCCGACGAGGTCTCCGGCGCGTCGTCGGCGGTGCGCTTGAGGAAGCGGTCGGGCAGGGCCAGCTTGTGGATGGTGCGGAAGGCCAGCAGGTACTGCTTGCCCAGCGAGCCCGTGGTGTAGGGCAGGTCGTACTTGTCGCACAGCTCGCGCACCCGCACCGCGACCTCCGGGTACCGATTGCTCGGCAGGTCGGGGAACAGGTGGTGTTCGATCTGGTAGCAGAGGTTGCCGCTCATGAAGGCCATCACCGGACCGGCCTTGAAGTTGGCGCTGCCCAGCATCTGGCGCAGGTACCACTCGCCCTGGGTCTCCCCGTCGAGCTGCTCGATGGTGAACTTCTCGGCGCCGTCGGGGAAGTGCCCGCAGAAGATCACCGCGTAGGCCCACAGGTTGCGGACCAGGTTGGCGGTGGCGTTCGCCTTCAGCGTCGACTTCCACGCGGGTCCGGTCAGCACGGGGAACAGGACGAAGTCCTTGACCACCTGACGGCCCGCCTTGCGGGCGAAGTCCTTGTTCGGTTCCGAGAGCAGCTGCTTGGTCGGAATACCGGCCAGCTCCTTCTCGATCCCGAGATCGTGCAGCGCGATGCCCCACTCGAAGGTGGCGGCCAGCAGCAGGTTGGCGGCGGGCTGCACCAGGTGCTTGGGATGCCAGGCCTCGTCGCGGGTCATCCGGAGGATGCCGAAGCCGAGGTCCTCGTCCTTGCCGAGCACGTTGGTGTAGGTGTGATGGGAGTAGTTGTGCGCCCGGCGCCACTGCGCCGAGGTGCCGGTCATGTCCCATTCCCAGCTGGTGGAATGGATCTCCGGATCGTTCATCCAGTCCCACTGCCCGTGGCTCACGTTGTGCCCGAGCTCCATGTTCTCGATGATCTTGGCCACCGACAACAGCGCGGTGCCGCCGAGCCAGGCCCAGCGGTTACGGCTGCCGAACAGCACCGCGCGTCCCGCGACCTCGAGCGCGCGCTGGGCGGCGATGGTGCGCCGGATGTACTTGGCGTCGCGCTCACCGCGTGAGGTCTCCACCGAGCGGCGGATCGAATCGAGTTCTTTCCCCAGGGTCTCGATGTCGGCGGCCGTGAGATGGGCGAAGGCCTGGATATCGGTGATGGCCACCGGGGTCCTCTCTTGTCGGTTGGCGGCTGGTGTGGTCCGGAACCCGAGCGGGCCGGAAACGAGCGGCGTGCCGCTGATTTCCGGCCCTGCGTGTACCGGTCGGCACACGGGCCCTTGACCAGCCGCTGTCAGCCAGTCATATGGCCGACGCATGACTCCGAGGGTACCTGGTGCCGGGTGCCGGTGGGGTGTTCAGATGTCGAGCGTGCAGTCACCCGCGGCGGCGGAGATGCAGGTCTGCACCTTGTCGCCGGGCTGACGTTCGTCGCCGTTGCGCAGGTCGCGGGCATGTCCGGCCGACAGCGTCACCACGCAGGTCTGGCAGATGCCCATCCGGCAGCCGAAGGGCAGCTGCACGCCGACCGACTCGCCTGCCTCGAGCAGGCTGGTCGCGCCGTCGACGGTGAGGGTGCGGCCGGTCGTGCCGAAGGTGACGGTGCCGCCCTCGCCGACCGCGGAGCGCTCCACCTCGAAGCGTTCGATGTGCAGCTTCTCCGGGATTCCCGCTGCCTTCCAATGCTGTTCGATCGCGTCGAGCATCGGCGCCGGTCCGCACGCCCAGGTCTCGCGCTCGCGCCAGTCGGGGTAGAGCTCGTCGAGGCTGGCCAGGGAGAACAGGCCGTGGGCGTCGGTCAGCTGCAGGTGTGAGACGAAGCTCGGGTGCTTGTCGTGCAGGGCGCGCAGTTCGGCGCCGAACATCACATCGGCGTCGGTGGGCGCGGAGTGCACGTGCACCACATCGGTGACGCCGTCGCGCCGGTCCATCGTGCGCAGCATCGACATCACCGGGGTGATGCCGCTGCCCGCGGTGAGGAAGAGCACCTTGGCCGGGGCCGGCTCGGGCAGCACGAACCCGCCCTGCGGCGCGGCCAGCCGCACGATGGTGCCCGCGGGCACCCCGTTGACGAGGTGGCTGGACAACTTGCCTTCCGGCATGGCCTTCACCGCGATGGAGATGAGGCGCTTGCCGCCCTCGCCGGTCCAGTCCGGTGGGCAGGTCAGCGAGTAGGACCGCCAGTTCCAGCGGCCGTCGATCAGGACGCCGATGCCGATGTACTGGCCCGGCTGATATTTGAAGTCGAAGCCCCAGCCCGGCTTGATCACCAGCGTCGCCGAGTCGGCCGTTTCCTTGCGCACCTCGACGATCCGCCCGCGCAGCTCCCGCGCCGACCACAGCGGGTTGGCCAGGTGCAGGTAGTCGTCGGGGAGCAGGGGGGTGGTCACCCGGGCGACCGCGCCGCGCAGCACATTGAGCTTGCCGCCGCGGTCGGCGACCTGCGCCGCCGGCGCTTCGAGCCATTCCCGGAACTTGTTCATGACCATGCTTGCCGTTGTCTCCCTGTTGTGCATCCGAGCCGCCGTGGGGTGGCTCGCTCGCTGCCAGGTTACGGCATCGTAGGTTTCAGAGCAGATCCAGCAGGAAGGGCAGTTCCTGGGTGGCGTACCAGGCCAGTTGGTGGTCCTCGGCGTCACCGAGGACGAACTCCGCGTCCTGGTCACCCAGATCGGCCGCGTCGATCACGTCGACGGCCTTGGCGACCTGGGGTTCGGCCTCGATCAGGTCGACGTGCACCGACGCCACCTGGTCGTAGGTGATCGGCCCGGCCAGCTTCACCACGGCGTCGTCGAGGTCCGGGCGCAGCTTGGCGCCGGTGACGTCGGCGGCGATCACCGCGCGCCGGTACACCGGGCCGCCGGGCGCGGTCTCCGCGCCGTCGGCGGTGTCGTCGTCGACGCCGTCGCGCTCGGCGGCGAGCAGGCGCAGCGACGCCCTGGCCGCCTCCTGCATGGCCACCTCGGCCAGTTCGTCGTCGTCACCGGCGGCGTAGGCCTCGCGCAGGGCGGGCGTCACGGCGAAGGCGGTCGCGCCGAGCGGGAACAGTTCCCGTTCGGCGACGAGCTGACGCAGCATCGGGATCGTCGCCGGGACGTAGACCCGCAGTTTGCCGTTCTCAGAGACAGGCACCGAGCAACTCCTCCATCGATTCGTGCACCGACGCGGCGAGAACGTCGATATCGGCCATGGCGTCGCGGTCGGCGTTGAGTCCGTAGAAGACCTGACCGTCGTACGAGGTGAGCCCGAAACTCAACGTCTGGTTACGCAACAGCGGCGAGACCGGATACATCTCCAGCATGCGCGCGCCGCCGATGTACATCGCGGTCTGTGGTCCCGGCGCGTTGGTGATCACCAGGTTGAACGTGTTGTCGGCGAAGGTACTCGCCGAGCGCACGCTCATCGCGTGCAGGCTGGCCGGAGCGAATCCCGCCAGGTGCACGAGCGTGCGGGCGCGCACACCGCGGCGCTGCCGTCCGGCGGCCTCGGTGGCGTGCGAGATGTGCGACAGGCGCATCACCGGATTCGGTTCCCCGACGGGCAGATCGATGAGGAACGAGGACACCTCGCTGGCCGGCGTCGGCTGGTCGCCGCCGTCGACGTAGACCGACATCGGCACCACCGCGCGCAGATTCGTCGACTCCACCAGCGCCTCGTTGCGCGAGAGCAGCCAGTTGCGCAGCGCTCCAGTGACCACCGCGAGCACGGTGTCGTTGATCGAGCAGTCGAAGTGGCGCCGGATGGTGCGGTAGTCCTCGAGATCGGTGCGGACCACGTCGAAGCGGCGGCTGCGCGAGGTGCGGGCGTTCAGTGGGCTGTCGGCGACGCCCGAGGTCGCCGCGCGCACCGCGTTCGCGGCCGCCTGTACCGCCATCCTCGTGCCTTTGACCAGTCCGAACGCGTTGGTTCCCGCGTCGCGAGCCACCTTGTAGGCCTCGCGCGGCTGCGCGGCCAGCTGACTCAGCGCACCGGCGAGCAGCTCCACGTCGGAGGGCTCGCGTGGCGCGCGCCCCGCCGCGGCGGCCCGCTCGCGCGGCAGCGGGCGGGTGTGGAGGATCACGTGCCCGAACTCGAGCGCCGCGTCGGCGGCGACCAGCGCCCCGGGCGAGTGGGTGATGACGGCGCAG
>NZ_JARWOJ010000328.1 GCF_029868625.1 Nocardia neocaledoniensis | reverse complement strand
GTTCCGCGACTACGGCTACCGCCGCCTGCGCACCAAGGCCCGCCTGAAGTTCCTCATCAAGGACTGGGGCATCGAGAAGTTCCGCCAGGTGCTCGAGGACGAGTACCTGAAGCGCAAGCTCATCGACGGTCCCGCGCCCGAGCAGCCGGCCAAGCCGATCGACCACGTGGGCGTGCAGAAGCTGCGCAACGGCCTCAACGCCGTCGGCTTCTCCCCCATCGCCGGTCGCGTGTCGGGCACCATCCTGAGCAAGGTCGCCGACGCGGCGGAGAAGTACGGCTCGGACCGCATCCGGTTCACCCCGTACCAGAAGCTGATCGTCCTCGACATCGCCGACGACCAGGTCGACGCGCTGATCGACGAGCTGGAACCGCTCGGCCTGCAGGCGCGTCCGTCGATCTGGCGGCGAAACCTGCTCGCCTGCAGCGGTATCGAGTTCTGCAAGCTGTCGTTCGTCGAGACCCGCAAGCGCTCGCAGGTGCTCGCGCCCGAGCTCGAGCAGCGCCTGGCCGACATCAACGCACAGCTCGACGTGCCGATCACGATCAACATCAACGGCTGCCCCAACTCCTGCGGCCGGTCCCAGATCGCCGATATCGGCTTCAAGGGCCAGCTCGTCGACGACGGCAACGGGAATCAGGTCGAGGGTTTCCAGGTTCACCTGGGTGGCAGCCTCGGCCTGGACAGCGGGTTCGGGCGAAAGCTGCGTCAGCACAAGGTGACCAGTGTCGAGCTCGGCGACTACATCGAGCGTGTCGTGCGCAACTTCGTCAAGAACCGCGAAGACGGTGAACGGTTCGCGGTGTGGGCGGTTCGCGCCGACGAGGCCGACCTGCGCTAGTGGATGAGGAGATCTCAACTGTGACAACGAATCTCGCCGCCAAGCTGTCCGAGGACGAACTGCGCGCCCTGGCCGAGCAGGGCGCGGCCGAACTGGGCCCCGACGCCTCGGCCGCCGACCTGATCGCCTGGACCGATCGCACCTTCGGCAACAACTACATCGTCGCGTCGAACATGCAGGACGGTGTGCTCGTGCACCTGGCCGCGCAGACCCGGCCCGGCGTCGACGTGCTGTTCCTCGATACCGGCTACCACTTCGCCGAGACCATCGGCACCCGCGACGCGGTCGAGGCCGTGTACGGGGTGAACGTGGTGAACGTGCGGCCCGAGCACAGTGTCGCGGAGCAGGACGCACTGCTGGGCAAGGACCTGTTCGCGCGCGATGCCGGCGAGTGCTGCCGGTTGCGCAAGGTCGTCCCGCTGAAGAAGTCGCTGTCGGGCTACAACGCGTGGATCACCGGCATCCGCCGAGTGGAGGCGCCCACTCGCGCCAACGCGCCGCTGATCTCCTTCGACGAAGCTTTCGGCCTGGTGAAGATCAATCCGATCGCACCGTGGTCCGACGACGAGATGCAGGCCTACATCGAGGCCAACGGGATTCTCGTCAACCCCCTGGTGGAAGAGGGCTACCCGTCCATCGGCTGCGCACCGTGCACGCGCAAGCCCGAGCCGGGGTCCGATCCGCGTAGTGGCCGCTGGGCCGGCCTCGCCAAGACCGAGTGCGGATTGCACCAATCATGACCGTCACCACCACTGGGAGTGTGCCTGTGAATACCGACACCACCGAACGCGATCTCGGCCTCACCGAGTTCGACACCCTCGCGGCGCTGGAGTCCGAGGCGATCCACATCTTCCGTGAGGTCGCCGGCGAGTTCGAGCGGCCGGTGATCCTGTTCTCCGGCGGCAAGGACTCCACCGTGCTGCTGCACCTGGCGCTCAAGGCCTTCTGGCCCGCGCCGCTGCCGTTCGCGCTGCTGCACGTCGACACCGGGCACAACCTGGACGAGGTGCTCGAGTTCCGCGACAAGGTGGTGGACAAGTACGGGCTGCGCCTGCACGTGGCCTCCGTCGAGGAGTACCTGGCCGACGGCCGCCTCACCGAGCGCCCCGACGGCATCCGCAACCCGCTGCAGACCGTGCCGCTGCTCGACGCCATCACCGAGCACCGCTTCGACGCGGTCTTCGGCGGCGGCCGCCGCGACGAGGAGCGTTCGCGCGCCAAGGAGCGGATCTTCTCGCTGCGCAACGCCTTCGGCCAGTGGGATCCGAAGCGGCAGCGGCCCGAGCTGTGGAATCTCTACAACGGCAAGCACGCGCCGGGTGAGCACGTGCGCGTGTTCCCGCTGAGCAACTGGACCGAGCTCGACATCTGGCGCTACATCGCCCGCGAGGACATCGATCTGGCCTCGATCTACTACGCCCACGAGCGCCCGGTGTACCAGCGCGACGGCATGTGGATGACCCCCGGTGTGTGGGGCGGCCCGAACGAGAACGAAGTGCTCGAGACCCGGTCGGTGCGGTACCGCACCGTCGGCGACGGTTCCACCACCGGCGCCATCATCTCCGACGCCGCCGACAACGAGGCCATCCTGGCCGAGGTCGCCGCGTCCCGACTGACCGAACGCGGTGCCACCCGCGGCGACGACCGGGTGTCGGAAGCCGCCATGGAAGACCGCAAGCGAGAGGGTTATTTCTGACATGTCCGACCTATTGAGGCTGGCCACCGCCGGTTCTGTCGACGACGGTAAGTCCACTCTGGTCGGACGGCTGCTCTACGACACGAAGTCCGTGCTGGCCGATCAGATCGACGCCGTCACCCGCGCTTCGGTGGACAAGGGTCTGTCGACCCCCGACCTGTCGCTGCTCGTCGACGGCCTGCGCGCCGAGCGTGAGCAGGGCATCACCATCGATGTGGCCTACCGCTACTTCGCCACGCCCAAGCGATCTTTCGTCCTCGCCGACACCCCCGGTCACGTGCAGTACACCCGCAACACGGTGTCCGGCGCGTCGACCGCGCAGCTGGTGATCCTGCTGGTCGACGCGCGCAAGGGCGTCATCGAGCAGACCCGCCGCCATGCCGCGGTGCTGGCGCTGCTCGGCGTGCCGAAGCTGGTGCTGGCCGTGAACAAGATCGACCTGGTGGACAACCCGGCCGAGGTGTTCGCCGCGATCTCGGCGGAGTTCAACGCGCTCACCGGCAAGCTGGGCTGGGCCGACGAGGACGTCCTCGAGATCCCGGTGTCGGCGCTGCACGGTGACAACATCGCCAGCCGCTCGGAGAACACTCCGTACTACGACGGCCCCTCGCTGATCGAGCACCTGGAATCGGTGCCGGTGGACGCGGATTCGACCGGCACGCATGCCCTCGGCCTGCGCTTCCCGGTGCAGTACGTGATCCGTCCGCGCACCGCCGAGTACCCCGACTACCGCGGCTACGCGGGTCAGATCGCGGCCGGTTCGGTCTCCCCCGGTGACGAGATCGTGGTGCTGCCCTCGGGCAAGCGCACCACCGTGGAGCGCATCGACACCCCCGACGGCGAACTCGCCGTCGCGCAGGTGGGCCGCAGCGTGACGCTGATCCTGGCCGACGAGGTCGACATCTCGCGCGGCGACATCATCGCCTCGGTGGCCGACGCCCCGGAGGCGATCGACACCTTCGACGCGACCGTGTGCTGGCTCGGCGACAAGTCGCTGCGCCCCGGCGCGCGGCTGCTGCTCAAGCACGGCGCCAAGACCACGCAGGCGATCGTCGGCGCGCTCGTGGAGCGCTTCGACGAGCAGACCCTGACGGCCGAGCCCAGTCCGGAAACCCTGGAGCTCAACGACATCGGTCGTGTCTCGCTGCGCCTGGCCGAGCCGATCCCGGCCGACGACTACCGTACGAACCGGCACACCGGCTCGTTCCTGCTGATCGACCCCGCCGGTGGCAACACCCTCGCGGCCGGCCTGGTGGGCGACGTGCTGACCTCGGTCGAGGTCGGCAGCGCGGTCTGATGTCCCGGGTGCTCACTCCGCCGCGCGGCGCCGCCTCGGTGCCGCGCGGCGGGGGCGGGCCCGCGTTGATCGCGGTCGCCCACGGCAGCCGCGACCCACGATCGGCGGCCACCATGGCGGCTGCCGTCGCCGACATCGCCGCCGCCCGACCGGACCTCACCGTCCGCCTGGCCTTCCTCGACCTGAGCGCGCCCTCCGTCGACCAAGTGGTCGACGATCTCGCCGCCCGGGGTCACACCGACGCCATCGTCGTTCCGCTCCTGCTGGGCAGCGCTTTCCATGCCCGCGTCGACCTGCCCGCCCTCTTGGCCCAGGCGCGCCGGCGCCATCCCCGGTTTCGGCTCACCCAAGCCGACGTTCTCGGCGCCGACCCACGTCTGATCGCGGCACTCCACGACCGCGTCATCGAGGCTGTCGCCGGTGCGCCGGGCGGTGGCGTGCGAGCAGAGGCAGGTACTGCAGTGGATGCCATCAGCCCTGCGGACGTCACCGACGCGGCGAGCCGCCCCACTCCTGCGGGCGCGAGTGGTCCAGCGGACGCGGCCACTGCGTCGGGTGCAGACACTTCAACAGGCGAAGGCACTTCAGCGTACGCAGGTGCTTCATCAGGGGTAGCGGTGTCGGGAACCGCGCCCGCCGGCTTCGCTGTCGGTGTTCCCGTGCGTGGCACCGGGACGATGGGGATCGTGGTCGCCGCGGTGGGTTCGCGCAGCGCCGCCGCGAACCTGCGCACCGCCACGGTGGCCCGCCGACTGGCGGAGATGACCGGAACACGGACCGAGATCTGTTTCGCGACCGTGGAACCCGGTATCGCGGCCGCCGTTGAGCGCCTGCGGACGCGGGGCGCGCGGCGCATCGTGGTGGCCCCGTGGTTCCTCGCACCCGGCATGCTCACCGACCGGCTGCACGCCGCGGCCCCTGACCTCCGCCACGCCGGTGTCATCGGGGCGCACGCCGCGCTGACCGACATCGTCTGGGCCCGCTACGACAGCGCGTTCGCGGCGGACCTCGAACTCTCCGCCTGAGTTCGGCGGCCGCACCGCAGTGGGCCCGACCGTGCCCCGCCTTTGTCCTCCCGGCGACACCGAGAGCCCGCCCGGCCTACGCTCACCGAACGGCTGCACGCCGCGGCTCCTGCTCTCCTCGACGCCGACGTCATCGGAGCGCACACCGCGCTGACCGACGTCATCCCGGCCCGCTACGACAGCGCCCGCACGGCGGACCTCGAACTCTCCGCCTGAGTTCCGGCGGGCACCACGGTGAGCCGACCATGCCCGAACTCTCGGAATCAACCATCTGACGCCTGCCACGCCCGATCTCGACCGGCTCGTGGCCTTCTACACCAACCCCTCGGTGGGGTCTCGCCTTTCATCGCGTCGCGCCCGATCCCCGGATCGCGGTCCTCGATATCGGCGGCGCCGACCATCTGATGCTCGCCGAGAGCGCGACCACGCCCCCGATCGAGTCCGACCCCTCGGCCGCGCCGGTTGGGCTTGCGGGTGCGAACCCGCGCCCAGCTCCGCGACTTTCGCGAGAGAATCCTGCGCGCGGGATGCCCGGTCAGCCAGGACTCGCGGCGATCACGCCGTGTTCGCGGACGGCTCTGCCCGAATCACCAACTCGGCAGTGACCCGGTTCACAGTCCGTTACCTTTGCCAGATACCCCCAGGGGGTATAACTTGGTGGCAGCAGCACAGCGAATCGAGAGGCGAACCGATGACCACCAACGCGCATGCCGGACACCACACCACCGACACCGTGACCCAGCCCGCGCACACCGGCGGGCACGGGACCGTCGCCGACGACCACGCGGCCCACCACCGGCACGCCACCCAGACCGTGGCACCCACGGGCCACGGAGCCGAAAACGCCGATCCCCATGCCGCTCACGCCGGTCACGGCGACGCTCACGCCGGACACGGCGCCGGCGCACCGGGCGGCCTGCTGATCACGCAGGACGGGTACACCCTGGATCTCGACACCACGATCGCCGAGCCCGGAGGAATCGACTTCCGGTTCCGGATCCTCGGACCCGACGGAAAGGCGGTCACCGAGTTCGATCCGATCCACGATCGCGAATTGCACCTGATCGTCGCGCGACGGGAGCTCACCGGCTTCTGGCACGTACATCCGGTGCGCGAAGCCGACGGCACCTGGGCGATCCGGCTCGAGCTGCCCGAGGCGGGGGCCTACCGGGTGTTCACCGACATCGCGCCGCGCGCACTGGGTCGGACCATCACCCTCGGCGCCGACCTCGCGATCGCGGGACGGTATGCGCCGGAGCCGGTTCCGGCCGTCGGACGGGTCGCGGTGGTAGACGGCTACGAGGTGACCGTCGGCGGCGAGCTGCGCGCGGAAGGCGACCTGCTGACGCTCACGGTCCGCAAAGACGGTGTGCCGGTGACGGATCTACAGCCCTATCTGGCCGCCTTCGGCCACCTCGTGATCCTGCGCGCCGGCGATCTCGCCTACGTGCACGTGCACCCCAACGGCGAACCCGGCGACGGCATCACCCCCGCCGGTCCCGAAATCACCTTCCACACTGCGGTTCCCGGCCCCGGGACCTATCGCCTGTTCCTGGACTTCCAGCACGGCGACGTGGTCCGCACCGCCGCCTTCACCCTGACCGCGGACGTCACCACGGAACCGCCGGCCGCACACCATCACTGAACGCGACCCCAACCCACGGCGCCGTCATCCGAACAGGATGGCGGCGCCGTCCCACGTTCGGCGCACCTGCGGCACAGAGACTTTCGATGCTACGTCTCGGCACACGAAAGCAAGCGGTCGGCGATCTTCCTGGCCGCGTCGACGCGTGCCGTGTCGCCGATCTGGCGAGCGATGTTGGCGGCGCTGACGATCGCGTCGAGTTCGAAGACCAGCACCTCGGCGTCGACCCCGGGGAGGGCGCCGAGATCTCGCGCCTTGCGGATCTCCCGCCCCAGCAGGGCGAGCCACTCGTCGTGATCGGCGACCACGGCGTCGCGCACCGGCCCCTGCTTGCTGCTGAATTCGGTGAGGGTCGCGACCCGGAAGCAGCCGCCGGGGAAGGGCGGGTTCTCGATGTGCGCGAACCAGCGATCGACGAGGGTCCGCACCCGCACGATGCCGCGCGGCTCACGCAGACTGGGCGCGATCACCCGCTCGATGAAGACCTCGCGGGCATTCTGCACGGCGGCCAGCTGGAGCGCCTCCTTGGTGCCGAACAGGGTGGCGATGCCGCTCTTGCTCAGCCCGAGGTCGGTGGCGAGCATGCCGATACTGAGGCCGTCGAGTCCTTCGACGGAGGCCAGCTCGGCGGCGCGACGCGCGATGGTCGCCCTGGCCCTCGCCCCTTTGGCGAGTCGCTGATCAACGGGCTCGGTCCGGGTCATGGACGTCATTCTTCCACTCCCTCTTGCCTGGGTGGACGATCGGTCGTACTTTAATCTACGCACGATCGTACGTTCTTATTTCTCCTGTCGAAGGACTTCCCATGACCGACGTTTCCGCGCGGCCCGACGATCCGGCGATCACCCCGCCGGGCGCCTCGGGCCGCACCCTGGCCGTGGCGGTCGGTGCCGCGTTCATCGCCTTCCTCGATCTCTCGGTGGTCAACATCGCGTTCCCGACCATCGCCGAGACCTACCCCGGCACCGCGACCAGCACGCTGACCTGGATCGTCAGCGGCTACGCCATCGCCTTCGCGGCGCTGCTCACCCCGGCGGGCCGGCTCGCCGATGTGCTCGGCCGGCGCAGGCTGTTCGTCCTGGCGCTGGCCGGCTTCGCCATCACCTCCCTGCTGTGCGGACTCGCGCCAGGGGCGGACTGGCTCATCGCCGGCCGAGTCCTGCAGGGCGTCACCGCCGCGTTCATGGTGCCCGCCGCGCTCGGTCTGGTCCTGGCCGTCACGCCGCGGGCGAAGATCGGCGCCGCCATCGGCGCGTGGTCGGCCGCGGGCGGATTCGCCGCGGTGGTCGGACCGGCGATCGGCGGCGCGCTCGTCGAGAGCCTCGGCTGGCGGGCGGTCTTCCTCGTCAATGTGCCCGTCGCGCTGCTGCTGATCGTGCCCGGGCTGCGGCTCCCCGCGACCGAGAGCCCGCGCCGGGACACCGCGCTGCCGGATCCGGTCGGCATCCTCGCCGTCGCGCTCGGTCTCGGCGCCGTGGTCGCGGCGGTCACCGAGGGCCAGAACTGGGGTTGGACCGCCCCCGGCACGCTCACCGCGCTGCTCGGCGGCGCCGCGCTGGTGGTGTTCGCGCTGACCCGCTCGCGCCGGCACCCGGATCCGGCCGTGGCCGTATCGCTCTGGCGGGACCGGAGATTCGCGCTCGCCAACGCGGGCTCGTTCCTGTTCGGCGCGACGATGTTCGCCTGGCTGCTCGCCGGGCCGATGTTCCTGGACGCGCTCTGGGGCTATTCGGTCCTGGAATCGGCGGCGGCGCTGACCGTCGGGGCGGTGGCCTCGATGATCACCGCCGTGCTCACCGGCCGGGTCGCGACCCCGCGCGGACAGCGCGCGGCCGGCGTCCTCGGCGCGCTGATGTACACCGCCGCGCTGGCCTGGATGAGCACCGACGCGTTCGGCCCCGATCCTGCGCTGTGGTCGGCGTGGGTACCGGCCGGGTTGCTCGGGGGCGGCGGCATCGGCGTGGTCGTCACCGTGCTCGGCACGGCGGCCGCGAGTTCCGTTCCACCACAGCAGTTCGCGGCGGGAACCGGCATGAACCTGACCGCCCGGCAGGTGGGCGGCGCGCTCGGGGTCGCCATGCTCGCCGCCGTGTTCACCGCGGTGCCCGACACCGTGCGCGCCTTCCACATCCTGTTCGCCCTCTGCGCCGCACTCGGCGTCGTTGTCGCCGTGCTGCTCGCCGCCCCGGCCCGTATCCCCGCCACCCTCGACGACTAGGAGTTTCGCGATGTCCTCCACCACTTCGCCGCCCGACCAGTTCACCGAAGCCGACGATCCGCTGCTGCTCGCACCGGACGCGGCAGCCGCCCTGCTGCGCGATGCCGCGTGGCAGCGCTTCGCGGTGCTCGGCGATTCGATCGCCGCGGGCACGGGCGACCCGAGCCCCGGCTACGCCGCCACCGGCTGGGCCGACCGGGTCGCGGCGACCCTGTCGGCGGTGAATCCCGCACTGGCCTATCTCAATACCGGGCGCGTCGGTGCCACCAGCGGCCAGGTCCGCGCGCGGCAGTTGCCCCAGGTCCTGGAATTCGCACCGGATCTCGTGCACGTCAGCTGCGGCGGCAACGACCTGTTCGAGGCGGGAGGTGATCCCGGCGCGCTCCGGGAGAACCTGTCCGCGATCTTCGCCGCGCTGACCGAAGCGGGCGCCGTGGTGTCCACATTCACGGTGGCCGATGTCTGGGGCATCGAACGGATGATGCCGATGCGCGCGATGCGGCCGCGCATGGCGATGATGAACGAGGTGATCCGCGCGGTCGCCGGCGAACACGACGCCGTCCTGACCGAGTTCTGGGAGCATCCGGTGCGCACGCGCCCCACCCTGATGAGCGCGGACCTCATCCACTTCACGACCAGTGGACACGCGGTGGTGGCGACCGAGGTCACGCGGGCACTGGCCGAGCGCGCGCACCGCGACACCGTCGCCTAGCCGCGACCCGTCTTCAACTGTTGCCGCGGACCAGTTCCGCACCCAGGGCCACGAGTTCCGCCCGAACCTCCGGGGGGCCGACGACTTCCACGTCGGCTCCCCAGCCCGCGAGTTGCCTGGCGACCATCTTGGCGGTGTCCGCCGTGATCTCGGCGCGGATCCGGCCGTCGTCCGCGGAGCCGAGCAGGGTGCAGTTGCGGCCCTGCTGGTCGGCCAGGATCGGGGCCAGCGCGGCGGAGACGAGCACCGTCGCGGCCACAGCGGCGCGCCGCTGCTCCATCCGGGTCACGATCCGCGCCCATTCGGCCTGCAGATCGAAATCCGCGGGCCGGTCGAATATTTCGTCGAGCACGGTGACCTCGCCGATCCGATCGAGGCGGAAGGTACGGCGGCCGCGGTCGGTACCCGCGATCAGGTACCAGACCGTTTCCTTCTCCACCAGGCCCCACGGACTCAGCTCGCGAACGGTGCGCTCACCCGCTCGCGTGTACTCGACGCGCACCCGGCGACGGTCCACCACCGCCTGTTGCAGCAGGGGTAGGGCCGAGGGCGGCCGGGGATCCGGGCGGCCCCAACGGGCGGGGTCGACGACGATCGCGTCGGCCGCCGCGGCCGCGTCCTCTCGGAAGGTCTGTGGCAGCGCCCGCACCAGCTTGCGCAGCGCGGACTTCAGTTCCGGCGCGGCCTGCGCGGCCGGTCCGGCCAGCAGGAACAGCGCGCGCGTCTCCCCCGCCGTCAGCCCGGACAGGTCGGTGCGGGCGCCGCCGATCAGCGACCACCCGCCACCGCGCCCGGCCTGGGGATAGACGGGGATGCCCGCCGCCGACAAGGCCTCCAGGTCGCGCCGGGCCGTCGCCACCGACACTTCCAGCTCGGCGGCGACCTCCGCGGCCGGCACCCGGCCGCGCGCCGGCATCAACAGCAGGGTGGGCACCCATCTGTCCGCACGCATACTCGGTGATTATGGCGGACAAAATTGGGGCCGGATTTGGCCGTTTTTTGGGGGGATTACCGGGTTTTGGGGGGGGCAGGTTTGTGGGCCCCCCGGGGGTGTTGGAGGGGGCGGGGGGGGGGGGGGGGGGGGGGGGGGGGGGG
>NZ_JARWOJ010000327.1 GCF_029868625.1 Nocardia neocaledoniensis | reverse complement strand
CCCCCCCCGGCGCTGGGGTCCCCGGGCGGGTCTGGGCCCCCGCGCCCCCGCCCCCCCCCGGCGCCCGCCCCCGGGGGGGTACCCACCCGGGCGCCCGCGTCTCGGGCGTGGACGAGGACGCGGTCGCGGCCGCACTTCCCGCTGATACCTCGTCGCACGACGTCGTCGTCGCCCTGGCCCGTGCCAAGGCTGTCGACGTCGCCGCGTCGATTCCCGAACTCGCCGCCGACTGTGTCGTCGTCGGCTGCGATTCCATGCTGCTCGTCGACGGGCGGCTCCAGGGCAAACCGCACACCCCCGAGGTGGCGCGGGCCCGCTGGGCCGAGATGGCGGGCCGCAGCGCCGACCTGCTCACCGGCCATTGCGTGCTGCGGCTGCGCGATGGCGCCGTCGTCGCGGAATCGGCAGAGTGCAGCGGCACCACCGTGCATTTCGCGAAGCCGGCGCCGGACGAGCTCGACGCCTATATCGCCACCGGTGAGCCGTTGCAGGTCGCCGGGGCGTTCACCCTGGACGGGCTGGGCGGCTGGTTCGTGGACCGGATCGAGGGCGACCCGTCCAGCGTCATCGGGATCGGGCTACCGCTGCTGCGCAGGCTGCTCGAAGATGTCGGTGTCGGTGTCACGCAGCTGTGGCGGGACACGGGGGCCTGAGGGCGCGATCACCGGCTCGTCGGCCCCGGCGGGCACACCGGGCGCCGCGGCGCAGTTCTCGGCGCCGAGGGTGAGTTCCAGCCGGGCCTGGCACAGCTCCGGTTCGACGAAGGGGTGCAGCCGCACGTCGACGCGGCCGCGGGCGCCGTTGCGGTCGAGGACTTCCCGCATGAGCCCCATGTGTACTCCGCACACCACCTCGGAGTGCGAGCGGGCCAGTTCGCGCAGCGGGCACGCGGTGAGCGTGATCTGCACGTGTTCGGGCGTCTCGCCGACCGGGTCCTTCTCCGGGGCGAAACCGAGTTCTGACATCAGCGACATCGTGATGTCCCTGGCGTCGGCCAGCGTCTCGACCGGATGCGCGCCGATGTCCATCCGCGCGCCCCAGGCGCGGCCGGCGGCGATCGCGGCGGCGGAGCGGGTGATCGGATCGGGTCCGAGGTGGTCGGCGAGGACCTGGGCGAGTTCCTGATAACCCACCGAACGCTGGACGGCGCGGTAGCCGATGCGCGGGCGGCCACGGCCGCGCGGGGGTTGCTGGAACTGGCGGACCAGCGATTCACGGGTGAGCACATCGAGGTGGAATCGGACGGTGGTGACGTGCTGTCCGGTGATCCTGGCCAGTTCCTGGGCATCGAGGGGCTCGGTCGCGCCACGTAGGATCGCGAGCAGTCGCCGCCGCGGCCAAGAATCGGACATAGCTCACCCCTCCTCTCCAGAGACTTTATCGGACGGCCCTGCGCTTTATTCGACCATTGTGTCGATTCGTGATGTGCCACCACAGACATACCATCGGGTGCGACGAGAACACACTGTCGCACCCGCCCAATACTCTCGCGTGAAGGACCACACCGTGCCCGTCGCCCCGGATCCGCACCCCGCCTTCGGTTCCTACGCAGTCCCGCATCGATTGGTAACCACGGAATGGCTCTCCGCAAACATCGGAGTGCCCGGGGTGAAGATCATCGAGTCCAACGATGACATCCTGCTCTACGACATCGGCCATGTCCCGGGAGCGGTCAAGATCGACTGGCGTGGCGACCTGAGCGACCCGGTGACCCGCGATTACGTCGACGGCCCGCGCTTCACCGAACTGATGCGCGCCAAGGGCATCCGGCGCGAGGACACCGTGGTGATCTACGGCGACCGCGGCAACGCCCAGGCCGCCCACACCGCCTGGATCTTCACCCTCTTCGGCCACGAGGACGTGCGCCTGCTCGACGGTGGCCGCGACGCCTGGATCTCGGAGGAGCGCGACACCACCTTCGACCTGCCCCTCCTCGCGCCCAGCGACTACCCCCTCGTCGCCCGCGACGACTCGCTCGCGCGCGCGTTCCGTGACGATGTGCTCGCCCGGCTGGGTGCCCCGCTGGTCGACGTGCGCTCGGCACAGGAGTACTCCGGCGAGCTCGAGGACAAGCCGCTCGATCAGGAGTACGCCGCGCTGCGCGGCGGGCACATCCCGTCGGCGGTGAACATCCCGTGGACCTCCGCCTGCGGGCCCGACGGCCGTTTCCGCAGCCGGGCCGAGCTCGACGCGGTCTACGGCGCGCTGCCCGCCGAGGATCTGGTCGTCTACAGCCGCGTCGGTGAACGCTCCAGCCACACCTGGTTCGTCCTGGCCTTTCTGCTCGGTCGCAGGTCGGTGCGCAATTACGACGGATCCTGGATCGAATGGGGGAATTCGGTGCGGCTGCCCATCACGCGCGGCGCCGAACCGGGGCAGCCATAGCCGGATCAATTGAAACGTGTTCACAGTCCAGCGCGGCGAGTAGTGTGACCTGCGACCTACTCGACAGTAGGGCTAGCCGAGTGCGGGCCGAATTGGCACACTGCCTACACTCGCCCGAGACGAAAGTTGTCGATACCGGGCACGGGGCCTACACGGCGACCCGTCCCCCGAAGCGACCAAAGATTGCACACAGGAGGCTCAGTGCCCAGCCATGCCAGCGCACGGATCACGAAGGTACTCGTAGCTAACCGCGGCGAGATCGCGGTCCGCGTGATCCGGGCTGCCAAGGACGCGGGGATCACCAGCGTCGCGGTGTACGCCGAGCCCGATGCCGACGCTCCCTTCGTGAAGCTCGCCGACGAGGCGTTCGCCCTCGGCGGTCAGACCTCGGCGGAGTCGTACCTCGTGTTCGACAAGATCCTCGACGCCGCCGCCAAGTCCGGCGCCGACGCCATCCACCCGGGTTACGGCTTCCTCTCCGAGAACGCCGACTTCGCCCAGGCCGTCCTCGACGCCGGGCTGATCTGGATCGGCCCCTCGCCGCAGTCCATCCGCGACCTGGGCGACAAGGTCACCGCGCGCCACATCGCCGAGCGGGCGCAGGCCCCGATGGCGGCGGGTACCAAGGACCCGGTCAAGAACGCCGACGAGGTCGTCGCCTTCGCCAAGGAGTACGGCGTCCCGGTCGCCATCAAGGCCGCCTTCGGTGGCGGTGGCCGCGGCATGAAGGTCGCCCACACCATCGAGGAGATCCCCGAGCTGTTCGAGTCGGCGACCCGCGAGGCCGTGGCCGCCTTCGGTCGCGGCGAGTGCTTCGTCGAGCAGTACCTGGACAAGGCCCGCCACGTCGAAGCCCAGGTCATCGCCGACCAGCACGGCAACGTCGTCGTCGCCGGTACCCGCGACTGCTCGCTGCAGCGCCGCTTCCAGAAGCTCGTCGAGGAGGCGCCCGCGCCGTTCCTGTCCGACGAGGTCCGGGCCAAGATCCACGAGTCGGCCAAGCGCATCTGCCGCGAGGCGGGCTACTACGGCGCGGGCACCGTGGAGTACCTGGTGCAGGGCGAGACCGTGTCCTTCCTCGAGGTGAACACCCGCCTGCAGGTCGAGCACCCGGTCACCGAGGAGACTGCGGGCATCGACCTGGTGCGTCAGCAGTTCCGCATCGCCAACGGCGAGGAGCTGACCATCAAGGAGGACCCCACCCCGCGCGGGCACTCGTTCGAGTTCCGGATCAACGGCGAGGACGCCGGTCGCGGCTTCCTGCCCGCCCCCGGCCCGGTCAGCGTCTACCGCGAGCCCTCGGGCCCCGGCGTGCGCGTCGACTCCGGCGTGGTGGCAGGCAGCGTCATCGGCGGTCAGTTCGACTCGATGCTGGCCAAGCTGATCGTCACCGGCGAGAACCGTGAGCAGGCCCTGCAGCGCGCCCGTCGCGCGCTGGCCGAGTTCGAGGTCGACGGCCTGGCCACGGTCATCCCGTTCCACCGCGCCATCGTCGAGGACCCGGCGTTCATCGGTGACGGCGAGAAGTTCGACGTCTACACCAAGTGGATCGAAACCGAGTGGAAGAACACCGTCGAGCCGTTCACGGCCGGTGGCGTCGCCGAGGACGAGGACGAGGACCTGCCCCGGCAGAAGGTCGTCGTCGAGGTCGGCGGCCGTCGCGTCGAGGTGTCGCTGCCCGGTCAGTTCACCCTCGGTGGCGGTGCGGCCGGTTCGGCCGGCAACGGCGCGGGCGTCATCCGCAAGAAGCCGAAGGCGCGCAAGCGCGGCGGCGCCGGTGCCGGTGCGGCCTCCGGTGACGCGGTCACCGCGCCCATGCAGGGCACCGTGGTGAAGGTCGCCGTCGAAGAGGGGCAGACCGTCGAGGCGGGCGACCTGATCGTGGTGCTCGAGGCCATGAAGATGGAGAACCCGGTCAACGCGCACAAGGCCGGTGTCGTCACCGGGCTCAGCGTCGAGGCGGGCGCCGCCATCACCCAGGGCACCGTCCTGGCGGAGATCAAGTAAGCACAGCGCGGGAGAACGGGGGGCGGGGGGCCAAAACCCCCCCCCCCCCAAAGAAAACCCCCCCAAAACCCCCCCCCCCCGGGGGGGAAGTGGGGAGAATAAAACCCCCCCCCCCCCCCCCCCCCCCCCCCCGCGGGGGAGATGGTGGGGGGGGACACCCAG
>NZ_JARWOJ010000326.1 GCF_029868625.1 Nocardia neocaledoniensis | reverse complement strand
CGAGCGCTGCATGTCGGTGACCTCTTCGGGACGCTCGTCGACCAGCACGACCATGAGGTAGCACTCGGGGTTGTTGATCGCGATCGCGTTGGCGATGTCCTGCATGATCGTGGTCTTACCCGCCTTGGGCGGGGAGGGGCTGGGCGGCCCGGGGAGCCCGGGTCGACCGGGGGCCGGCCCGGCGCGGCCCGGCCACCTGGTCGCGTAACTCCCTGGGGACTGATCAGGCGTTGATGGCCTGCGGTTCGCGGTGCCGCGAGATCTCGATCTTGCGGGGTTTGGCCCGCTCCGCGACCGGGATCGACAGTCGCAGGACACCGTCGCGATAGTCGGCGCGGATCTGCTCGGTGTCCAGGCTCTCGCCGAGGAACAGCTGGCGGCTGAACACACCGCGCGGACGTTCCGCGGCGATCATGGACCGGTCGGCGTCGATCTCCGCGCGCGAGGCGCGCACGGTCACCACATTGCGTTCGACATCGAGATCCAGCGAATCCGGGTCCATGCCCGGCAGATCGAATTCGACGATGAACTCGTCACCGTCGCGCCAGGCGTCCATGGGCATGGCCGCCGGACGAGCCGCTGTGCCGAACACCTGCTGTGTCACGCG
Source organism: Nocardia neocaledoniensis (assembly GCF_029868625.1). Classification (GTDB taxonomy): domain Bacteria; phylum Actinomycetota; class Actinomycetes; order Mycobacteriales; family Mycobacteriaceae; genus Nocardia; species Nocardia neocaledoniensis_A. The sequence goes on along the minus strand of NZ_JARWOJ010000326.1, from coordinate 20,295 downwards.
ATCCAGTTCCCGGAACGGATCGGTACGCATCAACATGGTCGCCACCTCCAACTCACTCCTATCTCGGTAGGCTCCAGATCAGATAACCTATGTCATCTGACACAGATTCTTTCTAGCACTCACCCCAGGAGAGTGCAAGCATCAGAGATAAGTAACCTGGTAGGAGAAGTATCGGAAGCGAAGTGAGGACACAGATGGTCATCCCCTCCGACGGCCTGCCGACGACGGGGCAGGCGGTGTACGCGATCTCGGTCGCCGCCGAGCTGGCCGGGATCGGTGTCCAGACGCTGCGCCTCTACGAGCAGCACGGCCTGATCACCCCGGCCCGCAGCGCCGGCGGCACGCGGCGATACAGCGGGGACGACCTGACCCGGCTGCATCGCATCACCGCGCTCACCGGCGAGGGCGTCAACCTGACCGCGGTCGCCCGCATCCTCGAGCTCGAGGACACGGTCGCCGCGCTGCGCGCCGAACGCGACCGGCTCCGCGCGCGCAGGAAGTAGCGCGGCTACGCGGGCAGGTCGATCAGCTCGGCCAGGCGCGCGCGATGGCGACCGGCGGTGCCGAAGGCGATCTGGTCGGCCTTGGCGCGCTTGAGATACAGGTGCGCCGGGTGCTCCCAGGTCATGCCCATGCCACCGTGCAGCTGCACCGCTTCCTCCGCGGCGTGCACCGCGACATCACCGCAGTAGGCCTGGGCGACGCTCGCCGCCACCGGCAGGTCGGCATCGTCGGCCGCGAGCGTGGCCGCGGCGTATCTGGCTGCGGCAGCGGCGGATTCGAGCTCGGTGTAGAGGTCGGCGAGCCGGTGTTTGATCGCCTGGAAGCCACCGACGACGCGGCCGAACTGGCGACGTTCCTTCAGATAGGCGACGGTGTCCTCCAGGCACCACCTGGCCACGCCGTACTGCTCGGAAGCCAGCAGGGCCGCGCCGGCGGTGAGCGCGCGGCGCACCGCCTCGGCGCCGTCGCCGGCCACGCGCCGCGCGGGCGCCGCGCGCAGTGCCAGGTCTGCCAGCTGACGGCCCATATCCAGGGAAACGACCGGCGTGCGTTCGGTATCGGCGGCCGCGACCGCGTACAGCGCGATCCCGTCGGGACCGGCGGCGGGCACCAGCAGCACATCGGCGTCGAGCGCGCCCGCGACGCTGGTCACCGTGCCGCTGAGCGTGCCGTCGGCGCCGAGGGTGAGCGCGGGAATCGGCTCGTGCGGCGCCAGGGACAGCGGCACCGCCAGCGCCGCGGTCCGCTCGCCGGCCGCGAGCGCGCCGAGCAACGGGTCGGCGGCGTCGAGCAGGGCGGTGGTGGCGACGACCGCGCTGGTGAGAAACGGCACCGGCGCGGCGAACCGGCCCAGCTCCTCGAGTACCACGGCGGCTTCGCGGGCCGACGCGCCCGCACCCCCGTGCTCCTCGGGGACCAGCAGAGCGGCAAGACCGAGGTCGACGGCGATGTTCTTCCACAGCCCGGCGACCAGGGAACGGTCGCCGTCGTAGAGCGCGGTGACCGCGGCGGGCGGGCAGTGGGCGGCCAGGACCGCGGTGACCACGCCGCGCAGGTCGTCCTCGACCTCGGTGTAGACCAGGTTCAGGTCGGTCATCGCGCGACCTCCTTCCAGGGGCGGTCCTTGTCGGTCCGCGGTTCGGCGGGTAGCCCGAGCACCCGCTCGGCGACGATGTTGCGCAGGATTTCCGAGGTGCCGCCCTCGATCGAATTGCCCTTGGCGCGCAGATACCGATAACCGGCGTCGCGTCCGTTGAAGTCGACGGATTCGGGCCGCACCATGGTCCAGTCGGAGTACCGCAGGCCCTGCTCCCCCAGGAGCTCGAGCTCGAGGCCGGACAGTTGCTGGGCGCATTTCGCGAAGATCAGTTTCATCGCCGAGCCCTCGGGCCCCGGCATGCCCTTGGCCAGCTTCTGCTGCAGGCGCGCGCCGGTCAGCCGGGCCACCTCCGCGTCGACCCACAGGCGCAGCAGCCGGTCGTGCAGTTCCGGAGTGCGCCGCTCGGGGTGCGCGCGCCAGGTCTGGGCGACCACGCCGATCATGCCGTCCTCGCGCGCGGAGTCCTTGCCGCCGATCGCGACCCGCTCGGTGTTGAGCGTGGTGTTGGCGACTCGCCAGCCGTCGCCCTCGGCGCCGAGGCGCTGCGCGTCGGGGACCCTGGCATCGGTCAGGAAGACCTCGTTGAACTCGGCCTCCCCCGTGATCTGGCGCAGCGGACGCACCTCCACACCGGGCTGGGTCATGTCGATGAGGAAGAACGTCATGCCACGGTGCTTGGGGATTCCGGCGTCGGTGCGGGCCAACAGGATCGCGAACTGCGCCAGATGCGCGCTCGAGGTCCACACCTTCTGACCGTTGACGACCCACTCGTCGCCGTCGCGGACCGCGCGGGTACTCACATTGGCCAGGTCGGAACCGGCGCCGGGCTCACTGAACAGCTGGCACCAGATCTCCTCGCCCGTCCACAGCGGACGCAGGAACCGCTGCTTCTGCTCCTCGGTACCGCAGGCGAGAATCGTCGGACCAGCCATGCCGAGCCCGATGACATTGCCGCTCGGATTGTTGTCCGGCGCCCCGGCTTCGGCGAAGCGGCGCTCGACCTCGGGCTGCAGGCTCCGCGGCAGGCCGAGACCGCCGTGACCCACCGGGAAGTACACCCAGGCCAGCCCGGCGTCGTAGCGGGCGCGCAGGAAGTCGAGGCGCTCGGTGCCTGCCGGGTCGTTGGCGGCGAGGAATTCCTCGATCCGCCCGGTCAATTCGTCGAGGGTCATCGCGTCTCCCGCTGCCTGCTCAGCTCGCTCTTGGCGAGCGCGTTCTTGTGAACCTCGTCCGGGCCGTCGGCGAAGCGCAGCGTCCGGATGCCGGCATAGGCCGCGGCCAGCGGGAAGTCCTGGGACAGTCCACCGGCGCCGTGGACCTGGATGGCCTTGTCGAGAATCCACTGCACGGTCGACGGGGTGGCGATCTTGATCGCCTGGATCTCGGTGTGCGCGCCCTTGTTTCCGACCGTGTCCATCAGCCAGGCGGTCTTGAGCACCAGCAGCCGCAACTGCTCCAGCTTGACCCGCGACTCGGCGATCCAGTCCCGGATCACGCCCTGCTCCGACAGCGGCTTGCCGAAGGCGACGCGCTGCTCGGCGCGGGCGCACATGAGCTCGACGGCGCGTTCGGCGATGCCGATCGCGCGCATGCAGTGATGGATCCGGCCGGGTCCGAGGCGGGCCTGGGCGATGGCGAATCCGGTGCCCTCGCCGCCGATCAGGTTGGCGGCGGGCACCCGCACATCGGTGAACGACAGCTCGGCGTGGCCGCCGTGATCGTGGTCGTCGTAGCCGAAAACCTCCATGCCGCGCTGGATTTCCAGGCCGGGGGTGTCGCGGGGCACCAGGATCATCGACTGCTGGCGGTGTCGTCCGGCCGACGGATCGGTCTTGCCCATGACGATGAAGATCCGGCAGTTGGGATTCATCGCCCCGGTGATCCACCACTTGCGGCCGTTGAGGACGTACTCGTCGCCGTCGCGTTCGATCCTGGTGGCGATATTGGTGGCGTCCGACGACGCGACGTCGGGTTCGGTCATCGCGAACGCCGAGCGAATCCGCCCGTCCAGCAACGGTTCCAGCCACCGCTCGCGCTGGCGCTCGTCGCCGAAGAGCGCGAGCACCTCCATGTTGCCGGTGTCGGGCGCGGCGCAGTTGAGGACCGCGGGCGCCAGATGCGCACTGCGACCGGTGATCTCGGCCAGCGGCGCGTACTGGGCATTGGTCAGGCCCGCGCCGTGCTCGCCGGGCAGGAACAGATTCCACAGACCGCGACGCCGGGCCTCGGCCCGCAGCTCGGCCAGCACGGGCACCGAGTCCCAGGCCCAGCGGTTGTCGAGCTGCCCGATCTGTTCGGCGAACACCGGCTCGGCCGGGTAGACGTGGCTGTCCATGAAATCCAGCAGCGTGGCGCGTAATTCCTCGGTGCGCGCGTCGTAGGCGAAGTCCATCAGCGATGCTCCTTCAATGCGGTGCGGCCGGTGTCGAGCAGGGGTTCGACCGCGTCACCGAGGGCATCGAAACCCGCGCCGACGGTCTGGCCGTGCAGGAATCGGTAGTGGATGCCCTCGATGATCACGGCCAGTTTGAACGCGGCGAGGCCGAGGTAGAAGCCGAACCGGGACATGTCGCGGTCGCTGCGCGCGGTGTAGCGCGCGATGATCTCGTCCTCGGTCAGGAAGCCGGGGGCCGAGGTCGCGTCGGCGACGACCGCGTTGCGGCCGAGCTGCGCGGCCAGACGCCCGTAGACGACCATCAACGCCAGGTCGGTGAGCGGGTCACCAAGGGTGGCCATTTCCCAGTCGATGACGGCCGCCGGGCGGTCGTTCTCGTCGACGAGCACGTTGTCGAGCCGGTAGTCGCCGTGCACGATGCCCACGGCCGACTCGGCCGGGATGTCGGCGGCCAGCAGTGCGTGCAGTTCGTCGGCCAGTGGCAGGGCGCGGGTGCGCGAGGCGTCGAGCTGCTTCTTCCAGCGACTCACCTGGCGGGTGAGGAAGCCTTCCGGCCTCCCGAAATCCGCCAGCCCGACCGCGGCGGGGTCGACGGCGTGCAGGTCGGCGAGGGTGTCGACCAGCGCGGCCGACATCGCCTCGGTGCGTAGCGGTCCCAGTGTGGCGAGCTCGGCGGCGTGCCGGTACGGCCGCCCCTCGACCAGCTCCATCACGTAGAACGGCGCGCCGATGACCTCGGCGTCCTCGCACAGCGCGAACATGGCCGGAACCGGCACCGAGGTCTGCCGCAGGGCCGCCATCACCCGGTACTCGCGCGCCATGTCGTGCGCGGTCGCCAGGACGTGGCCCAGCGGTGGCCTGCGCACGATCCAGGCGGACGCGCCGTCGCGCACCGTGTAGGTGAGGTTGGACCTGCCGCCCGCGAGCACCTGTCCGGAGAGTTCGGGGCCGACGCCGGGAAGGGCCGCGCGCAGCCACGGGCCGAGGCGGTCGAGGTCGAGCCCGGGCAGCTCGGTGCCGGTCGCCATCACACCACCACGAGCGAGACGGTCTCGACCACGCAGACCGGCTTGTCGCCGCCCTCGCGCTCGATCACGACCTTCGCGGTGACCAGGTGCCCGCCCGCCCCCGGCGTGACCGAGACGAGCTCGACCCCGGCGCGCACCTTCGACCCGACCGGAACCGGCGCCGGGAAACGAAGCTTGTTGGACCCGTAGTTGACACCCATCTTGACGCCGTCGACCCGGTAGATCTCCGAGACCAGCATCGGGACCAGCGACAGGGTGAGGTAACCGTGGGCGATGGTGGTGCCGAACGGGCCCTGGGCCGCCTTCTCGGGGTCGACGTGGATCCACTGGTGGTCACCGGTCGCCTCGGCGAAGGTGTTCACCTGATCCTGGGTGATGGCGTGCCACTGCGAGTACCCGAGATGGGTGCCGACAGCGGCTTCGAGCTCGGCCAGACCGTCGAAGGTCCTCATGCCTTGGGACCTCCCGCCACGTAGAGCACCTGCCCGGAGACGAAACCGGCGCCCTCGCTGACGAAGAACGACACGGCGTGGGCGATGTCGGCGGGCACACCGGTGCGCGCGACCGGGATCTCCTTGGCCGCGAAGGCTTTGAAGTCCTCGAACGGGACGCCGACGCGGGCCGCGGTGGCCGCGGTCATCTCGGTCTCGATGAAACCGGGCGCGATGGCGTTGGCGGTGACGCCGAACTTGCCCAGTTCCAGGGCCAGGGTCTTGGTGAAGCCCTGCACGCCCGCCTTGGCCGCGGAGTAGTTGGCCTGGCCGCGGTTGCCCAGCGCCGAGGTGCTCGACAGGTTGACGATGCGGCCGAACTTCGCCTCGGTCATGTACTTCTGGGCGGCGCGCGTCATCAGGAACGCGCCGCGCAGGTGCACGTTCATGACCAGGTCCCAGTCGTCGGTGCTCATCTTGAACAGCATGTTGTCGCGGATGACACCGGCATTGTTGACCAGCACGGTCGGCGCGCCGAGCTCGGCGGCGACCCGCTCCACGGCGGCCGCGACAGCGGCCTCGTCGGCGACGTCGGCGCCGATCGCGATCGCCCGGCCGCCCGCGGCCTCGATCTCCTCGACGACCGGCTTGCAGGCGGCCTCGTCGAGATCGATGACCGCGACGGCCAGGCCGTCCTCGGCCAGGCGGCGGGCCACGCCGGCGCCGATGCCGCGGGCCGCTCCGGTGACGATGGCGGTTCTGGTGGTGCTCATGGAATTCTCCTCCTGGGAATGGTGATTCAGACGCCGCCGGTCAGCGTGATGCCGCCGTCGACGACGAGCAACTGACCGGTGATCCACGCGGCGTCGGCGGACAGCAGGAACGTCACCGCGCCGGCTATATCCTCGGGCACGCCCAGCCGCTTCAGCGGGTAAGTGCTGGAAACTTCCTGCTCCCGGCCTTCGTAGAGGGCCGTGGCGAACTTGGTCTTGACGACGGCGGGCGCGACCGCGTTGACCCGGATGTCCGGGCCGAGTTCCACGGCCAGTTCCTGGGTGAGGTAGGTCAGCATCGCCTTGCTGGCGCCGTAGAAGCCGATCCCCGGCGCGGGCTTGATCCCCGCCACCGACGACACATTGACCACGGAGCCGCCGTGCTCGCCCATCCAGGACTTGTGGACCTGCTGGGTCCAGGCCAGCGCGGCCAGGCAGTTGACCTCGACGATCTTGCGCGCCGCCGCCAGGTCGAGGTCGATCATCGGCCCGTACACCGGGTTGATACCGGTGTTGTTGACCAGCAGATCGGCGCTGCCGAACGTCGCGATCGCCTGGGCGACAGCGTCTTGCTGATGCTCGGCGTCATCGGAACGACCGGCCACGCCGAGCGCGTGCGCGGGACCGCCGAGCTGGGCGACCGCCTCGTCCAGCGCGTCCTTCTTGCGGGCGGTGATGACGACCTTCGCGCCGTCGTCGACCAGCCGCTGCGCGATGCCGAGCCCGATGCCGCGGCTGGCGCCGGTGACGATCGCGGTCTTGCCCGCGAACCGGCCGGTCACGACAGCCGCTCCAGCACCATGGCCATACCCTGGCCGCCACCGACACACATCGTCTCCAGCCCGAACTGCTTGTCGTGGAAGCGCAGCGAGTTGATCAGGGTGCTGGTGATGCGGGCACCGGTCATGCCGAACGGATGACCGACGGCGATCGCGCCGCCGTTGATGTTGAGCTTGTCCTCGGCGATGCCGAGTTCGCGCGCCGAGCCCAGCACCTGCACCGCGAACGCCTCGTTGATCTCGACCAGGTCGATGTCGTCGATGGTGAGACCGGCGCGCCGCAGCGCCTGCTTCGACGCCTCGATCGGACCGAGACCCATGATCTCCGGCGACAGCCCGGAGACCCCGGTGCTGACGACCCGCGCCAGCGGAACCAGACCCAGCTCCCTGGCCTTGGTGTCGGACATGATCACCAGCGCCGCCGCGCCGTCGTTGAGCGCGCAGCAGTTGCCCGCGGTCACGGTGCCGTCGGGGCGGAACACCGGCTTCAGCTGGCTCACCGCCTCCAGGGTGACACCGGCGCGCGGGCCGTCGTCGGCACTGACCACCGTGCCGTCGGGCAGTGTCACCGGAGTGATGTCGGTGGCCCAGAAGCCGTTCGCGATGGCCTTCTCGGCCAGGTTCTGCGAGCGCACACCGAACGCGTCCTGCTCGGCACGGGTGATCCCGGTGGCCTGGGCGACGTTCTCCGCGGTCTGGCCCATGGCGATGTACACGTCGGGCAGCGAGGAGCCGACGCGCGGGTCGGTCCAGGGCGCGGCGCCACCCTCGGCCCGCTGCGCCGTGCGCGCGACGGCGTCGGCGAAGACCGGGTTCTGGGTGTCGGGCAGCCCGTCGGCATTGCCCTTCACGAAGCGGCTGACGGTCTCGACGCCGGCGGAGATGAACACGTCACCCTCGCCCGCCTTGATGGCGTGCAACGCCATCCGGGTGCTCTGCAGGCTCGACGAACAGTAGCGATTGACGGTCGTGCCCGGCACCGCGTCGAGCCCGGCCAGCACCGCGACCACCCTGGCCATGTTGAACCCCGACTCGCCCGCGGGCTGCCCGCACCCCAGGACGAGGTCCTCGACCTCGGCCGGGTTCAGATTCGGCACCTGAGCCAGCGCGGCACGCACCATCTGGACGGTCAGGTCGTCGGGGCGCATGTCCTTGAGCGAGCCCTTGCCCGCTCGACCTATCGGGGATCTGGCAGCGGCGACGATCACGGCTTCCGGCATGGAAACTCCTTTGGTAACTAAGCGCTTGCTTAGGTGTATGGTGCAGGAGATCACACCCGACCGTCAAGGGGCGCACTGTGACCCAGTCGTGTAATCCACGTCACCCACGCCCGCCGCGTGGCCGGCGAGCGACGCGCGCGATAATGACCCCTGACATGACCGAGACCACCGAACCCCGCGGCGACGCGACCCGAGCCCGGCTCCTGGAAGCCGCCGTCGCGGCCTTCGCCGACAAGGGCTTCAACGGCACCACCACGCGCGATATCGCCTCGGCCGCGGGGATGAGCCCGGCGGCGGTGTATGTCCACCACAAGTCCAAAGAGGAACTGCTGTACCTGATCTCGAGGTCGGGACACGAGGTGACACTGAACCTCGTGGTCGAGGCGGCGGCCTCGGATCCCGATCCGGTGACCGCGCTGCGCAACGTGATCCGCGCCTTCGCCGCCCACCACGCGCGCGGCCACACCAGCGCCCGCATCGTCAATTACGAACTGGCCGCGCTGACGCCGGAGCACCACGCCGAGATCCGCGCGATCCGCCAGCAGATCGACCGGGAGATCCGCGATCTGGTCGAGCACGGTGTCGCCACCGGAGCCTTCGACGTGCCGGACACGCGCATGGCCGCGGTCGCCCTGCTCTCGCTCGGTATCGATATCGCGCGGTGGTATCGCGACGAGGGCGCGTGGAGTCCCGAGGACATCGGCGACGCCTACGCCGAGATGGCACTGCGGATCGTCGGCGCGCGCTGACGATTCGTCCGGCCCTGTCGCGGACGGCGCGTGGATGGCAGGATGAGCCGCGGGAGTTCCCGATCTCTACGGAGCGGCGCTGCGACATGACCGAAACCCGTACCCCTGGCCGAGTTCGCCCGCCCCGGGCGCCGCGATCCACCGGCGGCGAGCCGGTGAACATCGGGCTCGTCGTGATCGCGATGGTGATCGGCGCCTGCCAACTGTTCCTGGTGCCGCTGCTGCTGCGCGTGGACGCGGCGTGGGGGTGGCTGCTGGTACCGCTGATACTCACCACCACGCCGTTCTGGTCGCTGATCCACGAGGCCATTCACGGTGCGCTGCTGCGGGATCGGTCCCGCAACGACCGGGTGGGCCGGGCACTGGCCGTGCTGTACGGCTCGCCGTTCGCGATGCTCAAGGTCGGCCATCTGCTGCATCACCGCTACAGCCGGGTCCGTGAGCGCACCGAGATCTACGACCCGGCCGAGACCACCAGGCTGGGGGCCGCGCCCGCGTTCTATCTGAAACTGCTCGGCGGTCTGTATCTGCTCGAGGTGATCGCCCTGGTGCTGGCGGTGCTGCCCGCGGCGGTGATCAGGGCGGTGGGTCGCCGGGTCGAAGCGCCGGATTCGGTCGGCGGCCTGCTCCTCGACCGGGTCGCGCAACCGGCCGTACTCGACAGGTTCCGCACCGACGCCGCCGCGATCGTCGTCGTGCACACCCTGGCGTTCCTGGCCTACGGCGCGCACTGGTGGATGTTGCTCGCCGCGCTCGGCGGCCGCGCGCTCATCATCTCGCTGTCCGACAACGCCTATCACTACGGCACCGACCTCGCCGCGCCCCGCGAGGCGATGAACCTGCGCGTGCCGCGGCCACTCGAGCGATTCGCCCTGAACTTCACCTTGCACGACGTGCACCACCGGCACCCAGGCCTGCGGTGGTACGAACTGCGCGAGCGCTTCGACACCGAGGGCGGCCACTACCACCTCGGCTGGTTCAGCGCCGTCGCCCGCCAGTTCCGCGGCCCGATCCCCCTGCGCTGACGCGCTTTTCGGTGGTCAGCGGGCGGCGGAGCCCAGGGCGCCCACGATCGGATCGTAAGCCCAGTCGAGCATGCGTTCGGCGTCGTCCTTGGCCTCGGCGCTGCTGTGGTCGGAGCTGTGCAGGACCACGCCGATCAGCGGAATGCCCGCGCGGACGGTTTCGAACAGCAGGCAGTGGCCGGCGGCATTGGTGTTGCCGGTCTTGATGCCGATGGTGCCGGGGTATTCGAGCAGCAGGCGATTGGTGGTCTGCCAGTGGTGCTCACGGTTGGCGGGCCCGGCGGGGACGTGGAAGTCGCGGGAGCCGACGATCTCCCGGAACGCGGGCAGGTTCATGGCGCGCACGCCGAGCGCGACCAAATCGGCCGGGGTGGAGAAGGTGGCGTGGTCGTGCGGGTACGGCAGGCCGCTGGGGTCGGCGAAGTGGGTGTTGCCCAGACCCATGACCCGCGCCGTGTCGTTCATCCTGGCCAGAAAGCCGCCCTGACCGGGACCGTAGGACTCGGCCAGCGCGTAGGCGGCATCGCAGCCGGAGGGCAGCAGCAGCGCGTTGAGCAGCTGCCTGCCGGTGAGTACTTCCCCGGCCACCAGACCCGCGGTGCTGCCGCTGTGCCCGGCGCAGTACCCGGCGGCTTCCTGTGGCACGGTCACCGGACGCTCGAGATCGTTGCTGAGGATCACGACGACCGCGGTCATCACCTTGGCGATGCTGGCGATCGGGACGCGGGTATGCGCCTCGCGCGACCACAGCACCGTGCCGGTGACACCGTCGGCGAGCGCGGCGCCCGGGGCTCGCAGCCCTTCGGGGCCCGCCGCTGTCCACGGTAGCTGCGTGTGCCCGACGCCGGGCGAGGGAGCCGCGGCGGCGACGCCGTGACCAGCGGAGACGAGCAGAACACCGGCGACGACAGCGTGCAACACCCTGGCAAATGTCCGCATGGCGACATTCTGTCCTACGTCCCGCCCGACCTGCGGGATTTCGCCGTGCCGATTCCGCGTCGTGGTCGTTCCGGAGCGCGGCGCCGTCTGGGAGACTGGCGGGGTGAGCGATGCCGGAGCGGGAAGCTATGTCGAGGCCGGGGAGTTCCGCCGCGACACCAACTACATCACCACGCGGATCACCGCCGACGGTCGCGACGGGTATCCCGTCGAGCCGGACCGGTATCGGCTCGTCGCCGCGCGCGCCTGCCCGTGGGCCAATCGGACGCTGATCGTGCGCAGGCTCCTCGGCCTCGAACCCGTCCTGTCGCTGGGCCTGTGCGGACCGACGCACGACAAGCTCAGCTGGACCTTCGATCTCGATCCCGGCGAGGTCGACCCGGTCCTCGGCATCCATCGGTTGCGCGATGCCTACCTGGCCAGGTACCCCGACTATCCGCGGGGCATCACGGTCCCCGCCGTGGTCGACATCCCGACCGGGCAGGTCGTCACCAACGACTACGCCCAGATGACCCTGGACTTCTCGACGGAGTGGACCGCTTTCCACCGGCCGGGCGCACCGCAGCTGTATCCGGAGCACCTGCGCGCACAGATCGACGAGATCAATCGAGACGTGTTCCGCGACATCAACAACGGCGTCTACCGGTGCGGTTTCGCCGGGGCGCAGGACGCCTACGACGCCGCCTACGCGCGGCTCTTCGCCGCGCTGGACCGCGTCACCGAGCGGCTGCGCGCACAGCGGTATCTCGTGGGCGACACGATCACCGAGGCCGATGTGCGGCTGTTCACCACCCTGGTCCGCTTCGACCCGGTGTACCACGGCCATTTCAAATGCAACCGCGCCAAACTCGCCGAGATGCCGGTGCTGTGGGCCTACGCGCGCGACCTGTTCCAGACGCCCGGCTTCGGCGACACCATCGACTTCGGCCAGATCAAGGAGCACTACTACGTGGTGCACCGCGACATCAATCCCACCGGCATCGTCCCGGCCGGGCCCGACCTGTCGAACTGGCTGACCCCGCATCACCGCGAGGAGCTGGGTGGCAGTCCCTTCGGCGACGGCACTCCCCCGCCGCCCCCGGTGCCGACCGAACGTGTGCCCGCGATCGGCTGAGTCAGCGCTGGCGCCAGCTCAGCGGGCCCGGCAGGTCGACGCTGTTCTTCCTGGTGCGGGAGTTCCAGGTCCACGGCCCGATCTTGATTCCCCACGAGGACAGGCCGGACTGGGTGAAATTGAAGGTCAGCGGGCCGAAGGACTTGCGCTGACGGAATCTGATGGGCATATCGAGCCTTCCTGAATCGCTCCCCCAGGGTAGCCGATCCGATTGCGCCCCATGCCTTTCACCGTGTCCTGATTGAGCGCGCGCGCAGCGGGCATGACGTGGAAAGGACCCTTTTCGCCCGGCAACGACAGGAGCCCGCGATGAACGACCCCGAGGAACGGTTCCCCGACGACGCCAGGACCATCCGCCCGCACGCGGGTGAGTCGATCGAGGACGTGCGCAACTGGCCCGGCCTGCTCCTCGCCGGCATCGGCCTCGTGCTGCTCGCCCTCACCCTCACCGCGGCCGGCTACGGCTTCGAGGGCTGGGCGATCATCGCCGGGATCGCCTGTGCGGTGTGCCTGCTCGGGGGCATCGGTTTGGTCGTGGCCGAGCATCGACGGGTCCAGCGGCGCGCCGACGCGCAGTCTCCCCGTCGTCAGTGAGACGGCCCGCCCCGGCCGAGGACGCTACGGAGGCGGGTGAGGACCATCGTCACCGGATAGCCACCGCGCACCGGGTCGAACGATTCGCCCGCCACCGTCGGCCCCTCGGTGATGGCGGACAACACGCGCCAGCCCAGGCTCGCCCCGTCGATCGGGCGCGAGGTGAGGCAGACGGCGCTCAGCCGCATCCGCAGGCGGAACTCGTCGGCGGTGAGCTGGACGTGCAGTTGCGCGTCCGGCGTGGCGGCGAGCAGCAGACCGGTGGCGGCCTCGTCGAGTGCGACCACGATGTCGTCGACCTCGCTGTTGGTGAAATGTGCTGTCTCAGCGAATGTTTCAGCGATCGCGCGCACGAGGGCGAGCCGCCTCAGGTCGGCCTCGACCCTGAGATGGAGCGCGGGCGCTCCGGTCGAGACCACGATGAGCCGGTCCATCGAATCCACGAGGTCTCCTCCCCGCTGGTGGCGTCAGGAGAGTGCACCCTGCGCCTACCCGGGGGGCGCGGACCGAAACAATTACTCGGCCGAGGCCTCGTCGACACTGGTGTAGTAGCGGAACAGCGGCCGCACGCCGACCAGGTCGAGCGCCCGCTGCACCTGCCGGCCGCCGCCGACGAGCCGCAGATCGACGCCGCGCCGCCCGGTGGCCCGTTTCGCGGCGGCGAGCGAGGCGGCGACGCGAATGCTCAAGAAGACCGTGCGCCGCAGATCCAGGATCACCACGCGAGCGCCGGAGTTCAGCGCGCCGTCGAGCAGTACCCGGAACTCGTCCCGGCGCGCCTCGTCGAGTTCACTGCCGACGAGCAGTACCCAGCAGCCAGGACCGGTCCGCGTGTGGATGCCGAGGATCGGCTCCCCGGTCGAGGTGGTCGAGCGGCGGTACCAGCGCAGTCGACTCACGTGTCGGCGATCGGTGGCTGCGGTCATCGCGTCTCCTGTGCGCACCGGGTACTTCCGGTTCGCCGGGGCCCGGCCGCGCACAGCCGAGCCCGGATACGGAACCGGGGTCGGCTGGAGTCTCAACCTGTCCCAAGTCTCGCACGTGACGCCGCCGCTGTCACGGCGTGGTCGCGGGCTCGGGATCGGCCAGCGCCTGTTCCCGCAGTGACGTCAGCGTCCGCGCGAGGATGCGCGAGACCTGCATCTGGGAGACGCCGAGCCGGGCCGCGATCTCGCTCTGGGTCATGTTCTCGTAGAACCGCATAATCAGGACCTCGCGCTCCTCGTCGGGCAGCGCGGCGATCAGGGGGCGTACCGCGATCGCGTCCTCGGTGAGCTGGTAGCAGGGTTCCTCGACGCCGAGGGTCTCGGTGAGCGCGGGGGTCGCGTTGTCGCGATCGTCGTCGGTGATGCCGTCGATGGAGTTGGTCTGATAGCCGTTGCCCGCGACGAGCGTCCTGGTGACCTCCACGAGGTCGACGTCGAGTTCGTCGGCGAGTTCGCGGGCGTTGGGGATGCGCCCGAGCCGCTGCGAGAGTTCCTCGGTGGCGGGGCCGATCCGCAGCTGGATCTCCTTGAGCCTGCGCGGGACGTGCACCGCCCAGGTGCGGTCACGGAAATGCCTGCGCACCTCGCCCATGATCGTCGGGATCGCGAAGGAGAGGAACGAGGAGCCGCGGGTCACGTCATAGCGGTCCACCGCGAGCACCAGCCCCACCCGGGCGGTCTGCTCCAGATCGTCGAATTGTTCGCCTCGTCCGGTGAATTTGCGGGCGATATGGTCGGCCAGCGGAAGGCACAGGCTGATCACTTGTGCGCGTAATTCGTCGTAGTGTTCGTCGCCGGGCGGGGTGTGCCGCAGCTGCTCGAACCAGGGTTCGATGTTGTCGTAGCTGTCGCCCTGTGAATGTGTCCTTGCTTCCCATGTCATCGCCGGGTGCCTCGCTTCCTGGCGGAGAGTCGGATATCCAGAGGGGTACCCAACAACACCCGATTCGATACCTCCGATATCGCGCCGGGCAGATCGGTCAGGACGCGGCAGGCCCTTGGAAGCGACGGATCCAGCCGAAGGCGACGGTGGTCGGATAGCCGTCGAGGGCCGGGTCGAACTCGGCGTAATCGGTGCGCAGGCTGTCGGTCAGGGTGGCCACCACGTGCCAGCCGAAGGCGTCTTCGTCGATGGCCTCGGGGGCGCGCGCCAGGGTGGCGACCCGGGCGCCCAGCGCGCCGTCGCCCACCGTGAAGGCGCAGTCGACCTGCCCGTCCGGCACCGCGACCAGCACCAACGCCGTCACCACCTCGTCGAGGGCCAGCAGCAGGTCGGTCACCTCGTCGAGGGCGAAGCCGCCGATGAGCAGGATCGTCTCGGCCAGCGCGTGCGCCATGGTGAGCTGGTCCAGCTCCGCGGGCACCTGGAACCCGACGGTGCGCGTCCTGGGTGCGATGTCGCGATCATCTGCCAACACGCCGCCTCCCAGCTTCACCTCCACCGATCGCAGGCAGATTACCCAGTGCGGTGGCCGTCATTCGTTCCCGGTCGCTTATCGAGGGTTACCGGTCGATTCGGGCTCGTCGGGTGGCCTGCCCCGGAATTTCCGGACCAGCACCACCGCCGCCACGGCGATGACCAGTGCGAGCAGCACGAGAATTTCCATACGCGGCGCGTACCCGGACCACGCTGGATCAATCGCTGTTTGGCGAACGGAAATCGCGGTAGTACCTCGAGGACGGCCATTCCTCGACGGGAGGTTCCACGAATGGGTTTTCCCGAACAACAGCAGAACGTGCCAGGTATCCAGTCGGCGATGACGCCGGTTCCGGATTGCGGCGAGGAAAGCTACCGGGGCTCGGGAAAGCTCACCGGCAAGGCCACGGTGATCACCGGGGCCGACAGCGGCATCGGCCGCGCGGTGGCCATCGCGTTCGCCAGGGAGGGCGCCGATGTGCTGATCTCCTATCTCGACGAGGACAGCGACGCCGAGGAAGTGGCCGACTGGGTGACCAAGGCGGGGCGGCGGGCGGTACTGATGCCGGGTGATGTGTCCGATCCGGCGCACTGTCGCGCGATCATCGCGCGGGCCGTGGCGGAATTCGGCACCGTCGACGTCCTGGTCAGCAATGCCGCGTACCAGATGACCCACACCGACCTGGACGACATCAGCGACGCGGAGTTCGCCTATACGTTCGAAGTGAACGTGGGCGCCTATTTCCATCTGGTGCAGGCGGCGGTGCCGCACATGCGGCCCGGTTCCTCGATCATCGGAAGTTCGTCGGTCAATTCCGACATGCCCAATCCGACGCTGGCGCCGTATGCCGCGACCAAGGCCGCGATCGCGAATCTGTCGGCCAGTCTGGCGCAGCTGCTCGGCGACAAAGGCATCAGGGTGAACAGCGTCGCGCCCGGTCCGATCTGGACGCCGCTGATTCCGTCCACCATGCCGCCGGAGAAGGTGGCGTCCTTCGGCGACAACGTTCCGCTCGGCCGGGCCGGTCAGCCCGCCGAGCTCGCCCCCGCCTACGTGCTGCTGGCCGCCGACGACGGCAGCTACATCTCCGGCGCCAGACTCGCGGTCACCGGCGGCAGGCCCATTCTCTGAAGGGATTCCAGCGATGAGCGACAGCGATATTCCTCCCGAATACACCCGTCCCGCCGTCCCGCCCGACGAAGATCCCGACCGGCCGTGCGAGCAGGCGGGTCCCGCCGCGGATCAGGAGGGACCGGAGCTGCGCGGCCCGACCGGCGCCCCCATCCCCGGCGACGCGAGCGTGCGCGCACAGCGGGGTCCCGCGCTGACCACCGCGCAGGGGCTCGGCGTGGCCGATACCGATCACGCGCTCAAGGCGGGCCCCCGCGGCCCGATCCTGTTGCAGGACATCCACCTACGCGAGAAGATCACCCACTTCGATCACGAGCGCATCCCGGAGCGGGTGGTGCACGCGCGCGGCGTCGGCGCGCACGGGGTGTTCGTCGCGAACGGCGCCGCCGCGGAGCTGACCAGGGCGAAATTCCTCGGTGCCGACGTGCGGACGCCGGTGTTCGTGCGGTTCTCGACCGTGCTCGGCTCGCGTGGTTCGGCCGACACCGTGCGTGACACCCGCGGTTTCGCGACGAAGTTCTATACCGACGAGGGCGTCTACGACCTGGTCGGCAACAATATCCCGGTCTTCTTCATCCAGGAGGCGATCAAGTTCCCGGATGTGATCCATGCCGGAAAACCGCACCCGGACAGGGAGATTCCGCAGGCGCAGTCGGCGCACGACACCTTCTGGGATTTCGTCACCCTGCACTCCGAGGCGACCGCGCACACCTTCTGGAACATGTCCGATCGGGCGCTGCCGCGTTCGCTGCGGATGATGGAGGGCTTCGGGGTGCACACCTTCCGGCTCGTCGCCGCCGACGGCACGACGAGCCTGGTGAAATTCCACTGGAAGCCGCGGCTCGGCGTGCATTCGATGCTGTGGGAGGAAACGCAGCTGACGGCCGGGTTCGATCCGGACTTTCATCGCCGTGACCTCGCCGACAGCATCGAGGCCGGATACACCCCCGAATGGGATCTCGGTATCCAGGTGTTCCCGGATACGCCCGAGCACGTCTTCGAGGGGATCGATCTGCTCGATCCGACGAAGATCGTGCCGGAGGAGATCGCCCCGGTACGGGTGATCGGGACCATGCGGCTCACCGCCAATCCGGTGAATTTCTTCGCCGAGACCGAGCAGGTGGCATTCTGCCCGAGTCATCTGGTGCCGGGGATCGAGGTGACCGACGATCCGCTGTTGCAGGGCCGGTTGTTCTCCTATCTCGATACCCAGATCAGCAGGCTCGGCGGACCCAATTTCGCCCAGCTGCCGATCAACACCCCGCACACCGAGATCAACGACATGTTCCGTGACGGCATGCACCAGACCGCCGTGCACCCGGGAATCGCGCCGTACAAACCGAATTCGCTGGGCGGTGGGTGCCCGTACGCGGCGAGTTTCGCCGATCAGGCCTACGAGGAGACGCCGACGCCCATTCCGCCGCCCGCCGCCACGCTGCGCACCTCGGCCGACAGCGCCGAGGCCGCGGTCTCGTTCGCCGATCACTTCTCCCAGCCACGGATGTTCTATCGCAGCCTCACCGCCGGGGAGCGGCAGCACCTGGCCGACGCGTTCGCGTTCGAACTCGGCAAGTGCTCGGGGCAGGAGATCCGGGCGCGCGGCGTCCAGATGCTGGCCAACGTCGACGGGGATCTGGCCGGGTATGTCGCCGGGCAGCTCGGCCTCGACACCCCCGCCGCCACCGTCGAGACCCGCGAGCTGGCGCCGAGTCCCGCGCTGTCACAACGGCACGGCACGTTCCCGGTGGACGGTCGCGTCGTCGCCGTACTGGTGGACGACACCGCCACCGAGGCGGCGATCGAGGACGTACGCGAGGCCTTGACGCGGGCGCGGGTCCGCCCGTTGCTGGTGGCCGCGCGGGCCGGGACGGTCGGGGCGCCGGTGGACCGTACCTTCGCCACCATGCGCTCGATCGAGTTCGACGGGCTGCTGCTGCTCGCCGCGCCGGTCGACCCGCGCGTCGACGTGCTGATCGCCGAGATGTGGCGGCACGGCAAGGCGATCGCGGCCGTCGGCACGGCCGCGTCGCTACTGCATCGCAACGGTGTCGACCCCGACGCGCCGGGGGTGACCGTCGCCGACGCCGGGGTCGCCACCGACCGCTTGCTCACTCATCTCGGCGAACATCGCGCCTGGGCCCGGATCGAACCCGCGTCCTGAGCGCCGAAGACAGGAGGTCGATCCCATGGATCACAGCAGCGCGCCGCTCGTCGCCGCCGTCGCGGAGTATCACGATCTCGGCCGCTACGGTTTCACCCCGCCCGGGCACCGCCAGGGCCGCGGGGTCGACGGGCGGGTGCTCGCGGCGCTGGGCGCCGACGCGTTCAGCTCCGACATCCTCGCCGCGCCCGGCCTCGACGATCGGCTGGCGCGCGGCGAATTGCTGTCCGAGGCAGAGGAACTCATGGCCGACGCGGTCGGCGCCGACGCCGCGTTCTTCTCCACCTGCGGCAGTTCCCTGTCGGTGAAGGCGGCGATGCTCGCGGTGGCGGGCGGTGACGACGGCGGCCTGCTGGTCGCCAGGGACAGCCACAAATCGATCGTGGCCGGGCTGATCTTCTCCGGGCTGCGCCCGCACTGGATCACCCCGCGCTGGGACGCCGAGCGGCACTTCTCCCATCCCCCGTCACCGGAGCAGGTCGAACAGGCGTGGCGCGAGCATCCCGACGCGGCGGGCGCGCTCATCGTGAGCCCCAGCCCGTACGGCACCTGTGCCGATCTGCGTGGCATCGCCGAGGTGTGTCACGCGCGGGGCAAACCGCTCATCGTCGACGAGGCGTGGGGCGCGCATCTGCCGTTCCATCCGGATCTGCCCACCTGGGCCATGGATGTGGGCGCCGATGTCTGTGTGGTGAGCGTGCACAAGATGGGCATGGGGTTCGAGCAGGGCTCGGTGTTCCATCTCCAGGGCGATCTGGTGGACCCGCAGCGGTTACGCCGCTGCGCCGACCTGCTGATGACGACCAGCCCGAATGTGCTGATCTACACCGCGCTCGACGGATGGCGCAGGCAGATGGTCGAATTCGGGCACGATCTGCTCGGCGACGCGCTGGCGCTGGCCAAGCGCGCCAGGGCCGACCTGGACGAGATCGGCGGCTGCGAGGTGATGCACGACGCCCTGCTCGGGGTGGAAGCCTCCCACGATCTGGACCTGTTGCAGGTGCTCGTCGATGTCTCCGGCACGGGTGCGACCGGCTACGAGGCCGCCGACTGGCTGCGCGCGCACCGGCAGATCGATCTCGGCCACAGCGATCACCGGCGCGTGCTGGCGACCCTGTCCTGCGCCGACGACAACAGCACCGTCGACGCGCTGGTGGACGGCCTCGCGCTGTGGCGGGCGGGGCTGCGCGACCCCTCGCCGCCCGAGATCCGGCTCCCCACGCCGGCGGAGTTGCAGCTGGACACGGTGATGCTCCCGCGCGACGCGTTCTTCGCCCCCACCCAGGCGGTTCCGGCCGACTCGGCAGCGGGCCGGATCGCCGCCGAACAACTCACCCCGTACCCGCCCGGGATTCCGGTGCTCGTGCCGGGCGAACGTATCGACGCGGCCGTCGTGGAGTATCTGCGCACCGGGCTGGCGGCCGGGATGAACGTGCCCGACGCGAGCGATCCGACCCTGCGGACCATCCGCGTGGTCGCCTGAATCCTGTTTGTCCCCGGCAGGTCCGGGTAACGCCGTCGTGGGTCCCCCAGACGGCCCACGGTCACCACGTGGCCGAGCAGCTGACGGGAAGGAATGCCATGAGCTTGGCGGACAAAGCGAAGAACAAGGCCGAGGAGCTCGCCGGGAAGGCCAAGGAAGCCGCCGGTAAGGCCACCGACGACCGCGACCTGGAGAACGAGGGCCGCGGCGAACAGGCCAAGTCGAACCTCAAGGACGCCGGCGAGAAGGTGAAGGACGCCTTCCGCGACTGACCGGCGCGCAGGGGCGGGGGGGGGGGGGCCCCCCCCCCCCCCCCGGGGGGGCGGGGGGGCGAGGGGGCGGGGGGGCGCGGGGGGGCGGGGGGGGGGGGGGTGTGGGGGGGGGGGGGCGGGGTGGGGGGGTGGTGGTGGGTGTCACCCCCGGCGGGGGCCGGGGGGCGTTGTGTGGGGGGGGGGGGCCACCGCGG
>NZ_JARWOJ010000325.1 GCF_029868625.1 Nocardia neocaledoniensis | reverse complement strand
GGCCTCACCAGCGGTGGCCTCAACATCATCGATTCCCTTCTCGGCGCGCGCGAACTCAGCACGCCCACCGAGTGATTCGAGAGCGCTGAATTCCCCGACCATCCCCTCAGGTCGGCTCGAATTCGGGTGGGCGCCCGGGGGGCGCATCGCTCATTCCGGGGGAGTCTTCAGCAGTTCCAGGGACACCTGCGCCTGGGCGATCCGGCGGATGGCGGCCAGCGCGGTGTCACCGAGCACGGTCAGCACCACCACGGCGTCGATGATGTCGTCGCGCCCGCCGGCCGACAGCGCGGTCGTCACGTCGTTGTCGGCGATCATCCTGGCTCCGTCGAAGTAGCTCGGCAGGGCCGTCGTGCCCCAGTCCTCGTAGCCGAGCTGAGCCAGCCGCACCAGGACCGAGGTGAGGATATCGATCGGGCCCGGGCTCGGCTTGGTGTCCCAGCCGCGCCGGTCCATCTCCGCGCGCACGGTGGCGGCGGCGCGTTCCCATTCGTCGTCGGCCGCGGGCGGCGACGGTGCGGTGATGCTGTCCTGCACCACGCCGAGCAGGTGGAACATCGGCAGGTCGGGGGAGTCCACGGCGGCGAGCACCTCGCCCACGGTGGCCACCGGCAGCCCGCCGACCTCGATCAGCGCGCGCACCAGCCGCAGCCTGCGCAGATGCTGCTCGCCGTAGCTGGCCTGGTTGGGCCCGGTCCGCTCACCGGGCGGAAGCAGGCCTTCGCGTAGGTAGTACTTGATCGTCGCCAGCGCGATCCCGCTGCGCTCGCTCAACTCCGAGATCCGCACAGTTCACCTCTGCTTTCCGCCTTCCCCCTTGCTCGTCATGGCTACAGCGGATAGTCTAACTATCCATAACGGATAGTGAAGCTATCTATCTCTGGGAGATCCGTCATGTCTGTCCTTTCGTCCCTCGACGCGCTGCCCCGCAGGCAGTCCCGACTCCATCGCCCCCTGCTCTGGTTCGCCGCGATCAACGCGGTCCTGGTCGTCGTCGGCGTCGTCGGGATGCTGGTCGACGACCGGGTGATCGCCGGGTCGACCGCCTGGTTCAAGCCGACCAAGTTCGCGATCTCGTTCGTGCTCTACAGCGTCGCGCTGGCGTGGTTGATCTCGTTGCGGCCCAAGCCGTCCCGGCTCACATCGGCGATGGCGACAGTGATCGTCGTCGCGGGCGCGGTCGAGCAGCTGATCATCTTCGGCCAGGTGGTCCGCGGCACCCGCAGCCACTACAACATGACCACCACGTTCGACGCCGTCATGTGGGTCACCATGGGCAGCACCATCCTCGTGCTCTTCGTCGCCACCATGGTCGTCGCGGCGCAGCTCTCGTTCGCCAGGTTCGGCGATCCGGCGACCACCTGGTCGATCCGGCTCGGCCTGGCGATCACCCTGGTCGGGCTCGGGCTGGGCAACCTGATGCCGAACCGCGAATCGGGCGTGACCGACATCGCCGGCGCGCACACCGTCGGCGCGCCCGACGGCACGCCGGGCATGCCGCTGACCGGCTGGAGCACCACCCACGGTGACCTGCGCATTCCGCACTTCTTCGGCATGCACGCCCTGCAGGTGCTGCCCTTGTTCGCCGCGCTCCTGCTGATCGTGGCGCCGCGTATCCCGCTGCTGGCGTCGGTGCGCGTGCGCCTCGGGCTGGTCTGGACCGTGGCCCTCGGCTATGCCGCGACGCTGGCGCTGGTCACCTGGCAGGCCCTGCGCGGCCAGCCGCTGATCCACCCCGACCGGGCCACCCTCACGGCGGCCGCGGCGGTCCTCACCCTCGTCGTCACCGGAACCCTCGTCTCGATCGCGAGCGCGACCCGCACCCGAAAGGCAGTCGCCGCATGAGCACGCTGTTCGACCTCTCGTTCTACGTCACCGTGCCGTTCTGGGCGCTGATGATCCTGGCCCCCACCTGGCGGCACACCCGCACCGTCATCGGCTCACCGTGGATCGTGTTGCTGCCGTTGACGATCTGGGCGATCGTGGCCGTCCCCGTCCTCGGCGCGCTGTGGTCGCTGGTCACCTCGCCGTCGCTGGCCGCGATCACCGCCGCCGTCGCCGACCCGGCCCTGCTCACCGCCCTGTGGGCGCAGATCCTCGCCTGGGATCTGTTCCTCGGCCGCTGGATCTACCTCGACAGCCGCGAGCGCGGGATCTCGCCCCTGCTGATGGGGCCACTGCTGGTCGGCACGATCCTGTTGTCGCCCATCGCTTTTCCGGTCTACCTCGGGATCCGGGAGGTGGCCGGGCGGAAGGTGGCCACGGTGCGGGCGGACCCCGTCCCCGCATGACGAGGCCGGTCCGGACCGCACGAGGTCCGGGCCGGCCGTGTGCTGAGGTCAGTCGAAATCGGTGGCGCGCGTAGTCGATTCCCAGGCGAGGACGTCGGTACGGACCGCGTCCAGGTGGCCAAGGACGGCGTCGACCGCGTCGTTTCCGAGCGGTAGACGCAGCGGGGTCTTCTCGGCGGCGAGGGCGGCGCGGATGGCGGCCGCGGCCTTGGCGGGGTCGCCGGGCTGGGTGCCGTCGCCGCCCTCGACCATGCGGCGGGTCTTGCCCGAGGTGTCGGCGTAGACCGCGCTCTCAGCGCTGAACGCGGCGGCGCCGCGGCCGAACAGGCCGGTGCGGAAGGCGCCGGGTTCCACGATCAGCACTTTGATCCCGAAGGGTGCCACCTCCTCGGCCAGCGCCTCCGAGAGCCCTTCGAGCGCGAATTTCGTCGCGCTGTAGGCGGAGAAGCCCGCGAACGACAGCTGCCCGCCGATGCTGCTCATCATCACCACGGCGCCTCCACCCTGGGCGCGCATGTGCGGCAGGACCGCGCGGGTGAGTGCGGCGGGGCCGAACACGTGCAGGTCGAACAGGTCACGCAGCTCGGTGTCGGTGGTCTCCTCGACCGCGCCGACCTGGGTGCGCCCGGCATTGTTGACCAGGACATCGATCCGACCGTGGCGGGCGGCCACATCGGCGACGACGGCGTCGATCCGCGCGGTGTCGGTGACGTCGAGGGCGATGGTCTCGAGCTGATCGGGGTGCGCGGCGGCCAGCTCGTCGAGGGCGGCGGTGGGGGGGGGGGGGGCGGCGCCCGGGGGGCGCCCCCCCCCCGCCCCCGCGGGGGGGGGGGGGGGGCGACCGCAGCGGCGCCTTCGAGGACCCGTGGGGCCACCGCTGGACCGTGGCCACCCACATCGAGGACGTCTCGGAGGAGGAGATGCAGCGGCGCATGGACGAGATGATGAACGCGGGCTGATCACGCCGGCAC
>NZ_JARWOJ010000324.1 GCF_029868625.1 Nocardia neocaledoniensis | reverse complement strand
GGGTTGGGGCGGTACGGTTTTGTCCCCCCCGCTTTTACGGCGTAGGCTTTTCACGGCGCCCCCCCCCCCCCGGGCCTGGGGGCGGCCCGCGGCGCCGGGGGGGGTTTTCGCGGTTTGGGGGGGCCGCGCGGGGGCCCGCGTCCGGGGTGCCGTAGAGGATCTCGCGGACCTGGGTCTCGATGAACGCGGTCTTGTCCTCCACCACGACGAGCTGGTCGAGCCCGCGCGCGAACTCGGTGAGCGCGGCGGAGCCGAGGGGGTACGGCATGCCGATGCGCAACAGGCGGATGCCCGCGCGGTGCATGGCCGCCTCGTCGACGCCGAGGTCGAGCAGCGCCTGGCGGACCGCGTCGAAGGTGGTGCCGGTGGCCGCGATCCCGATCTTCGCCTGGGCCGGATCCACCTCGATGACGTCGAGCGCGTTGGCCGCGCCGTAGGCGTGCACGGTCGCCCAGCGCGGGCCGTAGAGGTCGGCCTCGGCGAGCACGCTGTCGGTGGGCGCCGCCATCGGCCGCTGCCGGTAGACGAACGGCTTTCCCTCCCACTGCACTTCGGGCACGGTCACGGCCAGGTCGGCCACGCTCGCGTCCACCGTCCACGCGCCGTCGGCGACATCGGCGACGATCTTCAGCGCCACCACGCAGCCCGAGGCCCGCGACAGCGCGATGCCCTGCATGCCCAGGGTGATGATCTCCTCGGCATTGCGCGGGAACAGCACCGGCACACCCATGGCGGCCAGCGAGCGCTCGCTGACGGCGGGCACGGTCGAGGACTTCGAGGCGGGATCGTCGCCGACCAGCAGCAGCACGCCGCCGCGGGGGTTCACGCCGTACATGTTGGCGTGGCGGATCGCGTCGGTCGCGCGGTCGACGCCGGGACCCTTGCCGTACCAGACCCCGACCACGCCGTCGTGGGTCGGCGTGCCGGCGGGCAGGTCGGCCTGGCTGCCCCAGACCGAGGTCGCCGCCAGTTCCTCGTTGTAGCCGGGTACGAACGTGATGTCGTGCTCGGTGAGCACCTCGGGCATGCCGAGCAGCATCTTGTCGACGCCGCCGAGCGGGCTGCCCTGGTAGCCGGAGACGAAGGTCGCCACCCGGCGACCGGCACGGATATCGCGCACATGCTGTTCCACCAGCAGCCGGGCGATGGCCTGGACCCCGGTCAGCAGCACCGGGCCCGCGCCGGAGCGGTAGCGATCGGCGAGGTCGTAGGGTGCGGCCGGGTCGGCCAGCGGTCGGGCGGTGGAACAGACGACGCTGGTCATGATCACCTCACTGCGCGAAGGAACTTGCTATCGGTGCAGCGAAATGTGCCGGGGAGGGGTGATCTGTGTCAACAGTCGCCCGAAAAGTTGATCAGACTGCTCAAAAGTGATCTACGCCACTGGGGTGAACGCGTCAATCTGCTCGAGCCCGGAGACCTAGGTCACATCACGGGTGCTCGTCAGGTGTTCGACCAGCGGCAGGCTCCGATACCCGATGGGGGTGGCCAGCGCGAGCATCGTCTCGGTGTGTTTCACACCGTCGATGGCGTGCACCCGCTGGATGATCTCGAGCAGGTCCTGCTGGGACCGCGCGGCGATGCGGACCAGCAGGTCGGCCCGGCCGGTGGTGGCGTGCACCTCGAGCACGTGCGGGAACCCGCGCAACGTCTCGATGATCGGGTCCATCTTGTTCTGGTCGAGCTCGATGCCGAGGAAGGCGTGCACGGCGAAGCCGATCGCCTGCACGTCGATGTCGGGCGGGTAGCCGCGCACCGCGCCTGAGGACTCCAGTCGCCGCATCCGCGCCTGCACGGTGTTGCGGGCGACCCCGAGCCGCTGGGCCAGCTCGAGGATCGGCGCGCGCGGGTCGCGGGCCAGTTCGGCCAGCAAGGCGGCATCGAGTGCGTCGAACTTGATGGTCATGGCCGCATTCTGGCACGGCTCCCGCTCAGTGGTCGCGACCGTTGCCGACGGTGCTGTCGCACTGGGACTCTCGCCGGGTTCCGCGATGCGACCGTGAAGGAGCGACTCCTTGAGTACGCCGCCCCCCGAGAGTACGAATCCCGTTGTCCCGCAGGGCACCGACGCGAGCCTACGGCGCCGCGCGGCGTTCTCGAGCCTGCTGGGGACGACGATCGAATACTACGACTTCATTCTCTACGGGACGATGGCCGCGGTGGTGTTCGGCCCGTTGTTCTTCCCCGGCTCGAATCCGGCGCTGAGCACGATCGCCTCGTTCGGCACCCTCGCCGCGGGCTATGTCGCCCGGCCGCTGGGCGGGGTGATCTTCGGTCATTTCGGCGACCGGCTCGGCCGCAAATCGATGCTGCTGATCACCATGATCATGATGGGCACCTCGAGCGCGCTGATCGGCCTGCTGCCCACGTATCACACGATCGGCGCGGCCGCGCCGATCCTGCTGGTGCTGCTGCGGATCGTGCAGGGCCTGGCCGTCGGCGGGGAATGGGGCGGCGCCGCGCTCATGGTGGTCGAGCACGCCGACGCGGGCCGTCGCGGGCGCTGGGCGGGAATCATGCAGCTGGGCACACCGTTCGGGTTCCTGCTGTCCACCGCGGCCGTCGCCGTGGTGACCCAGCTGCCCGAGGACGCGTTCCGGTCGTGGGGGTGGCGGCTGCCGTTCCTGCTGAGCGCGGCCCTGCTGGTTCTCGGCCTCTATGTGCGGCTGCGCGTGACCGAGAGCCCGGTGTTCGCGGCCGCGGCGGCCGTACAGCAGCGTCCGTCGACGCCGGCGCTCGAGGTGCTGCGGCGGCCGCGACCGCTCGCCCTCGCGGTGGTCGCCGGAATCGCGCCCTTCGCGCTCACCGCGCTGACGAGTTCGCACATCATCTCCTACGCCACCGGAATCGGTTACGCGGTGGGCGATGTCATGCGCTGTCTGCTGTTCGTGGTGGTGGTCTCGGTCGTCGCCATCCCGCTGTGCGCGGCGCTGTCGGACCGGCTGGGCAGACGGCGGGTGATGATGGCGGGCGCGGTCGGCGCGATCCTGTTCGCCTTCCCGCTCTACGCCATGATCGACACCGGGTCCCTGGTGATCATGACCGCGGGCCTGATGTTCGCCCAGCTGCTGCAGAACGCGATGTACGCGCCGCTGACGCCGCTGCTGTCGGAGATGTTCCCCACCCGCATCCGCTACAGCGGGGTGTCCATCGCCTATCAGAGCGCGGCCCTGGTGGGAGCGGGCTTCACCCCGATGATCGCCGCCGCCCTGCTGGCCGGCTTCGACGGCTCGAGTGCGCCACTGAGCCTCATCATCGCCGTGACCGCCGCGCTGGCCCTGGCCGCGCTCGCGTTCACCGCGGAGACCAGGGGCCGCGATCTGCGCGAGACGGCCGTCCCGCCGATCGGGTCGGCACCGGTCAGGGAGGGGTGAAGCCGCGCGACCTCGGCTCAATCGCACAGCGCGTGGGTGAGCATGGCGCGGATGTCGACCGTGTCCGGTGCGCCGGTCACCGAGAAGGTGACGGCGCGACCCGTCGCCGTGGCACCCGCGATGGTGGAGAATCCGTGGACGCCGCCGACATGACCGAGAGAGCGCGCGCCGCACGGTAGTTCGGTGTAGGCCAGGCCGAGTCCGTAGGAGAATCCGTCGCCGCGACCCATGTCGGAGCCGTCGAGCATCTGGGCCAGCTCGGCGGAGGGCACCACCTGCCCGGCCGCCAGCGCGGTGAAGAACCGGTTCAGCTCGGCGCCGGTGCTGACCAGCGCTCCCGAGGTCCACGGCAGGGAGGGCTCGATGCGCGTCGCCTCGGTCACCCGGCCGTCGACGGTGGCGTAACCGGTCAGGTGCGGGTCGCGCAGGCCCGTCTCGCCGGTGGCGGGCAGATAGGTCCGGGTCAGGCCGAGCGGACTCAGGACGCGGTCGCGCAGCACGTCGGGGTAGGGCCGCCCGGTGACCGCTTCGATCAGCATCCCGGCGACGATGTAGTTCGTATTGGAGTACTCGAACCGGGTGCCGGGGGCGAAGCGCGCGGGCTCCCGCAGGGCGAGCGCGATCTCCTGCGGCGGGGTGAAGGTGCGGCCGTCGCGGGCCGCCGCGGCCTCGTTCAGGTCCGGTGTGGGCGCGGGCGTGGGCAGTCCGCTGCGATGTCCGAGGATGTGGCGCACCGTGATGGCGCGCCCGTCCACGCCGTCACCGGCGAGGAGGCCGGGGAGATAGGTGTCCACCGGCTCGTCGAGGTCGAGTTCGCGCTCGGCCGCCAGTCGCAGGGCGATCGCGGCGGTGAACGACTTGGTGACGCTGCCGACCCGGACGTGCAGCGGCTGATCGGTGGGAATCGGCGTGCGCGCCGCGAGATTCGCGTGTCCGGCGGTGAGTACGGTGGTGACCCCGTTCTCGGTGAGCGTGGCGATCGCGCCGACGGCGCCCGCGCGGATCAGCGCGTCCAGGTCGGCGCGGACGGCGTCGTGCGTGGGTGTCGGCGTGGCCGTGCTCGTGCCGCACGCTGTCAGGACCGTGGCTGTGCAGATCGCGAGGGCGATGGATCGAAGGCGCATGACCTGACGGTAGGAACACCCTGCGCCACAACACATCCGACTGCGGTACGGGGTGTATGAGACCGCGGTATCGGATCTCGCCGCGACGCTTCGTTGAATCGAAAATGCATCGTTACAACGATCGGGCGTCCAGTCCTGTCGCGGACGCGCAGAACTGCCACAGGCGCTCCCGGTCGACGGCGGTCTCCCTGGTGCGCCGCGTGTAGTGCTCCGGCCGGGGTCTGCGGTCGTGCCAGAACCGCCCGGACGGGAGGTTGTCGGCGGCGGCCAGCCAGACCGCGGTGTCCGCGCCTTGGGCGGGGGTGCGCAGCACCGGGCGGGTGAGGGCCCGGAACCTCGGCAGCGAGGTGGCGACGCCGGGGGTGTCCACCCAGCCGGGATGCATGCTGTGCACCGCGACGCCCGCGGCGGCGTAGCGGTCGGCCAGGACGGGGGTCAGGGTGACCTGCATCCGCTTGGAACGGGCGTAGGCGGTGGCGCCGTGATAGTCGCCGCGCCGGTATTCGAGGTCGTCGGGGTGCAGGCGCTGGGCGTACATGCCGCCGGAGGACATGAGAATCACTCTGGCACCCTCCGTGAAAGCCGGGGCGAGCAGCTCGGTGAGCAGCAGCGGGCCGAGAACGTGGGTGGCCGAGCACAATTCGTGTCCCTGCGGACTCTCGGTGCGCGCCGCGGGCAGCACGCCCGCGTTGTGGACCAGGACGTCGACCCGGCGGGCCCCGCCGGTGAACTCGGCGGCGAATTCCCGCACGCTCGCCAGGTCGGCGACATCGCATCGCTCGACCTCGATCCGGGCGCCCGGAACCTCGGCGGCGATCTCCGCGGCCGCGGCCTCGCCGCGCGCGCGGTCGCGCACGACGAGGCCGACCGACGCGCCGTGCCGCGCCAGCCCGGTCGCGATGGCTTTGCCGATGCCGGAGTTCGCGCCGGTGACGAGCGCGGTGCGGCCGCGCAGGGCGTCGTCGGACAGCGGCGTCCATCCATGGCTGCGCAAGCGGAATCCGAGTCGGCTGTAGCCGGGCGCGATGGCGCGGTCCAGTGCGGTGTCGAGAGCTGCCGGAAGCTGAACGGTCATCGCATCCCCCTGCTGGGTCGGCACGAAAAGATGCATCGTTTGTGCATCAATTGCATGATAGCGTCGTTGGTGTGGGCCGGACAGTCGGCCCGATCGAACTCCGGAGGACGTCATGATCAACAACCGGTCCGGCGGGGAGGTCACCGCCGAGCGCGGCGGCAGGCGGCGGATCGCGGTGGTCGGCAGCGGAGTCGCCGGTCTCACCGCCGCCTGGGTCCTCTCTCGCACGTGCGACGTCGTGCTCTACGAGGCGGATTCCCGCCTGGGCGGCCATGCCCACACGCACCGCGTGAACTCCCGCGCCGACGGCACCGGGGACTGGCTCGGCGTCGATTCCGGCTTCATCGTGCACAACGATCGCACCTATCCGACCCTGCTCCGGCTCTTCGACGAGCTGGGTGTGCGCACCCAGGATTCGGACATGTCGATGTCGATCCGCTGTGACGGCTGCGGCCTCGAGTACGCGGGCGCCAAGGGGCTGCCCGGGATCTTCCCGCGGCCGCGTACCGTGCTGCGCGGCCGCTACCTGCGGATGCTCACCGAGATCCGGCGCTTCCACCGCCTCGCGCGCGCCGAACTGGATGCCGACGGTGACGACGCCAGGACGCTCGGCGAGTTCGTGCGCGCCGGTGCCTTCTCGACCTATTTCACCGCGCACTTCCTCGTCCCGCTGGTTGCCGCGGTCTGGTCCTGCCCGCCGGACCTCGCCCTGCGCTATCCGGCCCGCTACCTGTTCACCTTCCTCGACCATCACGGCATGCTCACCGTGTTCGGTTCGCCCACCTGGCGCACCGTCGTCGGTGGCTCGGCGACCTATGTGCGCGCCGTCGCCGCCGGTGTCCAGGAGGTGCGGGCGGGCACACCGGTGCGGACCGTGCACCGCGCGGGCTCGTCGGTCACCGTCCGCGACGACGCCGATCGGGTGGACGAATTCGACGCCGCGGTGATCGCCACCCACCCCGGCCAGGCGTTGCGCCTGCTCGACACCCCGAGCTGGACGGAGTCGAGCATCCTCGCCGCGCTCACCTATTCGACCAATCACACGGTCCTGCACACCGACGAGTCCGTGCTCCCGCGCCGCTCCGCCGCGCGCGCGTCGTGGAACTATCGTCTGCCGCGGTGTGATTCGTCGCCTGACCGGGTGCTCGTGAGCTACGACCTGAGCCGGTTGCACCGCCTGCCCGCCACCGCCGACCGCCGGTTCCTGGTGACCCTCGGCGACGGTGACCGGGTGGCCGCCGACGCGGTCCTGGCCACCATGACCTACGAGCACCCGCAGTACACCCCGGGCTCGATGACCGCCCGGCGGCGGCTGCCCGAGATCGGTGACCGGGTCGTGGCCTTCGCCGGCGCCTACCACGGGTGGGGATTCCACGAGGACGGCGCGCTGTCCGGGCTGCGTGCCGCCGAACTCGTCGGCGGCCACTGGCCTACGCGGCCCGCGCCCGTATCGGTCGGGGTCGAGGCGGCGAGATGACGCGGGCCCGCCTGGTGCGCACCGTGATCCGGCACTCGCGTCGCGAGCCGATCCGGCACCGGTTCGCGTACCGCAGCTACAGCTGGCTCGTCGACCTCGACGAAATCCCGCGTCTGCCATGGCCGTTGGGGCTGGTCGCGGGCTTCTCCGCGCGTGACCATCTCGGCGACCCGGCGGCGACCCTGCGCGAGAACGTGGTCGGCCATCTCGCCGGGCACGGCATAGATCTGCGCGGTGGCACGATTCTCATGCTCGCCAACGCCCGCGTCTTCGGATACGTATTCAACCCGCTCACCGTGTTCTGGTGCCACGACGACACCGGCGCGTTGCGCTGTGTGCTGGCCGAAGTGCACAACACCTACGGCGAACGGCACCGGTACCTCATTCCGCCCGGACCGGAACCGGTTGTCGCCAAAGGGTTCTACGTCTCGCCGTTCAACCCGGTGGCCGGACACTATCGGTTGCGTCTCCCGTTGCCCGACACGCGCCTCCGGCTGGCGATCTCGCTCGAGGAACCGGACGGCCGGACCGTTTTCGCGGCGACCGTGCGCGGTCTCGTGCATCCCGCGAGCCGCCGCGCGGTGCTCGGCGCCGCGCTCGCGCACCCCTTCGAGACCTGGCGGATCGCCGCCCGAATCCGTTGGCAGGGCGTGCGTCTGTGGCGCAGGCGCCTGCCGATCGTGCCCCGCACCCCGCATCTGCCTCAGGAGGCTCTGTCATGACCGCCCTCTCTCCGTGCGCCGCGCGGTCCGCCACCGCGCCGCACGCCGATCGCTGGCCGGGTCTGGCCGACGTGCCCCGCGGGGCCCGCGCCCCCGCCGGGCGGCGGGGCGCGGCGGCATTGTTGCGCCCGGCCGGGGGGGGGGGTGCGCGGCGGTGGATTTCTACGAGTGCGTGGCTTAGCTGTGAGGGGCTCCGGGACATTGCGCTGGGTGCGATCTGCAGTGAGGTGATG
>NZ_JARWOJ010000323.1 GCF_029868625.1 Nocardia neocaledoniensis | reverse complement strand
ATGCCGCCCCCCCCCCCTATTAATCACCCACCCAAACACCCCCCAAAACCCCCGGGGCCCCCCCCCCCCCGGGGGCCCCGCCCCAGCTCCGAGTGCCTATTTCTCGATGTTCTCGAAGTCGAACAGGCCGTTCCAGGCGAGTTCGGCCTTGGCGACGCGGTCGGAACGACCCGCCGCGGCGACATAGTCGAACACGGGGATGTCGGCCATGTCCCTGATCATGATCGTCTGCGCCTGCGCGATCAGCTTGTAGGACTCCTCCTGGGTCGGCGCCGCCATCGCGGCGTCGAAGAGCCGGTCGACCTCCGGGTTGTTGTAGTCGACGTTGTTGGTCTCGGAGTAGCTGTAGTACTGCGAGGACAGGAACTGCATCATCGTCGGGTAGTCGCCCTGCCAGCCGTAGCGGAACGCGGTGCCGATGGTCTTGGCGTTGACCGCGTCACGGACGTTCTTGAACGTCGGGACGGGGCTGGCGACGGCGTCGATCCCCAGGGTGTTCTTGACGCTGTTGGCCACGGCCTCGATCCAGGCCTGGTGGCCGCCGTCGGAGTTGTAGGTGATCGTGTACTTGCTGCCTGCCCACGGCGACATCGCGTCGGCCTGCGCCCACAGCTTCTTGGCCTCGTCCGGGTTGTAGTCGAAGACCTCGGCGCCGGGCAGGTTGGGGTTGAACCCGGGCAGCGTGGCGGCGGTGAAATCGCGCGAGGGCGTGCGCAGACCGTTGAAGATCTTCTCGATGATCTGCGGGCGGTTGATCGCCATGGAGATCGCCTTGCGGCGCAGCACGCCTTCCTCGCCGGCGAAATGCGGCACGGAGGTCTGGATGCCGATGTGCTGGTTCTGCGCGGTCGGTTTGGTGATCGCGCGGTCGCCGAGATCGGCCTTGTAGGTCGTCAGCGCGCTGTCGGGAATGGTGTCGAGCGCGTCGAGATTACCGGCCTGCAGATCGGCGTAGGCCGTCTCGTAGGACTGGTACATGGCGAAGCGCAGGCCCTTGTTCTTGGCAGGCCGCCCGCCCGGGTAGTCGGGGTTGGGTTCGAGGTCGATCTTGACGTTGTGTTCCCACGTCTTGAACTTGTACGGACCGTTGCCGACGGGGTTCTCGCCGAAGGCCTTCATGTCCTTGAAGGCGGATTCGGGCAGCGGGTAGAACGGCGCGTAGCCGAGAGCGCTCTCGAAATCGATCGACGGCGACTTCAGCTCGACGGTGAAGGTTCTGTCGTCGACCACCTTCAGGCCCGACATCGTCTGTGCCTTGGGCTGTTCGGCATTCACCTCGTCGAAACCGGCAATGGGGGTGAACACGTAACTCTGCAACTGCGCGTTGGTGGCGAGGGCGCCGTAGTTCCAGGCGTCGACGAACGACTTGGCGGTCACCGTGGTGCCGTCGGTGAACTTCCAGTCCGGCTTGATCGTGATCCGATACGACTTGCGATCGGTGGTCTCGATCTTCTCCGCCATCTCGTCGTGCGCCTCGCCGTTGGCGTCGTAGTACTTCAACCCGGCGAACAAGCGGTCGACGACGCGGCCGCCCATGTTCTCGTTGGTATTGGTGGGTACCAGCGGATTCTGCGGTTCGCCCGCGTTGGTGGTGACGATGCCGTCCTCGGCACTGTCATCGGATGAGCACGCGGTCAAGCCAAGGCTTGTGGCCAGCAGGCCCGCGGCGATCAGCGCAATCGCTCTGTTGAATCTCAACGCTCTCTCCCGGTTCGATTCCGTGGCGTAACGCTCGGAGGTTAGCCACTCCGGCCCGGTTTTTCAGTGAACCGAGCCTTTTTCGCTTCACATGTATCCCTACGGTTACCCGACGGAAACGCAGGAATATTTGCCGAGCCCCTCTCACCCGGCAGAAAAATATGAACAATTCTCGGAACCATCAGCTGAACGGTTGATTCAAAACGATAGCCCGCGACCGCCTGGTCTGTCCGCGAAGTCATCGGATGAACCAGGTCGGTTGACCACCGCGAAACCCGGCCGATACAACGCCGACGCGGGGGCGCCCCGGTTGACTACTGTCGAGGTGGCAGGGGCCACCCCGCCCGACCGACCCGACCGCACGAGGCATGTGAGGCTGATTCGACATGACCGAAACCGCTGCAGGACATCAGGACTCGTATCCCCCGAGCGCGGAGTTCGCCGCCTCCGCCAACGCGGGCGCCGCCCTCTACGAGCGCGGCGAGACCGACCGCGACGCCTTCTGGGCCGAGCAGGCGAACCGGCTGCACTGGCACACGCCGTTCACCCAGGTCCTGGACTGGTCCGACGCCCCGGTGGCGCGCTGGTTCGCCGACGGCGAGCTCAATGTCGCCTACAACTGCCTCGACCGGCACGTCCTC
>NZ_JARWOJ010000322.1 GCF_029868625.1 Nocardia neocaledoniensis | reverse complement strand
CGGAATCGGGCTCGGGACGGTCGTCCTCGCGCAGGACGCCGATGGCCCCGCGGGTTTCGGTGAGCGCGGTCCGGCCCTGCCACCCGCTCGCCCCCCCCCCCACCCCCCCCCCCGCCCCCCCCCCCCCCGGCGCGGGGGGGGGGGGGGGGGGGGCCGTGGGCTGGGTCCTCGGCGTCTTCGGCGCCTGGGCCGTGCTGTCGGGTGCCGCCCAGCTCGTCGTCGGGCTGCGCCGACGTGGCCCGGTGCTGGGCAAACAGTGGCCGACGCTGATCTCCGGCGGCCTGTCCTTCCTGGTCGGCCTCACCTACCTGGCGCAAGCCACCGGTGACACGCCCGCACTGCGCGTGCTGTCCGTCTACGCCACCGGCGGCGGCGTCTTCTTCATCGTGCAGGCGGCACTGCTGGCGTGGAAGTCACACCAGCGCGCCGCGACTCGCTGAGGACTCCGGGTTTCCGCCGGCTGGAACACACCGACGCCTACTTCTCGGACGAACCGCCCGCCGATCCGCTTCCCAGGATGCACAACGGATTCGCCACCATGGCCGCCTGCGCCGAACCGGACGACGAACCCGTGATCCCGGAGTCGACCGGCGGCGTGTTCGGCACCGGAGCCGCCGGGTCGCCGGAGCCGCCCGTCAGCATCGACTCGCCGTCCAGGTTCGTGGGAGCCGGGACGTCGAGCAGATCCAGCACGGTCGGGGTGATATCGGCGAGGGTGTACCCGTTGTGCTGCGCCCCCGCCGCGAAACCCGCGCCGCGCGCCACCACGAAACCGGCTGTCTCGTAGGCACTCTGCCCACCGTGTCCACCGTCCGGCTTGTGGCCGTGGTCGGTGGTCACCAGGATCGTCCAACGCTCGTTCGGATGCGACGCCGCCCGCGCGTCCACCGCGGTCGTGATCTTCCCGACCAGGCCGTCCACCCGGTTGATCGCGTCCCGGTACGCCTGCGGCCAGACACCGCGCAGCGTATGTCCCACGATGTCCACCTGGTCCAGGTGCGTGAACAGCAGATCGGCGCCGTCTTCGGTGACGGCCGAGACCACTTCCCCGGCGGCAAGGGAATCGGCGGTGGTCTCACACAGGCCAGCGCCGGTGGGGTCGATCTGCGTGACGGTCACCCGATCGGCCGCCGGACTGCCGGTACGCGCGATCATGCCGATCGTGTCCCAGGTCCCGATCGAGGCCGTCGACAGCGCCGGACGCTCCCGCTCCACCTGCGTGAACACCGTCGGATACTGCGCGAAAGGCCCTGCGTTGCAGGTCGATCCGTTGTCCTGGATCCCGTGCTTGGTATCCCACACCCCGGTCAGCGCCGTGGCCCAGGAGACGCACGACATGGTGGTGTGCGGTGCGATGGAGGTGCGTGCCAGCGTGCCCTCCGCCGCCAGGCGATCGAAGTTGGGGGCATCGGCGGCGACCACCTCACTCCACAGGGTGCCGTCGATACCGATGACCACGACCTTGTTCACGACCGGAGCCGCCGGGGCGGGCGCCGCCACGACGAGTGGGACAGCGGCCAGTGCGGCGGCCCCGAGAATGCGGTGAGTACGAGACATGCGCGGCACGGTAGCCGCCGAGCGTCCGCACCACCCAGCAAATTGGACAATTGACCTATACAGTCCCGCCGATCGGGATGATCTCGTATCTGAAATGAAACTGTGTCTGAAAATGTCCACGCGGACGCCGCCGAGTGGCGACAATTGGCCACGACGGTTCGAGACGAGTCCGCACGTGTCGCGTCGTCGCGAATCTCCTTCGGCAACAGAGGAATTGGACGATGAACAGGTTGTCGAGATCCGCTGCGGCAACGGTGGTCGCCGCTCTCGTCGCGGTCGGGACCAGCACCGCCGGCGGCGCACGGGCGGAAGCGGCCGGCCCGTGGCCCTGCACCCCCTACACGGCGATCTTCGCGCCGGGGACATGGGAAACCACGCCGGACGCCGATCCCGAGGTGCCCGTCGGCATGCTCCGGCCCGTCGGCCACGGCCTGCAACGGCAGTTCGGCCCTGACATCACCGTGCTCTATGTCCCCTATGCCGCAAGCGCTTTCGATCTGGGCCTGAGTTACGCCGAATCACTGAGCACCCTGGAAACCCGCCTGCACCAGATGCTGCGCGGCCTGTGCGGCTCGACGCGGGTCGTGCTCGCCGGCTACAGCCAGGGCGCGGACGGCATCGGCGATCTTGCCACCGAGATCGGCAACGGCGAGGGCCCGATCGCGGCCGATCGGGTGGTCGGTGTCGGACTGCTCGCCGATCCCCATCGCGATCCCGACACCACACTCTCCCTGGGGAATCCGCAGCCGGGCTACGGCATAGCCGGAGCTCGGAGCCGGGACTTCGGCGCGTTGACCGATCGTGTTCGCACCCTGTGCGCCGACGGCGACTTGTACTGTTCCCTCGATGCCGCCACCTCCCCGTTCCTCGCCGTGCTCGGCCGCGTGCTGAGCGGCGATCCGGCACCGATCGCGGACGTCATCCCCGCCACGGTCGACCCCCGCAGCCTGATCGCGCAAGCGGTCACCATGGGCGCGGGCTGGACCGCCACGGCGGCGAACCTGCCGTCCATCGCCGACAACCTCACCCGGCTCCCGGAATTCCTGGCGGCGGGCGACATTCGCGGCGCGCACCGGACCGCGCGTGACCTGAACGATGCGCTGGCCCCCCTGGTACAGGCCGCCGCGGGTGTGGATCGGGTTCTGGTGGCCCAGGTCATCCGCGCGGCCGCGGCCGCAGACCCCTCCGGCTGGACCGCGGCCGTCAGCCTCATCGCCGATGCCCTCACCCGGATAGACGTCCTGAGCATCGCCGACAGGGTCGGACAGATTCAGGAAATACTCTGGCGTGCGGTCGAATCCCTCGATCGCAACGACCCCGTCGCCGCGGCCGCCGACCTCGCGGCCTTCGCCGCCACCGGCGCCGACCTCACCGGCTCCGTCCTCGGTCCCGTCGCCGCCGGAATCCGCGCCGACCTCGACACCACCACTCGAACCCTGCTCAGCATCGCCGATCCCACCAGCGTCGACGAGCTCGTGCAACTGGCCCGCCAAGGCCTGGACATGGCGAACTTCTACGCCTCCGCCGCCCACATCGACTACGACCAGGACGTCCAGGTCCTCCTGAGTTACCTGAGCTCCCAGGTCGTCGCGTAGGCGCCCCGACCCGCCGGCGCATCGGCTCGATCCGATTCGAGCCGATGCACCAGCATCACATCAGCACGACACGGCGTTGCCGATCGAGTTGTCGAGACGCACCCCCAGCACTCTCGACAACTCGCCGACATTGCCGGCACTGGGTGTCACCACGTCACGTTCCCAACGACTGATCTGGTTTGCGTCCGAAATCCCGATCCAGTCGGCCAACTCCGCCTGCGTGAATCCGGAGGCCATCCGTGCCGCCCGAATCGCTTTGCCGATCGTCGACATGGTCTCCCCTCTCTCTCGATGTCCTCGCACGGACCACGTCGGCGCGGGTGCCCGTCGGCGAACCCTCGTACCCCTGAAGCGGTCTCGCGCTGCCACATTCGAAAGGTATCGGTGAATCGGCCGCCGAAGGTGTCTGTGCGTGCACACCACCTGACTGTGCACGCACAAACGTGCGTACATTCGGGGTGCACGCACCCCGGCTACTTCGGTGGGTTGTCCGTCTCCGCGGCGCTGCGGCGCCAGTCCCGCGGCGTCATGCCGAACGCTTCGCGGAAGCGCCGGGAGAAATGGGCGGCGTCGCGAAAGCCGACGGCACCGGCCACGGCACCGATGGACCGATGCGCGTAGCCCCGGTCGATGAGCATGTCACGGGCCCGGAACAGGCGTTGTTCGATGATCCACTGCTCGAGGCTGACACCCGACTGCGCGCACACCTTGTACAGGTGCCGCACGGAGATGTTGTTGGCGGCCGCGATCGCGGGGATCTTCAGGTTCGAATCGGACAGGTGCGTCCGTACATACCCGAGGATCTGCTCGATCATCAGTTGATCCGGGATGGCGCCGCCGTCACCCGGACCGCGACCCGCGGCCGAGATCAGCAGTGCCCGAACCATTTCCATGCACGACTCGCCCAGCGAGGCGGCGGCCGGATCGGTTTCGAGCTGGTCGGCGATCCGGACCAGATGCTGGATCTGCGCCGTCACCATCGGGTACAGCGGTGAGGCCGCCAACCGCCCGTGCGCCGCGACGACCAGTTCCGGCGAGATGCCGAGTCGTTCCCTCGACAGCTGCAGGCACAGCGTTCCGCCCAGGCCGTGCCAGCCGGAGGCGAAGGTGGTGGCCAGGTCGATCACCTCGCAGGCGCCCGGTTCGATCAGCGTCTGCCCGCCGAACTGCTCGTGCCTGCGGACCTGGCCGTGCTGCACCGTCACTGTCAGGGTGTCGCTCGGCGTGGCTTGCTCGTGCCGCCTGGTGCGCCAGACCTGGTGACCGGACACCTCCGAGCGGGTGAGCGCGATCGGGCCGAGCAGCCAGGACTGGTGTCGGCTCACCACCTCGGCCGGCGCGTCCCACATCTGCAGGTTCGCGCCGAGGTCGGCCTCCTGCAGGATCGCGGTGACGGCCTCACGCCGGTCTGTCGGCGCGAAATAGTCGGAGTCGATCAGCACTGCCATTGACGATCTCCACTTCGGATTCTCGTCGGCGGTGGAGTCCCTCCCGTCGCCGACCGCTACGCGTTTGGGGTGGAGGCGATTCGGGCAAAGGTGATTGCCTGGGGCCTGTAGTCGGCGATGGTATCGCGCTATGGCCCCGCCCGGAGACCGTTTCGACAGGGTTCGGTGCCGACTTCACCGACCCGCGGTGGCGTGTTCCCTTGCCGCGGTGGGCCGTAGCGCCAATATCCGGCGCTCGTAATCCGTCGCTGCCGCAGCCCATTCCGGCCGTACCGCCGCGTAGGTGCACACATCGTGCCACCGTCCCTGGGTTCGGTACAGCTGCCGCAGCCGCGCCTCCGGTGTCAAGCCCACTCCCGCCATCACCGTG
The DNA here is from genome assembly GCF_029868625.1 of Nocardia neocaledoniensis. Taxonomy (GTDB): domain Bacteria; phylum Actinomycetota; class Actinomycetes; order Mycobacteriales; family Mycobacteriaceae; genus Nocardia; species Nocardia neocaledoniensis_A. Next base: position 22,949 of record NZ_JARWOJ010000322.1, on the reverse strand, counting down.
TCCATCACCGGATGGTCGTGCCGGTGCCCCGCCCACACCCGGTGGATGCCGAGCGGTCCGAAGGCGAATGCGGCCAGGAGCCGTCCCGCCTCGATGCCGCCCGCTCGCAGCGCGCCTTCGGGAACCACGACCAGACCGCCGATCATCGCGTTGCTGCCGTATTCCTCGACCAGCAGGCTGATGGTGCCGACCATGGTGTCCGCATCCGGTGCGGTGATCGCCAGGGTGTACTTGCGCCGTGGGGTCTCGCCCCGCGCACGCAGGGCCGCGTCGAACGCCGCCGCGGCCGCCCGGACGCCCATGCTGTCGGCGCCCATGAATCTGGTCAGCTGCGGATCGGTGAAGATCCGCTGGTAGACGCCGAGATCGTCGACGCGCAGATCGCGCAACCGCAACCGCTTGCCGACCAGTTCCACCTCGCGCAGATCGATCGTCACCGGACCACCTCCATCGCCCGCTCGAACTCGGGGGCGAGACCGATCGCGGGGATGAGCTCGTCGAGGTCGACGTAGGTTCGTCCCGACGGGACCAGCTCGCCGAGCAGGATCCGGCGTGCCGTGTCGGCCACCAACGCGCCGCCGAGCATCACTCCGGACGCCAGTTGCGGCCAGCTCGACAGGCTCCGGCCGATCTCCCCGATCGCGACCCGCATCGCCGGACTCAGCCGCGGCTCATCGACCACCTCCAGCAGCAGCGACAGCCTCTCGCCCCGGCTCATCCGCGCGACCTCGGACGAGGTCGTCTCGCCGGTGCGACCGTGGAACAGCGGGCGACCGGGCTCGAGATCGAAACGCTCCACATCCAGCAGGCCGCGATCGTTGGTGTCCATCAGTACCGGGATCGCCCGGCTCCGCGCGTACTCGCGGGCAGCGACTTTCGCCCACATCGTGTCGCACTCCTCGACCAGCAGATCCAGCGATCCGCTGCCGTCCACGCCGTCGAAGAACGGCCCGATCGAGTCCTCACTCAAGCCATCCGTGAACACCTCGATGTCGAGATACGGGTCGATCTCGAACATCTGCCGCGCCGCAAGCACCGCCTTGGAAACCCCGAGATCGCCCACCCCCGCCCGCAACCGGTTCAGGTTCGACAGTCCGACGGCGTCGAAGTCGGCCAAGCGGAACGAACCACCGACTCCTTCCATCGCCAGCGTCACCGCTGCGCTGTTGCCGACCGACAGCCCGACCACCCCGATCCGCCGCGCGCGCAGGTCTCGCTGCTGCGCGCGGTCGATCTTGTTGCGATTCCGATCCGCTCGCACCCGCTGGAACTCCGCGCGCGGCAGCACATGGACCAGCTGCCCGTTCCACGGGTAGAACGCCCAGGTTCCCCACTGCCACAACGGAATCTCGCCACAGATCCGGCGGCGCGCCTGCGCCCGCGAGTCGCTCGACTGCGCGACACCGGGGTCCGCGCAGCGGATCAGTTCGTCGAGCTGATCGTCGATCGTGTCGTGCACCGCGCGGACAGCGCTCGACGCTGCCAGCGATTCCAGGTCGCGCAGCCCCTGCCGGCTCGACGCGTCGAGCAGCACGGGACGAAAATGCGATGTCGCAGCGCCGGGCGTGAGTACCGCCGGACGCGGAACCGAGCGATGCCGAACCATGTGTGCACAAACCTCCGACGTTCGAGGGACGAACGAAATCCGCTCGTCCCGGTCAATCAGGACGAGCAGAGAATACAGACAGCACACCTTCAGCAAACCGACCTTCGGTCCACCGGCATGGCGCGTCCGCACCGGAGGCAAACTGGGACGATGACAGATCGAGTCGACAATTCCGGGCGACCCGTTCACGCGCGGACCCCGGTCTCGCAATAATCCCGCAAGCGAGCTGCGATCCCGCCGGGAATCGGCCTGCCGCCCGGCCACCCGACCTCGTCCACCGCGGGCGAGCACAGCGGATCGTCGCGCGGTGGAGGACGTCGACAAGGCCGGTTTCGGCGCGCCCGTTTCGAACCGCCGGGTAGCGTTGTCATCCGCTACATTCATCGAATCCGTCGGATTCGGAATCGGAAGTTGGTACGCCCCATGGTCTCCGCGTCGGAGCTGGAAGCACTGGCCCGCCAGGCCCACATCGACGGCACCGCACCGAGAGTCGGCGCGATCATCGATCGCGGCGGACAGGTGCTACTCCTGGAGCGCGACGACAGCGGCCCGATCAAGGTTCCGCTGAAGCTGCCCGGGGCCACGGTCGAGCCGGGCGAGTCCCTCGCCGAGGCGGTCGCCCGTGGCGTGCGCGCGGAAACAGGACTGGTCGTCACCGGGATCCGCCATCACGTCGGCGATTTCGACTACCTCTCCCCCGACGCACGTCCCGTTCGCCGCCTGCATTTCGCCGTGGACGTCGCGGCCTTCGAACCGATCCATCTCACTGCCCATGCGCGGTACGTCTGGGCGCCGCTCGATGGTCAGCTGCCGGTGACCTCCTCCATCCGCGGCATCCTCAACGCGTATCGCGATCTCGTACCCAACTGACGCCTCGGGCCCGCCCGGTGGCCGACAGACGGTCACCCACAACACTTTTCGACGCCAGGATTGCCATGCCCGGACCCGTCGAAGCGCCTGTTGCCGGTACCGGGGCTACGGGATACCATTTCCATGTCGGTGTACAAGTGTTCACTCGAACGAGAGGCAGGACGGACGATGAGGTCCCGTCACACGGATTCGTTCAGCGCGTGGCGTGAGCAGCTGCGGGAGGACCTGCTCACGGTCACCGAATTCGCCCAGGAGGCCCGTGCCGTCGCCGGTGTCCGCGGGCGAGGCATCGGCCGCCTCGCCGACGGGCTCCGTCGCGACGTGACCGCGGAGGCCCTGGCGTTCGCCGACGACCTCGCCGACCTCGCCGACGCGGCCCTGCGGGCACGCACCGACGGCCGGAAGTCCCGGCTCGCGAGCTTCTTCGGACATCGCGCGGGATCGCGCGGCCGGCGCTGAGACAGCGCTACCCCGCGACGATCTCCAGCGGCACCGCGTTGCGCAGCGTGTGCCCGACAGGCGAGCTGGCGGACACTCGGTCATGCAGCTCGGCGAGCTGCTCCGGGGTGGCGTCCGCGTCCACCCGCACCGTCGCCTCGATGGACTCGAAACCGGCGTGCCCCTCCGCCAGGCCGAGGAAGACGTGCAGGTCGAGGTCGCCTTTCAGATCGATGCGAAGGTCCCTGAGCTCGATCCCCGCCAGCGTGGCATTGGCCGCGTAACCCACCGCCAGGCAATTGCCCAGCGCACCCAGCAGCTGCTCGACGGGGTTGGGCGCGGTGTCGCCACCACCGAGGGTGCGCGGCTCGTCGGAAGCGATCGCGGCGAAGGACCGTACCCGCGCCGCCGAGGAGAACGCGCCGTTCCACGTCACGTGCGCGGCCCAGGTGGTCCGCGCCTTGCCGGGATCCTGCCGGATCGCCTCGACCAGGCCGCCCACCGCCTCGATGTCGACAGCGTTGAGTGTGCTCCGGGTTTCGATCGTCATGACAGGTCTCCCTCACGTAGGTGCCGTATCCCCAACGGCACCCAGTCTGTGACGAGCGACCACGGCTGAACACCCTTCGGCGCACCCTGCGCATAACGCCACACGACGCAGCTCAGCAGGCCGGGAGCACTACGCCGAGCCCTCGAGTACTACCGCGCACTACGGGGCGGAGCTGGCGCGCGAACGCTGCGCCAACGCAGCAGGTAGTCACTCGCCCTGGACGACCTCGATGTCGAGTTCGATCTTGACCGTGGTGCCGACGGCGGCCACGCCCGCGCGCACGACCGCGCTGTAATCGATCGCGAAATCGTTGCGGTGCAACAGTGTTTCGGCGTGGAAGGCCGCGCGCACGCCACCCCACGGATCCGGCCCGCAGCCACCGTAGGTCACCGCGAGTTCGATCGGGCGACGCTGTCCGTGCAGGGTCAGCTCGCCCCGCATCACCCAGGTGTCGGCACCGGTGCGATGGAACCCCAGACCGGCGAACGTGATGGTCGGATAGCTGTCCACATCGAGGAATTCCGGTGAGCGCAGGTGATCGTCACGCATCGCGATTCCGGTATCGATACCCGCGGCCCGGATCTGCGCGTGGCCCGTGGACCGCTCGAACGGCTCGGCGATGTCGAGCCGCCCGCTCACCTCCGCGAAGCGGGCCTTGATACTCGCGATGCCCAGGTGCCGCGCGGTGGCGATCACCGTCGAATGCGCCGGATCGATCGTCCACGGTCCCGGCGGGGGCGAGGTGACAGTCCCGGCCGCGGGTGCCAGCACCACCTCACCGACCGCCCCCGACCCGGTCGCGGAGATCTGCGCGATCCGCGCCACCGGCTCGAACCCGACCGCGGTGAGCACGGCCGTGTGGGCCCCGGCGGCCAGTGGTTCGGTTCGCACCACCCCGGTCTCGTCGGCCACCGCGCGGGCTATCTGACGGCCCGACATGTCCGTCACGGTCAGCACCGCGTTCGGTACCGGCCAGCCCTCCGCGGTGCGGACACGGCCGGTCAGCCCACTCATCAGCGGTCCTCGGATTCGTGGGCAAGGCGCACGTCGTGGGCGACCTCGCTGCCGGCCACGGTCACCTGATCCGTCACCGGCGGGTAGCCACGGGTGATCACCGTGTACTGCCCTTCGAGCAGATCGGGCACGACATAGCGGCCGTTCTCGTCGGTGCGCACGGTCGCGGTCACCGCACCCTCGGCGTCGAGCACGCTGACCAGCGCGTCGGGCACAGCCCTGCCGTCCTCGGCGCGCGCGGATCCGGTGAGCACGGTCATCGCGGACAACTCGATGTCCCGGCGGAGTACGCCGCTGTCGGGCACCGTCACCGTGATCGCGCTCGGGCGCATGTGCTCAGCGGCCGCGACCAGGGTGTAGACACCCGACACGACTCCCTCGCACCGGTACGTGCCATCGGTGCCCGCGACGGCGGCGCCGACCACCTCGCCGCGCGAGTCGGTCAGGGTGATGGTCGCGCCCGGCAACGGCGAACCGCGGCCTGCGGTTCGGACGACACCCGACAGTTCACCCGAGCCCGCCAGGGTCAGGTCCACCCGCTGCGGCCGCGTGCCGACCGACACATTGACCGCGGTCGGCTGATATCCCATCGCCGACACGATCAACACATGGCCACCCGACCCCGGCGCGGTGATCGCGTAAGCACCATCGGCCGCACTACTCGCCCGCGCGACCTGCCGGCCGCCGTGATCGATCAGAGTCAGCACCGCGTCCGGCAGCACCTGACCGTCCTCGCGGCGGACGTGACCGTCCACCCTCCCGCCGCTCGCGGTCTCGGACAACTCATCGGTCGACGCCGCGCCGCGCGGCGACAAGCCACCCGGAACCACCCGGTGACCGTTCTGTTCGACCGTCGCATGCCGACCGGCCACGCCGGCAGGCACCGGTTCCGCTTCGGCCAGCACTCGCTCGGCGCCTTCCCAGACCTGTTCTCCGTTCCGGCTCGACGCCGCGAGCGCGGCCAGCTCGGCATCCAGCGCATCGGACGAATCGCCCTGCGACACCGACTCTTTCGTGGTCGGGTCGAGCTTCGGATCGATATCGATCGTGGTGCGCAGTGGACGGTTCGGCAGCAGCGTGGTCGCCAGTAGCGCGACGACCGCCGCACCGGCGGCGATGAGGAAGATGCGCCCGGTCGCGTCACCGTAGGCGGCGCGCAGGACCGTGACGATCGGGGCGGGCAGGGCATGCAGATTCAGGTTGCTGCCGCCGGCGGATCCGGTCGTCACGCCGAGTGCGGCGAAACCTTCCGCCGACAGTTCGGTCACCCGGGTGGCCAGCACCGAGCCGAGCACCGAGACGCCGATCGCGCCGCCGAACGTGCGGAAGAACGCGACACTGCTCGACGCCGCGCCGATATTGTGCACGCTCACCGTGTTCTGGACGGCCAGCACCAGGTTCTGCATCATCATGCCGACGCCGAGCCCGACCACGGCGATGTAGATGCCGACAAGCCACAGATCGGTGGCGTGATCGATCGTCGAGAGCAGCCCGAACCCGACCACCAGCAGTGCGGCGCCGGTGACGACGAAGGACTTCCACTTCCCGAACCGGGTGATCAACTGTCCCGACCCCGTCGACGCGACGAGCATGCCCAGGACCAGCGGAATGGTCAGCACGCCCGCCATCGTCGGCGAGTAGCCGCGCGCGGTCTGGAAGTACTGCCCCAGGAAGGTGGTCGACCCGAACATGCCGACGCCGACCGCGATCGAGGCGATGATCGCGAGGCCGGTGGTGCGCTCGGTGACGATCGAGAGCGGGATGATCGGCGACTTGGCGCGCGACTCGACCACGACGGTGGCGAGCAGCAGCAGCACGCCCGAGCCGACGTACCAGGCGGATTCGCGGGAGAACCAGTCGTAGTAGTCCGCCTTCCCCGCGAACGACACCCAGACGAGCAACACCGACACACCCGCGGTGAGCAGCGCGGCGCCGAACCAGTCGATCGACACCCCGTCCTTGCGTTCGGTGGGCAGCCGCAGGGTCCGCTGGAGCAGCACAAGGGCGATGACCGCCAGTGGCACGCAGACGAAGAAGCACCAGCGCCAGCCGAGCGGGCTGTCGACGATGACGCCACCGAGGATCGGGCCGCCCGACATCGACACCGCCATCACAGCGCCCATGTAGCCGGAATAGCGTCCGCGCTCTCGCGGCGAGACGATGGAACCGATGATCGCGACGACGAGCGCGGTCAATCCGCCCATTCCGATGCCCTGGACGACTCGGGCCGCCAGCAGGATCGGCACGTTCGTCGCGAAGCCCGCGATCACCGAACCGACGACGAAGATGACGATGGACGACTGGACCAGCAACTTCTTGTTGAACAGATCGGCGAACTTGCCCCAGATCGGGGTGGACGCGGCATTGGCGAGCAGCGCCGTGGTGATGACCCAGGCGTACGCGGTCTGCGATCCCTCGAGGTCCCCGATGATCGTGGGCAGCGCGGTCGACACGATGGTGGTGCTGAGCAGCGCCGTGAACAGCGCCGCCAGCAGCCCCGTCATCGCCTCCAGGACCTGACGATGCGTCATCGCTGCCGGGGCACGCCGAGTCTCCGTCCCGACTGAACTAGACATCCACTTCCTGACTTTCTGTCGAAACCGGTCGGCGCTCGCCCACCGCGGTGTGGTGCGAAGCGCCCGCCAGTGAATTCCTGAGTTTCCGCACGACCGCCGTGGCCTGCTCGGCTTCGGCTTCGGTCCACTCGGCCAGCGCGGCGCGCAGTCCTCGTGCTCGCGACTCCCGGACGCGCACTAGCAGATCGCGTCCCTGATCGGTGATCTGGATGAGCGTGGCCCGGCCGTCGAGGGGATCGGCGTGGCGGGCGATGTTGCCCGAGTTCACCAACTCCGCGACATGCCTGCTCAGGGTCGATTGACTGATGCACAGGTCCGCGGCCAGGTCCACCTGCCGGGACGGTCCCCTGGCCTCGAGTGAACCCAGCACACCCACACCGCCGGGAAGCAGATCCCCTTCTTCCGGATGCGAGAGCGCGGCGCGGATCGCCCGGCCCACGTAATAGAGCTCCCTGATCAGGCCTTGGGCCGTCTCGGGTGACACTGCCATGTCGACTCCCAGCACGAGAATAGTTGCTTGCGCTAACCAACCATAAAACACTTATTTGTACTATGCAACTAATGGGCGCGTCGCGGGCGGGGTCTCGGCTCCACGCCGAATTCGGGGGATACTGCTGTTCAACCCCGTCGACCGGGCACTTCGACACCTCGGAGGCTGCCATGACCACAGCGATATCCGCTCCGGCGACGATTCCGGTCGCCCAGGGCACCGAAGGCGGCGGCGCCGCCCTCGATCAGGTCGCGCTCATGACCGGTGCGGCCGCGGTGGTCGGCGCGGTGCTGCTGTGGGTGGCCTACCTGCACCGCACCCGACGCATCACCTGGCTGCAACGACTGGCCGACTTCAGCGGCCGCGTCATGAACCGTCCCGGCTGGGTGGCGCTCCCGATCGCGATGTTTCTCGCGACCATCTTGACCGCGTTCCTCGGCTTCATCTGGGACGTGAGCCTGCACGTCGGCAAGGGCCGCGACGCCGGACCGCTGGCCAACCCGGCGCACTACTTCATCCTGGTCGGCCTTTTCTTCCTCTTCATGGCGGGCATGCTGGCCGTCATCCTGCCGCTCGACGAGAAGCCGGGCCGGGCCGCGGTGAAGATCACCCGCGACTGGTACGCGCCTGTGGGCGGCATCTTGATCGCCGGCGCCGGCCTGTACGCGCTGATCGGATTCCCTCTCGACGACATCTGGCATCGGCTCTTCGGCCAGGACGTCACGCTCTGGGGACCCACCCACCTGATGCTCATCGGTGGCGCGGGTCTGTCGCTGATCGGGGTACTGCTGCTCGAACTCGAAGGCAGATACAACCGGCCCGATCCCGAGCGCGCCGACGGCCGGGTGCTGTGGGCGGTTCAGGCCTTCGCCTTCGGCGGCCTGGTGATCGGGCTGTCGGTGTTCGGGGTCGAGTTCGATTTCGGCGTGCAGCAGTTCCGGCTGGTGCTGCAACCGATGTTGATCGTCTTCGCCGCGACGATCGCCCTGATCTCCGCGCGGATCACGCTCGGACCACTCAGCACGCTGCTGCTCGTGGCCTTCGCCTTCGGCGTGCGCTCCATCGTCGCGGTCCTCGTCGGCACCGGCTTCGAGGCGCCGCGCAATGTGTTCCCGCTCTACCTCGGTGCCGCGATCGTGGTCGAACTGCTGGCCCTCGTGCCGTTGCCGCGCCGACCGCTGTGGTGGGGCGCGCTCGCCGGGCTCGGCGTGGCCACGGTGGGCATCTGGCTGGAATCGCTGTGGGTCGGGCGCGTGTTCGTCAACTCCTGGGTCGCCGGGATGTGGCCCGAACTGCTCGCGATGGCGGTGCCGGTCGGGGTGGCGGGCGGCGTGATCGGCGCGATGCTCGGCGTCGTCCTGCGCGGTGAGGCACTGCCTGCCCCCGCGCTACGGCGTGGGCTGGTGGTCGCCGCGGTGGTGGTCGCGGCCGCGGCGACCACGAACGGATTGGTCATCCGGGTGCCGGAGAACGCGTCGGCGACAGTGGTGCTCACCGATGCCGAGCCCGCGTCGGGCGGGCGGATGGTCACCGCCGATATCCGCCTGTCCCCCGCGGATCTGGTCGGCGATGATCCGGAATGGGTGGAGATCCTGTCCTGGCAGGGCGGCACCGGCGACGACAGTCCCGGCCACGGTCTCGTCGTGGACGAATTACGTCGCGTCGGCGACGGCCACTTCGTGTCCACCCGAGCGGTGCCCGTGCACGGCACCTGGAAGACAGTGCTTCGCCTGCAGGACGGGCGCATGCAGTCCGCGCTCCCGATCTTCATGCCGCTCGACCCCGGCATCGGCGCCGCGGAGGTATCCGCTCCGGCGGACTTCACGCGACCGTTCGTCGAGGAGATCACCGTCCTGCAGCGCGAGCGGTCCTTCGACCATCCGTCCTGGCTGATCGCGCTCGCCGGCCTGGTGGTGCTGGCGTGCAGCCTGGCCCTCATCGCGGCGATGGCGTGGGGTGCCGCCCGCGTCAACGACCGCTATCTGGCGGCGGGCAGCACCCCGGAACCCGAGGCGACGGTCGAACCGTGATTCGCCAGGGGAACGTCGACCTTCTCGCCGACCACTCCGTCCTGCTGGCCATTCCGGCGTTTCTGCCCGCTCTCGCGCTGGCCGGGCTGGTGTTGTTCATCGCGATGCGCGACCGGCGCGCCGAGAAACGCGAAAAGGACTCCGCGCCGACGGGATCCGCGCAGGCCGACCCCACCGAGGAGAATCCGTGACCATCTGCCGACGCGGGCTGGGCCTGGTCATGGTCGCCGCGAGCGCACTGCTGGTGAGCTGCTCGTCGGGGGAGACGACCATCGAAGCTGGGGCAGCACCCTTGACCATCGACATCAGAATCGCGAACGGCGAAGTGTCCCCGGCCAATACGCGCACCGACGCCCGAGTCGGGCAACCCATCGTGGTGCGAGTCGACAGCGACGCCGCCGACGAACTGCATGTCCACTCCGCTCCCCCACACACCTTTCCGGTGACCGCGGTCCCAGGCCAGGAGTTCGGGTTCACCGTCGCGGTGCCCGGCCAGGTGGCGATCGAACTCCATCACCTCGGGCGAACGGTGACGACCCTGCTGATCCGGCAGTGAATCCCCTCGCCCACGGTCTCGGCGGCGCCGAGGACCTGCCCATCCCGCTCACCTACGCGCTGGTCGGCGCGGCGTGGGCGCTGACGTTCTCCTTCGCGGTGCTGTTCCTCGCCTGGCGTCAGCCGCGACTGGACCCCGAGTCGCCGGGATTCCCGCTGCCCACCCCGGTAGCCCGGCTGATCGACGCTCGCGCGACGCGGATCTGCGTTTCCACGGCCGCCGTGGTGGTCGCCGCCTGCGTGATCGTCATCGGGGTGTTCGGTTCGCCGGATCCGGCTCTGAATCCGGTGCCGGGGGTGCTGTATATCGGCGTCTGGGTCGGGGTGATGATGGCGTCGTTGCTGATCGGACCGGTTTGGAAGGTCGTCTCCCCCGTCAGAGCGATCCATCGACTCGCCTGTCGCCTGCTGGGGCGCGCGCCGACGCACGGATTTCTGCGCTACCGCGAGGCCTGGGGCCATCACCCAGCGGCGGTCGGCCTGTTCTCCTTCGTATGGCTGGAATTGGCCTGGCGCGCACCAGGATCGGTGGGTTCGGTGCTGACGTGGCTGATCGGCTATCTGGTGGTGACCTCGATCGGGCTCGCGTTGTTCGGCACCGTCTGGGCGGAGCGGGCCGATCCACTCGAGGTGTACAGCACGCTGCTGGCGCACCTGAGTCCCTACGGCCGGGACCGCGCGGGACGGCCGGTACTGCGGATGCCGCTGAACAATCTCGCGGGCACGCCCGGCCTGGCCGGATCCGTAGCGGTCGCGGCGACGTTGCTCGGATCCACGGCCTTCGACAGCTTCTCGTCCTTTCCCCGATGGCGTGAACTCGTCGACGGTCTCGCTCCGGTCGTCGACGCGACAGTGGTCCGCACAGCGGGACTGCTGGTCTTCATCGGAGTCGTGGGCGGACTGTTCACCGTCGCCGCGAAGGCCGCCGGCGGCGTCTCCCCCGCCGACCGCGCACTGCTGCCACGGCGGCTGGCACTCAGCCTCACCCCGATCGTGGCGGGCTATCTGATCGCCCACTACCTCACGTTCCTGGTCGAGAAGGGGCAGGCGACGGTCCTGCTGTTCGCGGACCCGCTCGACCGCGGCTGGAACCTCGCGGGCCTGGCCGACCGAGACGTGGCCTACGTGCTGTCGAGCCATCCGAGTGTCCTCGCGACCTGCAAGGTCCTCGCCGTCCTCCTCGGCCACGTCCTCGGCGTCGCCGCCGCCCACGACCGCTGCCTGCTCCTGCTCCCACCACGTCACCGGCTGACCGGCCAGCTGGCGTTGATGCTGACCATGGTCGGCTTCACCTTCACCGGGTTGTATCTGTTGTTCGGCGGGTAGTCGTACCCGGTTCCACCACCGGCTTTTCGCATCTATCGCGCGCAGAGAATCGATCGTCGGCACAGGGTCGATCGGCAGCGAACCTCGCGGGCACAGCGTTGGTCGCGGGCGCCCGGCGCTGCTTGAATGAAGCCGTGCGTGGGCTTCCGGGACTTCGAGCGCGAACACGGCCGGACTATTGGTCGGGCGGTGTGGCACTGATCTTCCTGGCCGCCGCGGTGGCCGACCTGGTCTGGATGGTGAACCGCCCCGGCAATGAGCTGCCACCCCCGACCGTCACGATCGGCAGCTTCGCGGTACCCGCCGCCATCGCCATCGCGCTGTCATCCGCCGGCATCGTGATCAGTCGCCGAGCAGGGCTTCGTTCGTGGTTGTCGTCCACCGCACTCTGCCTGTCGCTGAGCTTCGTCGTGTTGTGCGGTATCGGCGCCGCCGCCTACGTCGTAGCGATGCTGCAAGGCCTCGAAGCCCTGTCGAATTTTTGATGCTCATGCGAGTCAGCTGGGCGTAAAGCTGCCACGAACCTTCCCCGAACCGGTAACACAGGACGCCGTGGTGACGCGCGTCGAGCCAGGCGAATTCCATTGTCGCGGTGTTGAAGTCCGCGATGTCTGCGGGCGTCGGAGAGCGGACGTCGATGAGGAACAGGGCTCCGCTGGTGGAGAGAATCAATTCCGACCCTGGCCAGCGCCGTATACCGGAGTCGAAGTAGCCGCCGAGGCGCAGGCTGAGCAGGTCAGGCATACGCACATCATCGTCCTGCGGACGAGGCGGAGCGCTGCCGAGTGCACCCATCGCCCGTTCGACGATCAGCTCCGCGCCGTGTCGTAGGCGGCGGTTCTCACTTTCGGGTGGTGGAATTTGCGGGTGCGTGTATCGAGCGGAACAGCTGCTGTCGCCGCGGCCCTGATCATGAGCCTGCCCGCGGTTGTCGCGGCACCGGCCACCGGCGGTGTTCGCGACACCGCCTGTGGTTCGACACTGTCGTCCGCCGAGATCGGCGACATCGTGCGGCTGTCGGATACCTCGACGATCTCCGGCGACGACAATCTCGCGCGACTCGAGAACGCGGTGGACCGGCACCATCGGATCACCGAGATCCTCGTCGCCCACCGGGACCTGCGCGGCCTGTTCGCCATCGGCCTCGACGGGGTCGAATACGCGGCCGTCATGCCGCTGCAGCGCGACCCCGCCGCGTTCGCGAACCGCGAGTACGCCCACGCGATCAGCACGGAGCTCCTGCGCCGGTTCCTGGACAACCTGCACGCGGAGTTCACCGGCGGTGTCACCGAACCGCACTGGGCCCACTATTTCGCCCTCGCCCAGGACTGCGGCGTGTCCAGAGCCCGCACCGCGATGGCGGGCTACAACGCCCACCTCACCGTCGATCTGGCGTATTCGGTGGCGGCGGTGCGGAGTCGACCCGAGAACGCCCCGGACTACTTCAAGATCGTCGCGAGCATCGCCGCCGTCGGTGACGTGATCATCGACCGCACCAAAGCCGTCTACGGCGCCGACCTCGGCCCGCTGTGGCGGTTCTACTTCGTCGGCGAGGGCCTCGACCAGCTCTTCGGCGCGGGCGTCGCCACCGAGCAGATGCTCATCGCCGCCGACCTGGGCGCCAATACCGTCATCTTCACCAATGGCCTCGCCCTGCAGGACCCCGCCCTCGCCCCCGGCGTGCGCGCGGAGGTCACCGCCCTCTGGCAGGCAGCCGACCTGGCCTTCGACGCGCTGGCCCGCGTCAACGCCCTCTGACGCGCGTCCATCGCCGCGCGGCCCGTATGAGGGCGTTCACAATGCGCTGGCGATGCTGGTCGCGCACGTGTTAGCTTGTCTTGTCCGTTAAGACCTGGAGTGCGAGAGAATGGGAGGTGAGTCGATGTTTGCGGCGAAGACCGCTGCCGTGCGCAGCGCCCGGACCATCCTCACGTCCCTGGCCCCGGTCTAACCCCGATACCCACTGCCGTAGTCACCCTGAGCTGTGCGCTCACGGTGTGACTTCTGGTGGATTCCGTGTTCGAGCGGGGCCCCTCTTCCAAGGGTCTCACCGTGCATTCATCTCACACTTCTTCTTCCTCTTCGTCGTCTTCGCTGGAGCTGTCCGAGCTCGGGTGGGACGACGATTTCGCGGCGCGCTTCGCTGAGCACGCCGCCGCCGGGCTGATACCGGCCCGCATCGTGCGCGTCGATCGCGGACGCTGCGACACCCTCACCGCCGCCGGGCCGGTCCGCGCCGACAGCACAGCGCTGACCGGCGCGGATCGCGAGCACATCGTCTGCACCGGCGACTGGGCCGCGCTGTCACCCGGTCCACGACCGCGAGTGGTGGCGTTGCTGCCGCGGCGGACCGCGATCACCCGCGCGTCCGCGGACCGCACGTCCCATCAACAGGTGCTCGCGGCCAACGTCGACACCGTCGTCATCGTGGTGTCGCTGGCGGCGCCGGTCAACGCGGGCCGGGTCGAACGTCTGCTGGCGCTGGCCTACGACAGCGGCGCCCGCCCGGTCATCGTGTTGACCAAGGCCGACCTGGCCGAGCATCACGGCGCGGGCGAGGCCGTGGTCACCGGGCTGGCTCCCGGCGTGGAGATCCTCACCACCAGCGCCGCGACCGGGATCGGCCTGGATCGGCTGGCCGCGGTCGTCACCGGCACCGCGGTACTGCTCGGCCCGTCCGGGGCCGGGAAATCGAGCCTGGCCAACGCCTTGCTGGGTCGAGAGCACATGGGCACCAACGACGTTCGTGCCGTCGACGGCAAGGGCAGGCACACCACCGTGCATCGCGAGTTGCTCACCCTGCCCGCCGGTGGCGTGCTCATCGACACCCCCGGCCTGCGCGGCATCGGTGTCCAAGACGTCGCGGACGGTGTCGGGCAGGTGTTCGCCGAGATCGAGGCCTACGCCCGGCACTGCGCGTTCCGCGATTGCGAACACCGCAGCGAACCCGACTGCGCGGTGCAGGACGCGGTCGTGTCCGGCGAGTTGGACCTCGCCCGGCTCGAGCGATACCGCAAGCTGCTGCGGGAGAGCCAGTGGGCGGCCACCCGTGGTGACGCGCGCCAGGCCGGTAAACGCGGCAAGACCGAGAAGGCGATCACGCGGCACCTCCGCGCGACCTACCGATTCCGCGAACGCCAGAACTGACAGGAGACAAGACCATCATGAGTACTCGTCACGGCTGGACCACTCGCGCCGAGAACAGCACCGATGCCGCCACGATCCGGGAGATCGCCGTCGCCGCCTTCGACAGGGCCGAGGAGGCCGACCTCGTCGACGCGCTGCGCCGGGACCCGGCCTGGATCGCGGGACTGTCGATCCTGGCCCTCGACGCCGACGGCGTCCCCGCCGGATACGCACTGCTGACCCGCGCGCACATCGGCGACACGGCCGCACTGTGTCTGGGCCCGTGCGCGGTCCTGCCCCGGTACCAGAAGACCGGCGCCGGATCGGCCGCGATCCGCGCGGGCCTGCACGCCGCCGAGGCGATGGGTGAACGATTCGTCACCGTCCTCGGGCATCCGGAGTATTACCCGCGCTTCGGGTTCACCCGCGCCAGTTCCCACGGCGTCGGCATGAAGATGCCGGTTCCCGATGAGGCGCTGATGGTGCTGAGCCTGGACGGAGGACCCGTACCCAGCGGCGTCATCCGCTACGCGGCGGCCTTCGGCGACATCTGACGGGCAGTCGCCCACTGGTCCCCGGGGCTCGTCTGAGCCCCGGGGTTCCTCTCAGGCGTCACCACTGTTTCCGGTGATGTGCGGCCGAGGGGTCGTCGGGTGGGCGAGGGCCCACGCGCAGATCGCCGACAGCGGTGTCTCGAGGGACTTGCCGAGTTCGGTGAGCGCGTATTCGACGTGCTGCGGCGCGGTGCGCTTGTAGACATGGCGCTCGACCAGGCCGTCGGCCGCCATGCCGCGCAGCGTTTCCGTGAGTACCTTCTGGGTGATGCCGGGCAGCCGGGCGCGTAGCCGAGCGGGCCGCTGCGGACCGTCGAGCAGCGCGTAGACGAGCAGGATGCGCCACTTGGCGGCCAGTCGCTCGAGGGCACGGCGGGTATCGCAGTCCTCCTCGAGGACGTCGGGGATGACCGGCGCCATCGGGCCTCCTCTCGCCTGGCCCGCTCTCGCGAAGGGAACCTCGAAGTACCTTCTATCGGGGTAGCGGGATCGGGCCTATCGTCGGACTCACCGTACTGGAGATCGCTCCGGTACCCGTTCCGAGAGCAACGGACATGACTGTCACTTCGGTCCCCTTCCCGTTCACCCACCACGGCGACCGACTCGTAGGCACCCTGTGGCTGCCGGTTGGCGAACCGACCGCGGTCGTGGTCACCACGGGCCCACTGACCTCGGTCAAGGAACAGGCCGCCGGTGTGTACGCGGCCGCGCTGGCCGAACGCGGATTCGCCGCACTGGCATTCGATCACCGCACCTTCGGTGAAAGCGAGGGCCTGCCACGCCAAGTGGAGGATCCGCTGGGCAAAGCCGCCGACATCTCCGCGGCCGTCACCGCGCTGCGCGCCGACTCACGCCTGACCGGCAAACCGGTTGTCGCTCTCGGCGTGTGCGCGGGCGGCGGCTACATGGCCCGCGCCGTCGCCGACGACCCCCGCTTGCGCGCGTTCGTCGGCGTCGCCGGGGTGTATCCCGACGGCAGCGGCGCCGACCCGGAGGTGATAGCGCGCGGCCGCCGAGCGCGCGAACTGCGCGAATCCACCGGCGAGACACCGACCATCCCCGCGGTCTCCGCGGACAACGGTGACGTGGCGATGCCACTGACCGAAGCCTACGAGTACTACGGCACGGCACGCGGCGCGGTCCCCAACTACACCAATGCCTTCGCCGTCGAATCCTACGAGCACACAGCAGGATTCGACGCCCAGGAAGCCGGCAGGCGCCTGACGGTGCCGTTCCTGCTGATCCACTCCGAGCACGCGCTGGTCCCGTCGTGGGCGCGCGCCTTCCATGCCGCCGTCCCGACCGAGAAGTCCGAACTCTGGCTGGACTCGGTGGGCCAGATCGACTTCTACGACGACCCACGCCTGATCGGCGCGGCCGCGGACGCCGCCGCGAAACTGTTCACCGACGCCGCGGGCGGACCCGATCCCACGGTGTCCGGCCTCGACTGATACCAGAGCCCGGTGGCCGGGGTGCCCGGCGCGGAATGTCGGCCGCCATGGAAAGAACTGGGCGCGAACCGGTTCGGCGTCCGGGGTTACACCGCCCGCGTCCCGGCTTCGGCGGCCCCCGCGGCCAGCTGGTCGAGTCCGAATGCCTCGACGGGTCCGAGCGCACCGGTACTACGCAAGCCGCCCGACAGCGCGGTTCGCGCGCCCCAGGCCAGGATCGCGGCGGTGAAATCGTAGGGGTCTCCGCCGGCGAGCGTCACCGATGCCAGGACCCGCCCGTCGGCATCGGAGACCTCCGCCACCGCCCAGGTGCGAGTACGTGCCCGAGCGGCGGCTCCCGGCCCGCCCGTCGAACCCTGCACCACGCGGCCCAGCGCCGCTTCGCCCAGCCGTTTCGCCGGCGCCACCCGAGAGATGGCGCTCGTCAGCAGCGAGATGGCCTGCATCCCGCGTGCCGCCGGTCCGGGCAGGCCGAGATAGACATCCGCGGCACGCAGCCGAGGGTAGGAGCGGATCAGCGCGAGATGCTCCGATCCCGGGATCGAGACCCCGGTCATGGTCCGACCCGCCACGTCGAAACTACGGCTTCGGGCGGCGGACCGATCGCCGACGACCCGGCCGTCGCGGAGGGCGAACCCCTCCTCGAACAGCATTCCCGCCATGGACGCCCTGGTACCTCCGCTGGTGCCGGGGTCGGCGATGAAGTAGCCGACATCCACGCGCACCGCCTCCGGTGCCTCTGCCAGCGCCAGACCCGCCGCCAGATTGCCTGGGACGTAGTCGAACCCGAACCCGGAGAGCAGACCCACACCGGCCTGCCGGGCCTGCTCGTCATGGTCGAAGACGGACCGGATGAACGGCCCCTCCCCGGTGGAGTCGAAATAGTGCGCCCCGGCGGCGAGCGCCGCCGCCAGGGCAGGTTTCCCGTACCGGAGGAACGGGCCCACCGTCGTCACGAGCACATCGCCCCGCCCCAGCAGCGCGCGCACCGAGTCCGGGTCGGTCACATCGGCCACCGCCGTTTCCGCACCGCCGAGTCCGGCCGCCAGCTCCGCCAGCGCGGTAGCGTTCCGAGCGGCGAGCACAGGCGTGGACCCGCCGGAGACCAGGACCTCGGCGATCAGACGGCCCGTATATCCCGTGGCTCCGAACAACACGATCTTCGGCATCCACCCACTTCCGTTCCCACTCGTCGATCAGGGCCGCGCTGTACGCACCGTCTGTCGCCGACACTACCTCGGTGACGCCGACCGGCCGGTGCGGAGAAACAGATCCACCACCAGGTCAGTCGTCGGCGACCAGGATCCGGCGCCGTCGCTCGGTACCCGCCGACAGCCCATTCGATACCGGCCGCCCGAGTTGTTACCAACTGGTTGTCTGTCGCGTCATACCCGAATCGCGTACACACCGTGCCCGCCGTACACATAGGCCCGTTTGTCTGTGACCGCGACCGAACTGCGGGCTGCGGCGGGGTCGCGTTCCCATTGGGACTCGTCTGTCGCGGTACCGATTCTGCACTGCCACCGGATTACGCCGGTGGCCGAGTCGAGTGCGTGCACCTGCGATTTCCACACCGCGAACACGGTTCCGTCGGCAACGCACGGTGCCCCCAAATGCCCGGCGCCACTGACTTTCGACCATCGCCCGCGACCGGTCCTGCGGTCGAACGATTCCAGCGCAGTACTCGGCGCTCCGCCGCCACCGTAGTTTTCCGGTGCACCGCCCAGGACCATCGCATCCCCGTCGGCGACGGCGAATTGACCACGGTTGCTGCGGAATTCGCCGCGTGTGCCCGGAGTCCACAGCGGTGCGCCGGAGGCGAGGTCGAAGACTTGGACCTTCGGCTCGCGGAGCTTGCAGACCACCACGGTGTCGGCCGCGATGGACGGCCGCTCGAGTGGGTCGTACTCGCTCGCGTCACCCACGGTGGCCCGCCATCGCAGGGCGCCGCTGACGGCGTCCAGGACGAAGAGCGAATCGCCTTGGACGGCTGCGACAACACCATTGCCCGCGGTGAAGTGCAGGAGATCCCGGACGCCACTGTCGATCGCGGTCGTCCAGCGTGGGGTACCGCTGCGGGCATCGAGTGCGACGATATCGAAGCCGGGTGGCGGTCCCTCCGCAAAGACATATGGTGGGTCGTTCGTAGCGCACAGGCTGTATCTGCCATCGGCGGCAGCGGTCGCCCATCGCCGCGCACCGGTGCGCGCGTCGAATCCGATCAATGAGCTGTCACCGTTGACGACCACGGTGCCGTCCGCGACGACGAGGACCCGCGAATTGCCACCGCCGAGCTTGTCGCCGATCTCGACGCTCCAGCGCACTGTACCGGTCGCCGCGTCGAGCGCGTGCAACCGCTTGTCCTGACCGCACACGAAGACATGTCCGTCGGTGACGATCGGTGGCGATCCGTCACTACTGGTATGGGGACGGATATCGGCCTGCCACAGAATCTGGCCAGGTTGTGGTTCGGGCTGGACCGGGGGCGTTTCGTCGTCGCCCGCCAACAGGGTCACCGCGGCGTATCCGCCGCCGACGAGGGCACCGGTGCCGAGCAGTCCGGCGCCGAGCCCGATGACGCCCTTGGTGAGCACGGTTCTGCGGCCCAGCGATGCGGGGCCCGCACTCGGCCGGGGCGAGATCGGTGGGACACCCGCAACCTCGAGCGGCGCTTCGACCGACGGGGCCGGTGCTTGACCGATTATCGGCGCGGCTTCGAGTCGGCGCAGTATCTGGGTGGTCGTGAGGCGGGCGTCGGGATCCGCCGCGAGGCAGCCGGCGATGACGAAGCGGAGTCTGGTTTCGGGTATGCCGGTGAGGTTCGGTGGCTGGGTGGTCACGCGATGCAGGAGAACCGCGGCGTTGGCGTCGCCGAACGGAGGGCGCCCCGTGAGTGCGTAGCACAGCACGGCGCCCATGGCGAACACATCGGAGGCGGGTCCGCCCGGTTCACCGGTGAGTTGTTCCGGCGACGTGAACGCCGTTGGCGCGGAAGGTGACCTGGGCGGACTGAAATCGATCACCCGGGGTCCGGTTCCGGTGACGATCACCGATTGAGGGGTGAGGGCACCGTGCGTCAGACCCGCGCCGTGGATGGCGGCCAAGGCGCGCGTGACACCGATGGCGACGTTCTCGACGGCCGAGAGCGGCAGCGGTCCCTGTTCGGTCACCAGCTCGCGCAGCGAGGGGCCGGCGACGTCCTCCGTCGCTGTCCACGGCTGCGGAGCCTCCTGGTCCGCGTCCAGAACCGTCGGCGTGAAGTCGCCGTGCACGGCTCGTGCGGCCGCGAAGACCCGGGCGAGTTCGGTTCGGTCGCTGCTACCGGTTCCGTGATGCACCGTCTGGATCACGACATCGCCGGCGTCCGGTTGTCGAGCCCTCCGAGCCTGCTGCCTGCGTTGCACCTGGACGATCACCACTCCCAGGCAGCACGCCGCGACCGCGAGCACACCCGCCCGGATCAATTCCACTGCGATCAGCCCGAATCCGCCCACCGGAGCGTGCCCGTACAGGATGTAGTCACCGGTCGTTTTCGTCCGCGCCGCCGGGAGACTCAGCACCAGCGCGACGAACCCGAGTACCCACCCGAGCAGCAAGGACGACCACCACGCGGTCACCCACCCGCCGGCGCCACGGCCGCGCGGATCCGCTGTGTCCGGCGGTGTACGTGGGTCACTCGCGCGCCACACATCGGACATGATCGTGTGCGGAAACCAGAGATTGACCACCGGACAGAACCAGCCGCCGATCACCCACCCGATGGAAAGCCGATGCGGTGCGGGGCTGAGCGCCTCGGCATTGCGGCGCGCCCGCCACAACCACGTGATGACGGTGACGCCCGCGCCGCATTGCACGACGGCCGAGATGATTCCGGCCCAGGTGTAGGACTGCCACTGCGTGCGTGTCCCTCCGGGCTGCCGCCAGCTTCGCTCGAAGTCCGCCAGCAGGACCCAGTCAGCGACCGCGCTGACGAACATCATGACCACGGCCCCCGCGACCAGGATGATCGCCCATGTTCCCAGCATCCCGAACGGCCGCATCCGCTTACCGTCGCGCACAATCACCTGTCCCCACCCCGTCGTCCCTATTCGAGTCCAGCGCGTCGCGCCGGGACCGGTGACACAGTAAATACATTGCCGCAGCACCCGCATGCAGTCGAACCGGTCCGTCGCCTATGGAACCAGATCGAGGCGCGTGATCGGTGGGGACGCCGAGGTTCCGGGCGCGCTGGACCGGCCGGTCACGCGGAAGGATCGTTGGTCGAGCGACGCGATCAGGAATAGGTCGGGCCGGCAATCGAATCCATGTCCCACGAGCGAACCGACCCGACCCGTGCCTAGGCGTGAGCGCGGGGGCCGCCTGATCGCTGCGCCGATTCCCGGCGTGCCGCCGGCGTCACGACGCGGCGGCGATGGTCTCCCGCACCGCGTCATCGGTGGAGGTCGCGACGATGCCGAACGCGGCCGTGGCCGCCGAGGAATCGAGGACGAAGGGGTGGTCCATCTGATATCGCACCTCGATCAGTTCCCGCGCCGCCGGGTCGAACAAGCCGGCCAGTCGCAGCGCGGCGCCAGGCAGTGAACTCACCCGTGCGGGTGCGACATCGGCGAATTCCGCGACGCGCTCCGCCAGCGCGCGCACCGTCATCGGGGGCGGCGTCGGCACATGCCACGGCCTGCCCCACGCGGATTCGTCGGCCGCGACCGCCAGGAGCGTGCGCGCGACGTCGCCGACGTAGGTCCAGCTGTGCGGTGCGTCCGGATCGCCGGCGATCATCGCGCGACGACCCGCGAGTACGCGCGGCAGCACCATGGCGGTGAACGCCGAGGCCACCCCGGCGCCGAGATAGTCCGAGCCGCGCACTTCGGCGGTGCGCAGCCGACCCGCCTCGTGGTCGGCGAGGGCGTCGAGCCAGAGTTGGGCCCGCACCCGGCCCTTGACCGAATTCGGCCGCAGCGGAGTCTGTTCGGTCATCGGAGCGGTGACGGCGCCGTAGCCGTAGAGGTTGCCCGTGGTGACCAGGACCGCGCCGGTCGACCGCGCGGCCGCCCGCAATGCCGCACCGAGCGGCGGCCAGTCCTGCGCCCAGCGGTGATAGGCGGGGCCTGCGCACGAGTACAGGACCGCCGCGCCGGCGGTGTGCCGGGTCAATACGGCGGCATCGCTCGCGTCCGCCGCGATCGGGTCGATCAGCGGATGACGAGGGCCGCCGCCGCGGCGGGTGAGCAGGCGGACCTGCTGACCGGATTCGGCCAGCAAGTGGGCGGTGGCGGTACCGACCGGACCCGCACCGACGATGACATGCAATGACATGGGAGCGCACCAACTTCGAGTCGTTGAGAACACCGTTCTCGTTTCGGTTCACCGTACTCGCACGCCGAACCGAGCGTCAAGAACAGTGTTCTCGTATCGCTCTCCCGTTCTCGAATGTGTGTCAGACTGGGCCGATGACCGCCAGATCACTGCGTGCCCGCGTGCGCGAGGAGATGACCGAGGAGATCAAGACCGTCGCCCGCCGGCACCTGGCCACCCACGGCGCCGACCTGTCGATGCGGGCCGTCGCCCGGGATCTCGACATCGTGGCGTCCGCGCTGTACCGGTACTTCCCCAATCGCGATGCCCTGCTCACGGCCCTGATCATCGAGGCATATGAGGCGCTCGCCGCCGCCGCGACCACCGCGGAAGCGGCGGTGCCTCGCGCCGATCTCCGGGGACGCTGGCAGGCGGTGTGGCAGGCGGTGCGGGCGTGGGCACTGGCGCACCCGGCCGAGTACGGACTGCTCTACGGCACGCCCGTTCCCGGCTACAGCGCGCCACCGAACACCGTGGCCCCCGCGGCGGCGATCGTGCTGCTGCTGAGCCAGATCGTCGCCGACGGTGGTGACCGCCTCGCGCCGATCCCCGTCACCGTGCCGGATCCGGTCCGCGACGATCTGGACCGGCTGATCGAAGGACAGCCGATGGATATCGGCGAAGCCCGGCTCGCCCGGGTCTTCGCCGGCTGGACCCAGCTGTTCGGGCTGATCAGCTTCGAGGTGTTCGGCCGCCTCGACGACACCATCAGTGCCCGCGCCGCCTATTTCGAGCACCAGAGCGCACTGATGGCCGAGCTCGTCGGCCTACCACCGACGTGAAGAGCACGGTCCACTGATGCGACGCCTACACCGTTCCGGGGTTGTCGAAACGCTCGGAACCCGGGCAACGCCGGCGCGCTCCCATGGCGGAGTGACCACCGTCTGGCGGCGCACCAGCCGCCCATCCGACGGGCCATGACCGACATTCGTCGTGGGGGGGGGGGGGGGGGGGGGGGGGGGGGGGGGGCGGGCCCCGCCGCCGCGGGGGGGGGGGGGGGGGGGGGGGGGG
>NZ_JARWOJ010000321.1 GCF_029868625.1 Nocardia neocaledoniensis | reverse complement strand
GCCCCGGACGGTTGCTCGACCCGCACCGTCCAGTCCATGTCGCTCGGCGGCGCCAAACCAGGTCCGCCGACCGGCATCTCCGGCTGGATACAGACGAGTGGGCCCGCCCCCCGGGGGAGCCGGCCCGGGGGCGGGGGCCGCGGTCCGCCCGCCCCGTCGCTACTGGCCGGGCCGGGGGGGGCCCCCCCCCCCCCCCGGGGCCGGGTGGCCCGCGAGACGGTCATCGATCCAGCGCAGGACCGCGGCGGTCGCCCCGATCTGGAGACTGACGTGCTCGCTCAACTGGTCTCGCGTGTAGGTGATCGGCGCACCCGCGGCGCACCACTGCGCCACCGCCTTGTCGGGCCCCGCGATGGTGACGATTTCGTCGTGCACGGCGTTGTAGAGGAACAGCGGCGGGGTCGAGGGCCCTGGGCTGAAGTCCAACGCGTCCATCGATGTCCTCACCTGCTCGAGCAGCTGCGAGAAGGGGATCGTCAGATGGTCGTCCATGCGCAGGAACGCATGCTGAGCCACGTTCGGCGTCACGCATTTGCTGTCACCCGCGGCCATCAGCGCGTGCCCGGCGGGCGTCAGGTACTTGTCGAATGCGGCCGCCAGCAGCGGATCGGCGCGCATCATGCCGGGCAGGAGCGACGGCAGGAAGCCGGAGAACGGACCGCCGTCGAGCGTCGCGAGGTAGGGGCCGATGGGCACTGTCCAACCTCCCATGGCAACGCCGACCAGCCGCAGTTCGGGAGCGTAGGCCGGCTGGACTTGCGCGACCCAACTGGTCCCGTAGGACCCACCGGAGTATCCCATCGCCGCGACCGGGGTATCGGGCCCGGACAGGCCGAGCGGCGCGAACGCCTCTGCTGCGCGCACTCCGTCGAGCGCGGCATAACCCGGCTGCCTCGGGGTGAACATCGCCCCGTTCGGCCCCTCCCAGTCGGGGACGGAAATCGCATGACCGGACGACAGCATCTGCTCGATCTGCATGAAATCCAACGAGGAGTCGTACTTGTCCGGCGCTCCCTGCCTGAGCACGTACGACGGCGCGCACTGCGGGGCCGAGGCATCCGTGGCGGGCTGATAGCTGATCAGTCCTTTGATCTGCCCGCCACGCGGGCGCAGCACCGTCGTCACGGTCACCATGGGCCTGCCATCGGTAGCGGTCGTCCGATACAGCAACTGCCAAGCGTCGGCGTTCTGCGCCTGCGGCGTCAGCGAGGCCACTTCGACCGGGCGCGAATTCAGGATGGTGCCCGGCGCCGTCGAGTCCCAGCCCGAGGACGGGGTGTAGAACGGGTCGTGCTGCGGAGCCGTCAGCGGATCCGCGCTACCGACCGCCACGGGGGTTCCGGTCAAGGCCAACACGACCGACGTCGCGATCAGAACCGCGCGGAGCGAACCGCGCCTGACCACCGAACCCGTCGCGCCACGGGCTGATACGACACTTGTCATCTTGTGGACTTCCCTCCCAGGAGACCGCCTCCCGCGAGTCCCCCTAGAAGGCAGTCAGAGTACATCTCCCGCCCGGGATGGATGTCCGAACCGCATGACGGCACCAGCCGGGCCGGTCATGTGCCGGCACAGCTACATTCGCCCGATGACAACGAATCTCGGTAGCGGTGCGTCGGGGGCGATCCGCCGGTTCGCCGGGTGGGTCGCTCGCGGTTCGGTCGGGCATCCCATGCTGGCGGGCATCAACTACTGGGACGAGCTGCGGGACTCGCCGTCCCAGATGGAGATCTGCTTCGCGATCTTCGCCAATGTGCTCGAACTCGACGACGCGGGGGAGCCCGTCAACGAGAAGTACGCCGAGAGCCGTGCCGCGGCGTACCTGTACCGGTACTGCACCGGCGAACTCCCGAAGGGACACGCGCCCATCGAGCCGTGGGAGTGCGCGCTCTACTGAGACGGTGCACGCCGCCTTGCGGGCCTGATCTCGGTTCGTAATTCGTTGGCGCGATCCACGTTCGCGCCCGAGGCCGCGGCGCGCGCAGTACGCTCACGCACACGAACTGGAACAGGTTCTCGGGGGAGTGGGTATGTGGCAGGTGGGCATCGCGGTGTCACGGGTGGCGATCATCGGCGCGTTGCTGGCGGCGGTGACGGCGGGTGCCGGATGGGCCGCGGCGGTGCCACTGCCGGAACAGGATTCGTTCTACGCCGAGCCTGATGGTCTCGCCGGTCTGGCCGATGGGACGGTGCTCGCGTCGCGGGTGATCGAACCGGAATCGTTCGGCTCGCCGTTGCCCGCGGATGCGTGGCAGGTGCAGTACAAGACGCGCGGCAATCACGGTGAGCCCCGGGCGTACATCGCGACGGTTCTCGTGCCGCACGGAGAGTGGTCGGGTGGTGGTCCGCGTCCGTTGCTGTCGTACCAGGTCGCCGAGGACGGTGTCGGCGCGAAATGCGCGCCGTCGTACGCGCTGCGCGGCGGGATCGATGGCGCTCCGAGCAACGCCTATTCCGAGACGGGGATGATCCGGTTCGCCCTGCAGCAGGGCTGGGCGCTGGTCGTGCCCGACTATCAGGGGCCCGACTCCGATCTGTTCGGTGCCGACGGTTACGTCCACGGCGTGCTCGACGGCATTCGCGCCGCCAGAGCTTTCGAACCCGCGGGGGTCGACCTCGCCGCGCCGATCGGTATGTGGGGCTACTCCGGCGGAGCGCAGGCCACCGCGATCGCCGCGCAGGCGTACCCTGCCTACGCACCCGAACTACCGTTGGCCGGTGTGGCACTGGGCGGGACAGTCGCCGATCTGGAAGCCACCATGTCCGGCTTCAGCGGCAGCGTCCTCGGCGGGGCGGCGGTGGTCGGCCTGGTGGGCTTGAACCGGTCCTACCCGGAGGCCGATCTGGCCCAGTACCTCAACGAATCCGGCCGGGCGACATTGACAGCGAGCGAAGGCGATTGCCTGCTCGACGCCGCGCGGAAGTACCCCTTCCTCGATGCGGCCGAGCTGGAAGCCTGGCCCGGTTCGATCACCGACAATCAGGCGCTGAGCGAGGTCGTGCGCAGAGCCAGTCCCTTGTTCCGCCCGGGCGCGCCCGGCGTGCCTGTGCTGATCCATCACGCGATCGCCGATGAGTTCGCGCCCATCGATTCGGTGCGGGCGCTGGCCGGAAAGTACTGTGCTGCGGGCACTCCCGTGCAGCGTGTCGAGAATCCGATCGGTGAGCACGGGACCGAGGCCATGCTCGGCCTGTCGACCGTGCTGAGCTACCTGGCCGACCGGTTCGGTGCGACACCGGCGCCGAGCACCTGCTGAGCGGCGGCGGGTGCGCACAGCGATCGCTCGGAACACGTCCACCTCTGCTGCGTTTGCTCTGGCCGCCGCCTACCGCTGGCGTCGCCGAGCCGGATGGCGGGCTGGACGAGGCCGAGGAGCGGGTGCTCCTGTCGCCTGGCGGATACCGTCGGGTCGTGCGGTACCTGGCTAGCGGGCGGCGAGCTTGGCGTGAATCGCGGCGATGAAGGCCGTGGGCTCGGGGTGGGGGCCGGGGCCGAGGTCGAAATGGCTGCGGTCGGCCCAGGAACCGAGCATCGTCGCGTCCTCGCGATCGGCCGGTTGGAACGCGGCGCGTTCGAGGGTGAAGACCCGGACGTCGTGGGAGTTCTCGGGCAGGACGACGGCGACGAAGTGGGCTTCGGCCGGCGCGGCCGGCGTGGGCAGCTCCACCAGGAGCAGCCGCAGGCCGTCGGCATCGATCCGATGCCCGGCGATGCCCGCGCTCGGCAGACGATGCTCGGCGGGCAGGCGCTCGCCGACGTTGTCCCACAGGCCTTTCAGCTGTTCTGTGTAGCCCAGCGGCGGCTCGTCGGTGACCATGCGCGCGCCGAGGCGCTGGGCGAGATTCGGCAGCACTTGGTGCGCGAATTGATAGTGATGGGTTCTCGGCTCGGTCACGACGGTTCCCTCCCGTTGCGGAGGGGATGTCCCCACCCGTGCCGGAGAACCTACTCCTAGGGTCCGACACCCCGGAAACCGCACCGAGAACCCGGCATCGAGGCGATCTCGGCTAGCTCCGGACGAACAGGCGCATCGCCTCGTCGACGACCGCGTCGCGCGTGCGGCCTTCGGGGTCGGCGTCCGGGCGGAGCCAGATCGACGCGTGGTTGAGGATGCCGTGCAGGCAGTGCAGCGCGACCGCCGGGTCGGGGCAATCGAATTCGCGCGCGGCGACGCCCTGGTCGACGACCTCGCGGAAGATCCGGTCGTGTCGCCTGCGCATGGCCTTGATCGACTCGGTGTGCTCGGCCGGCCACGGGGCGGGGAACGAGAACAGTGTGCCCACTTCGGGATACAGCACGGTGAGCACGCGCAGCTGCGCGGCGATCAGCGAGCGGAGCCGCTCGGTCGCCGTCTGCTCGGCCGCGGCGTCGAGCGCGTCGCCGAGGTGGGTCAGCACGTCGGAGGTCAGCTTCTCCAGTGCCGCGGCGACGAGGGCGTCCTTGCTGGAGAAGTAGTGGTAGAGGGTGGCTTTCGCGATGTCGGAGCGCTCGGCGACGTCCTCGAACCGCATGCCCTGGTAGCCGCTGCTCACCAGGATCTGCAGCGCCGCGTCGATCATCTCCGCCTTGCGGCGATCGCGTCGTCTCGCGGCGCGACCACCGGCCGCGACGCTCTCGTCCGCGATCGAAGTCATCGGCCGATCATATCCGGGGCCTTCGTCGACCGGTCGCCGGTGAGCCCGGTGAATCGACCCATCAGTCATGGCCAGGACTCTGTGAATTCGACCACATGGGCGGCAAATCAACTAGTGGGATGAAAACTCGACCCGTAGGTTGAGAAAGGTGACGGACACGACCGCGACCAGCTACTTCCGGAGAATCGGCACCCACCGCTTCGTGCCGACCGCCCACGCGGGCGGCGCCTGGAACGACGACGAGCAGCATTTCAGCCCGGTCGCGGGCCTGATCGTCCACGAGATCCAGCGCGCCCGACCGGCGGACTCCACGCTGGTGCTGAGCCGGATCAGCTTCGACATCCTGGGCCGGATCGGCTTCGAGGAGTTCGGCGTCGAGGTCCGCACCGTGCGTCCGGGTCGCACGATCGAGCTGGTCGAGGCCACCGTCACCATCGCCGGACGCAGTGTCGTGACCGCCCGCGCCTGGATGCTGAGCACGCAGAACACCGACAGCGTCGCGGGTGGGGAGCCCGACCGGCTGCCCGCGCCGGACACGCTGACGTCGTGGCCGCTCACCTCGGTGTGGTCCGGCGGATACATCGCCTCGGTCGATTTCCGCCCCGTCGACCGTCCACAGCCGGGCCGGACCACCGCCTGGATCCACTCGCCCATCGACCTGGTGGCGGGGGAGACCGCGGATTCGATGGCGTCGTTCATCGCGCTGGTCGACACCGCCAACGGCATCGCCGTCCGGCAGGAGCCGACCAAGTGGATGTTCCCCAACCTCGATCTCACGATCCACCTGTACCGCCGGCCGGAGGGGGCCTGGACCGGTCTGGACACGAGCGTCACGTTCGGCACCGCGGGACAGGGGGTGACCAGCACGGTCCTGCACGACATCCACGGGCCGGTGGGTGTGGCCGAGCAGATTCTCACCGTGCGCCCGCAGGACTGACGCGACACGGCCCGGCCCCTGGATCTCGGGGCTGGACGTGCGGACGGTGGACGGCGATAGTCCACTGGTGCGATGGGGTGTGATGGCGGCGCGAGTCGTCGCCGGTGTGGCGTTGGTGCTGGGTATGGCGACGCCGGTGTCGGCCGAGCCGGTGAACGCGGCGTTCACGTGGACGCAGGAGTACGTGACCGCGGCCGACGGCACGCGCTTGCACATGGACATCCTGCGGCCCGCGGGCCTGTCCGACGACGCGCGCACCCCGGTCCTGCTGACCGCGAGCCCGTACCGGTCCCACACCGCCTACCTGACCCAGCCGCGCCCGGAGGGCGGACCCTCGACCGACAATCTGCCCGTCGAGTGGGCGTTGAAAGCCGGCTACACCTACGTGATCGCCGATCTGCGCGGCTTCGGCGGCTCGAACGGCTGCCCCGACTTCGGCGGACCCGGCGAGCAGGCCGACGTGGCGACCGCCGTCGAATGGGCGGCGAGCAGGCCGTGGTCCACCGGCCGGGTCGGCGTGGTCGGCACCTCCTACGAGGGCTGGACCGGCATGCTCGCGCTGGCGGCGAAGCCGAAGGGTCTGGCCGCAGTGGCCGCGTTCGAACCGGTCGTCGACCCGTACACCTACCTGTACATGCAGGGCATCTCGTGGAAGTTCGGCGGCAAACCGTTGACCGAGGACGGTCTGCGCCCCGCCGACTTCGCCGGCCCCGAACACCTCGCCATCGCGCACACCCCGGGCCGCTGGGACGACTCACCCGAATATCAGGCCAACGCCGTCCAGATGACCCAGGCATGCATGGACAGCTACCTCGCCCTCACCACCGACCACGATCCCGCCGACCCGGGCTGGCGGGACCGTGATGTCGTCGACGACCTGCGCGGCAACACGATTCCGCTGTTCCTCGGCCAGAGCTTCCTCGACTCCAACACCAGAGCCGACCGGGTCATCGACGCCTGGCAGGCGATGGGGCCGGGCGAACACCGCGGCTGGTTCGGGCAGTGGGGCCACTCCGACTGCCGCAGCCGCTGCGGCACACCGCATTTCAATGACGAACTGGCCGCGTTCCTGGACCGGCACGTGGCCGGCGCCGATGTGGAGGTGCCGGGACCGCCGGTCACCGTCGGGCAGTTCGACGGCGGCTGGCGGAGCGAGGAGGTCTGGCCGCCGGTCGATGCCCGTCGCGTCACCGTCGAGTTGCGCACCGGCGCCTACCAGGATCGCGGGCTGCTGCCCGGCCCCGACCGGGAGATCTGGTCCGTCTCGGCGCCGGTCACCGACGCGGTGCACCTGTCCGGCCGCGCCACCGCGACCATGGAACTGACCGGACCGCCGAATGCGACTGTCGCCCTGGAGCTCTACGACATCGCACCCGACGGACGCGCGACCGTCATCACGCGCGGCATCGCACCCGTCACCCCGCAGGCGCGGATCCGGATGCTCTGGCAGGACGCCCGCCTCGCCGCCGGCCATCGCCTCGGCATCCGCATCACCGACGTCGTCGACGATGTCTGGTCCCACGCCCCGGCCAACGCGACCGTGACGGTACGGGCGGCGCGTCTGGAGCTGCCGCTGCTGACGACACCGCGGGACACCGATCTCACCGGCGGAGTGCCGATCTGGCACGCCAGGTGGCGGACCGAGGAAGCGATCCAACTCGATCAGGGCTGGCTGAACGACCCGACCCGAGCGGTCGGCGCGATCGGCTAGCCCGACCGCGACCATGCCGCGCCACCTGGCCAGATGACGCGCGCGATCAGCGTCGCAGGAGCTTCGCCGCGTCCGCGCGCATCCGATCGATGATCGTGGCCGCCGGCTCGATGTGGGTGATGAGCCCGACGCCCTGGCCCGCGTCCACGGGGGCGATGGTCACGTCGTCGGAATCCATGGCGGCGCGCAGCATGTCGGCGCTGGGGCGGGTCTCATCGAATTCCGGACGTGACCAGGGATCGGTGACGTCGTTGCGCAGGACGCGGGCGGGGTAGATCGGCGGCCAGGGCAGGTCGAGCACCTCGTCGAACACGGTGGTCACGACGGTGTGCGTGGAGTCGGCCGCGAGCATCGCCCGGCGCGCGTTCTCCGGCAGCAGCGACTCCTCGGCCGCGGCCAGGCAGGTGCCGAGCCAGGCACCGGAAGCGCCCGCCGCCAGGACCGCGGCGAGCGTGCGACCCGAGCCGATCCCACCGGCCGCGAGCACCGGCACCGTCGCGGTCTCGAGCACGGCGTCGAGGAGCGGCAGCAAGGCGAGCCGGTCGGCGCCGTGCCCGCCGCCCTCGGCGCCACGGACCACCAGCACGTCGATACCCGCCTCCTGCGCACGATGCGCACCCGGCACGTCGTAGACCTGAGTGACCGTGCGGATACCCGCCGCCCGCGCCGTGGCCACCCACGAGAAGTCCGTTCCGAAGCTCACCGAGAGCAGGCGTGGGCCGGCGGCGATCGCGGCCTCGAGCAGACCCGGTTCCCGTTCGCGCACCCAGTCGACCAGCCCGATCCCGATCGCCGCGTCGCCCGCGGCGGCCAGTTCGCGCTCCAAGGCGGCCACCGATCCGGCGCTACCCATCCCGATCATGCCGAGACCACCCGCCGCGCTGACCGCGGCGGCGAGCCGCCCGCCCGCCGCGCCGCCCATCGGCGCGTTCACGACGGGGACCCGCAGGCCGAGTGAACGGGACCACGGGGTCGTCAGGATGTCGTCGTCCGGTGTGCTGGTCATGGCTCGGCACCTCTCGTCGCGGCTCGGCAGACCTCATCATGCCAAGCGCGGGTGGCGTGGTGGGGGAGCACTCGGGAACGGCCGTGGTGCGGGCCGGGCTCGGCGTAGTGTTCGTCAGCAGTGTCGTAGCCACGAACGGGGGTTCGGATGACGATCAGGGATCGGCTCGAGCAGGTGGTGAGCACGCCGCCGCCGGTGTTCGGCGAGCCACTGGACACCGCCGACGGCAGCACCGTGATCACGGTGGCCCGAGGCGGCGGGTTCGGGCGCGCGGCCCGTCCGGTCGGCATCTTCGTCGTCCATGGCGGGCGCGCGGACTGGATTCCCGCCGTCGACGCGAATCGCATCGCTCAGCTGGGTGAATGGATCGGTCTGCTCACCGGCGTCATCGCGGCGCTGGCGATTCTGTGCCGCCCGCCGTGGCCGGATCTGCGCCGTCACTGATCCCGTACAGCGCCAGTGCCTCGAAGCGGCACCAGGCCTGTTCGGCGGGAGTTGCTGCCGCCGGGTCGATCACGGTGCCGAGGAATCCGAGCACGCTCCACGACAGGAAGGTCACCGTGTCCGTGGTCGCTCCCTCGACCAGCTCGCCGATCAGCTCGGACACCGCCCGCCGGTAGGAGTGCAGCACCGTCGTGGTCGCCTTCGGGCCGACCAGTGGCCGGTACACCTCGGGATAGCGCCCGGCGAGGTGGAACATCACCCGCAGCGGCGCCAGCGGTGACCCGGGTACGGCGGTCGCGGTGATCTCGCGCCGCAGGAACTCGATGCAGCTGAGCAGCAACAGATCGTCCTTGTCGCGATAGTGCGCGTAGAACGTGGAGCGGCCGACATCGGCGCGGTCGATGATGTCGCTGACCGTCACGCGGTCGTAGCCGCGTTCGATCATCAATTCGATCAGCGCCCGGTGCAGGCTGTCCCGGGTGCGGCGCACGCGGCGGTCGGTGTGCTCGGCCATCGTTCCTCCGGGACGAAAGTGGGGAATCTGTCCGGAAACGGACAGATCCGGTGGTTCTGGTCCTGGTCGGCGGCGGGCGCCCGGTCGACCATGGAGCCATGCCACAGAAACAGCTTCGCACTCCGATGTTCGTCGACGACAGCGACACCGGCCTGGTCATCGCCGGTCTGCGCCGCTACAACGTGTTCACCGCGGCCTTCTTCCTCGGCAGGCAGCGCAGCCTGCACGCCGAGTTCGTCCGGACCGTCGGTGCCGGTCCAGGCCGGCACGCACTCGATATCGGTTGCGGACCCGGGAAACTCGTCCGCGCGCTGGGCGCGGCGGTGGGGGAGCGCGGTATGGCGGTCGGTGTCGACCCGTCCGAGATCGCGATCGCCGACAACCGCCGCCGAGACCTCGCGCCGAACCATCGCTACGAACGTGGGCCCGCTCAGGATCTGCCGTTCGGCGACGCCGAATTCGATGTCGTCACCTGCACTTTCGTCATGCACCACATTCCCGACGCGGCCAGGGCGACGGCGATCGGCGAGATGTGGCGGGTCCTGCGGCCCGGCGGCACAGTGCTGCTCGCCGATGCGTCGCCCGGCCCCGTCATGCGACGTGCGCTGGGGCCGCTGCTCGGTGGTGATCCGTTCGCGGAGGTCGATATCAGGCGCTATGCCGACGAGGTGCGCGCGGTCGGATTCACCGGACTCGAATACCGGCAGAGCAGGTACCAGACCGGGATTCTCACGGCGGCCAAGCCCGCGTCGTCCTGATCCGCGCTGCTTGTCGGTGCCCTCGGCTAGGGTCGGTTCCGACACGATCGATATCGAGCACGGGGGTGTGGGATGAAGTTCGATCAGCGGGAAACCGACGCGCAGGTCTTCGCCATCGCGGCGCACGGCGAGCAGCGCTACGGCGATCGACCCTATGTCATGCACCTGGCGGCGGTCCGCGCCGTGCTCGACGATTTCGGGTACGACGGCGCGCTGGCGGCCGCCGCCTGGCTGCACGATGTCATCGAGGACACGCCCGTCACCGCCGAGGAGATCGAATCCCGTTTCGGCCGTGAGGTTCTCGATCTGGTCTGGGCGGTGACCGGGATCGGTCCCGACCGTAAGGCCCGAAACCTGAACGCGTACAGCAAGATCGCCGCGCACCCGCCCGCCGTCATCCTGAAACTGGCCGACCGCACCGCGAACGCCGAGGCCAGCCCGCCGGAGAGCAGCTGGATGGGCATGTACCGCACCGAACACTCCACGTTCAAGGCGCATCTCGGCGGGCTCCTGGCCGACGACCCGACCGTCGCCCGCATGTGGGAACGGCTCGAACGCCGCCTCGATCTGTCGGTGGCGCCGCCGGAGGACCGGTGGACCGAGATCGACCGCTTGGTCGCCGACGGCAAGCACGCCGAAGCGGTCGCCGCGGTCCAGGCGGCATTCACCTGCACCCCGGGCGAGGCGGAACTCATTCTCGCGGAACGGGCGTAGGCCTCGCGGAACGGGAATAGTCCCGGTCGACGTCGAGACGCCGACCGGCGGCGCACGCGCCGACAGATGAGCGGATCGGTGCCCCGCACTCTGTTCGAGTGGGCGGGTTGCGGCGGCTGGTCGGTCCCGCGATCGAGGGCGGTCATGCCACCGGGTTGTCCACGGCCGGCGGCATTCTCGTGACCCAGCCGTCAGGCAGCGGCCCCGCAGCTCAGGAGAAGGAGCGGTGCATCCCGTCCAGCTGCCGGAGTTTGGTGGCGATCGAGGACGCCGCGTCCTCATCGAGTTGCTCGTGACCGGTGGTGCCGCCACCACCCGGCCCGCCGTCGTCGGCGACGACCCGGCGCGCCGACAGGTGCACGGCGTCGACTCCGGTGCGGTGCAGGGCGGGCAGGTCGGCGAGGGTGATCCCGCCGCCGGCCATGATCTGGATCCGGCCCGCGGCGTGATCGACCATGGCGGCGAGTTCCGCGCTGCCCTCGGCGCAGCGGGCCGCGCCACCGGAGGTGAGCACGCGCGTCATCCCCAGCTCGACCAGTGTGTCCACGGCGGCCGCCCGGTCGCTGATCACATCGATCGCACGATGAAAGGTCAGCTCGATGTCTTCCACCGGTACGCCCTCCAGCACCCGCCGCAGCGTGTCGACGTCGACTCGACGCTCCGGGGTGAGCGCTCCGACGACGAGCCCGGCGACTCCCGCCGATACCGCCGCGCGCGCATCGGCGTTCAGTACAGCGATCTCTTCGGAATCCAGATATGTAAAACCGCCTGCCCGGCAACGGATCAGCGCGTGTACCGGCACCCCGGTGGCGACCACCGCCTCGATCATCCCGATGCTCGCCGTAAGACCACCCGTCGCGCCCAGCGCCGCACACAGTTCCACCCGATCCGCGCCGACGCGGCGGGCACCGAGCGCGCCCGCCACATCCTGGACCGCGAATTCGAGGGCGGTCATCTCAGAACGACTGCCAGTCAGGCTTGTTCGCCAGCGCGTACCTGTAGTAGTCGGCCAGCTTCAGCTTGCTCGCGGCCGCCTCGTCGATCACCACGGTGACGTGGCGATGCCACTGCATCACCGAGGCGGGGCAGAACGCCGACAGTGGTCCTTCGGCCGCGGCGGCGATCGCGTCGGCTTTGCCCGCGCCCAGCGCGATCATCACCAGATGCCCGGCTTCCCCGATGGTTCCGAGGCCCTGGGTGAGCACGTGGTGCGGCACGTCCTCCGGGCCGTCGAAGAAGCGGGCGTTGTCCTTGCGGGTCTGCTCGGTCAGCGTCTTGACCCTGGTCCGCGAGGTCAGCGCGGAGCCGGGCTCGTTGAACCCGATGTGCCCGTCGGTGCCGATACCGAGCAACTGCACGTCCACCCCGCCGGCCGCGGCGATGGCGGCGTCGTAGCGCCTGCCCTCGCCCGCGATGTCGCCCGCCTCGCCGTTCGGGCTCAGCACCCGGGCCGGATCGAGGTTCACGTGATCCACGAACTCGGAGCGGATCACCGAGAAATACGACTGCGGATGCTCTTTCGGCAGCCCGACATACTCGTCGAGCAGGAACGCGCTCGCCGTCGAGAAGTCGAGCTTCCCGTCCCGGTAGCGTCGCGCCAGCTCCTGATAGCTGCCCAGCGGCGAGGACCCGGTGGCCAGCCCGAGGATCGCGTTGCCGCGTTCCACATAGCCACCGACGATGTCGGCGACGGTCGAGGCCACCTCGTGTTCGTCCGCCCGGATCACGATTTCCATCAGCTTCCCTCCGTTCCGGCGACGAACACCCGCCGCGGCTGCAATGACTGGTCGGTGACGAGCAGATCGGCGCGGGCGCCGACGGTGAGTGTGCCCCGGTCCCGGAGACCGAGCACATGAGCGGGCGTGCGGGTCGCCGCGGTGACGGCGTCGGCGAGCGGGACCCCGGCGCGACGCACCGTCCACCGCAGCACATCGAGCAGCCGGGCGGTCCCACCCGCGATGGCGCCCGGCAGCCCGTCGTCGGTGGCGAGCCGGGCGACCCCTTCGCGTACCCGCACGTCGAGCGCGCCGAGCTGGTAGTCCCCGTCACCGAGCCCGGCGGCCGCCATCGCGTCGGAGACCAGCGTGATCCGGTCGGGGCCCACCGTGTCGAACACCATCGCCACGGTCTCCGCCGCCAGATGCACGCCGTCGGCGATCAATTCGAGCACCATGTCCCCGCGCCCGGCCGCAGCCAGACAGGCGGCGACGGGACCGGGGGAGCGGTGGTGCAGCTCCGGCATTCCGTTGAACAGGTGCGTCGCGGTGATCGGGCCGCCCGTCGCCTCGGCGATCCGCGCCGAGGTGGTCGCCGCGTCGGCATCGGTGTGCCCGAGGCTGGGCAGCACGCCGTGACGGCGCATGGCGATGAGCAGTTCGGGGTAGTGGGCGGTCTCGGGCGCCAGCGTCATCGACCGCACGGTGCCCCGCGACGCCTCCCACACGCGTTCGAACAGGGCCGGATCACCGGGGATGATCGCGGCGGGATCCTGTGCGCCACAGCGGGTCGCGTTGAGGAAGGGTCCCTCGAGGTGGATGCCGAGCAGCGTGCCGTCCTCCACGAGATCGGCGAGCAACCCGGCCTGCCGAACCAGCACCTCGGGCTGGGCCGACACCAGGCTACCGAGCAAGCCGATGGTGCCCTGCGCGCGGTGCTCGGCCGCCGCGACCCGCGCACCCGCCGCATCGGCGTTCGGGAACCCGAAGCCGCCACCGCCGTGGCAATGCACGTCGATCAGCCCCGGCATGATCAGTTCGTCAGTGGCCGCCGGAAGCCGTTCCATCGCAGGATGATCCGCCGCCGCACCCACCCAGCTGATCCGGCCGTCCACGAATTCGACCACGCCGTCGGCGATCCCCGCACCGGCCAGCCGCCCGCGAACCACGCCGTCCGCACTCACCACGACACCTTCCCCACGACCGGCCCCGCTGTGACGATCGCTCCGCACCACCATCGAGTTCGGCCGCGACGGCCGAGCGCATCGTGGCTCGAAACCAGGGTCGCGACCCGCCGCACACGTCGGTGCGGTGCGCCTGCGGCGCCCGCCCGAACCGACGCCGCCGCCCGAACAGCGATCGCGGGCCGGACTTCGGCCCGGCCCGCACCCACGGTCGTGCGGCTCATGCCCGCCCGACGATCGCCGCCACCGCTTCCCGCGCGAGCTGCGGATTGCGCGCCGCACACGCCGCGTCGGCCGCGTCCCGGCAGATTTCGACGTCCACGGCCGACAGCGCCGCCCGCACCGCGGGCAACGCGGGCACCGACATCGACAGGCTCGTCACCCCGAGTCCCACCAGTACCGGCGCCAGCGCCGGATCCGACGCGGCCTCACCACACACGCCGACCGATTTCCCGGCCGCCGACCCCGCCGCACCGACCATGGCGATCAGGTCGAGCACCGCGGGCTGCCACGGATCGAGCAGGTGCGCGAGGCCACCGGCCATCCGGTCGACCGCGCACGTGTACTGGCTCAGATCGTTGGTGCCGATGCTGACGAAGTCCAGGTGCACCAGCAGGTCCGCCGCCCGCAACGCGGCCGCCGGGATCTCGATCATGGCCCCTACCTTGCGGAGGCCGGATTCCCGTGCGAGCGTGGCGAATCCGGCGGCCTCGTCGGCGGTGGCGACCATCGGCGCCATCACCCACAGGTCGGCGCCGGTCGCCTCGCCCGCCCTGGCCAGTGCGGTGAGCTGGGTGGCGAGGGTGTCCGGGAACACCGTTCCGATCCGCAGTCCGCGCACGCCGAGCGCCGGATTCTCCTCCGTGCCGAGATCGAGGAACGGCAGCGGCTTGTCCGAGCCCGCGTCGAGCGTGCGGACCACGACCCGGCGCCCGGCGAACTGCTCGAGCACCGCGGTGTACGAGGCGATCTGTTCGTCGAGGCTGGGCGCGCTCGCTTTGCCGAGGTACATGAACTCGGTGCGGAACAGGCCGACGCCCTCGCTGTCGACCGGTCCCGCCTTCTCGGCATCATCGACGGTGCCGATGTTCACCAGCAGCTGCACCGGCGTGCCGTCGGCGGTCTTGCCCGGCCCGCTGGCCGAGGCCAGCCGTTCCCGATCCGCGGCCGCCTGCTCGAGTGCGGCCTGCTGTCGCATCGGGCTCGGATCGATTACGACCGCGCCCGTGCCGCCGTCGAGCAGGATCGGTGTGTCCTCGACCAACCGATCGGTGTCGGGGCAGTTCACCACCGCGGGCAGCGCCAGCGATTTCGCCAGGATCGCGGTGTGGCTGGTCGGCCCGCCCTCGGTGGTCAGCAGGCCGACCACATCGCTGTCGCCGAGCATGGCGGTGTCGGCGGGCGCGAGGTCGCGCGCGACGAGGATGAACGGATACCCCGGTTCCGGGATGCCCGGCATCGGCTCGCCGAGCAGCACCGCGACGGTGCGACCGCCGATGTCGCGCAGGTCGGTCGCGCGCTCGGCCATGTACCCGCCGAGCGCCTCCAGCTTGGCGCAGAAGCCCTCGAAGGCCAGATGCACCGCGTGCGCGGTCGGCATGCCGTCGGCCAGCTGCTTCTCGGCGGCGGCGACGATGCCCGGATCGCGGGCCATCGTCGCCGACATGGACAGGATCTCCGCGGCCACCCCGCTCACCCGGCTCGCCCTGGCCTGCATCTCGTCGGCCACGCCGCCGAGCGCCTCCTTGACCCTGGCCAGTTCCTCGGGAACCGAGCCACCGACCGGGTCCTGTGCCGATGTCGCCAGCTGCGACCCGAACCGCAACCACGGCGCGACGACCACACCGGGGCTGACTCCGAGACCGCGGATCACCTGTTCACCCATCAGGCGGTCACTCACCTTCCAGTTTCTTGTCCGGCTTCGCTTCGGCCTCCGTGACCGTCGGCGTCTCGGTCCGAGTATCGCCGGTCACCGCGGGCGCGGGGTCGGCTTCGGCCGCCGCGTCGCCGCTCGTGCCGACCTCGTCGTCGGTCTCGGCCTCGCGACCGGGCGTGCGCAGGTTCCACTTCTTGATCACGAAGCTGAACAGCAGGTAGTAGATCACCGCGTAGCCGAGCCCGATCGGGATCAGCAGCCACGCGTCGGTGGCCTTGCCGAAGTTGAGCAGGTAGTCGATCGCGCCCGCCGAGAACGTGAAGCCGTCGTGGATGCCCAGCGCGTTGACCAGCGCCATCGACGTGCCGGTCAGGACCGCGTGCACCACGTACAGCGGCCACGCCACGAACATGAACGAGAACTCCAGCGGCTCGGTGATGCCGGTGACGAACGCGGTCAGACCGGTGGAGAGCATGATGCCGCCGACCAGCTTCTTCTGCGAGGGGCGCGCGTTGCGCCAGATCGCCAGGGCGGCGGCGGGCAGCGCGAACATCATGATCGGGAAGAAGCCGGTCATGAAGGTGCCCGCGGTCGGGTCGCCGGCGAAGAACCGGTTGAGGTCACCGCGCACGAGCTGGCCGGAGGCATCGGTGTAGTCGCCGACGAGGAACCACACCGTCGAGTTCAGGATGTGGTGCAGGCCGGTCGGGATGAGCAGGCGGTTGGCCGCGCCGTAGATGCCGCCACCGACGACGGTGTTGTCGGCGACCGTCTCACCCACCCAGGTGAGCGCGGAATTGAAGGCCGGGTAGATGAACGCCATACCGACACCGACCACCAGACCGGTCACCGCCGTCAGGATCGGTACCAGCCGCCGCCCGTTGAAGAAGCCGAGGAAGTCCGGCAGTTTCGTGCGATAGAACCGCTGCCACAGCATCGCCGACAGCAGGCCCATCACGATGCCGCCGAGCACGCCGTAGTTGATCAGCGCCTGCGCGCCCTTCGGATCGGTCTTGCCCTCCAGCACGATCGGTGACATCGCCTCGAAGACGCCGTTGATCACCATGTAGCCGACCACCGCGGCCAGTGCCGTCGAGCCGTCGGCCTTCTTGGCCCAGCCGATGGCGATGCCGACGGCGAAGATCAGCGGCAGCCAGGTGAACACGGCCTGCCCGGCCGCCGAGATCACCGCGGCGGTGCTCTCCAGCGCGGAGAACCGGCCGAGGAGATCGTCCTGGCCGATCCGCAGCAGGATGCCCGCCGCGGGGAGCACCGCGATCGGCAGCATGAGGCTGCGACCCAGGCGCTGCAATCCCGCGAACACCTTCGATTCTTGCTTGGGGCTGTCGGTAACGGCAGTCATGTCGACCTTCTTCGTGCCGGATTCCCCGGCGGTCTCGGCGAGCCGGAGAGACGTGCGGGCCTGTCCGGGGTAACTGTTGTGAACCGGTCACCCTGACGGGTACTGTCCGGTCATAACCAGTTGTAAGTTTGACCAGGTGGCTACCGGATGTCAACCGCGAAATATGACGTGGCGCACATTCGAGGCTCCCATACTGGAACCGGCAACCACCGCGGAAAGGGAGAACACATGTCCAAAGCGGAAGCGATCGTCAAGGGTCTGGGCGGCGCGGAGAACATCGTCGAGATCGAGGCCTGCATCACCCGGTTGCGTACCGAGGTGAAGGACGGCGGCAAGGTCGACGAGGCCGCGCTCAAGGCCGCGGGCGCGCACGGCGTCCTCAAGTCGGGCACCGTCGTGCAGGTCGTCGTCGGCCCCGAGGCGGACACCCTCGCCGAGGACATCGAGGACATCCTGTGAGTGTTCCCGTGCTGGCCCCGCTCGCGGGCGGGGTCGTCGCCCTCGCCGACGTCCCCGACCCCGTCTTCGCCGGCCAGATCGTCGGCTCCGGCGTCGCCATCGACCCCGACCGCACCCGCGGCACCCTCACCGTGACCGCCCCGATCGCGGGCAAGATCCTGAAACTGCACCCGCACGCCTTCGTCGTCTTCGGCGGCGGCGCGGGCGTGCTGGTCCACCTGGGCATCGATACGGTGAAGCTGAAGGGCGAGGGTTTCGTACTCCTGGCTGCCGAGGGCGACGAGGTCGTCGCGGGCGCCCCGATCGTCACCTTCGACCCCACCGAGATCGCGAATGCCGGTTACTCGCCGATCTGCCCGATCGTCGTCATGGACTCCGCGAAAGATTCGATCACCAGCGACACCATCGGTTCCACGGTGGAATCCGGTGCGCTGCTGTTCGATTCACCGTAGGGCGCGCTCCAGCTGATTCGCTGGACGCTTCAGCTGGTTTCGCACCCGATCCCATCACTGTCGTCGTCGAGCCCGTAGTCATCGGGCCCGATGACCCGAACCCTGCCGGTGTACGCGGGCCCGTTCCCGCCGCCGCCCGCGCAATCCACGTCACTGGTGATCGGGACGCACGGGTCGTACGACGAGTGACAGTCCCCGCCGGGCGGGGGTGGCGGCGGTGGGCAGAACTGACTCGATCCGCTGTTGTACAGCAGGTCGGTGATCGGATCGAATCGTGGCTGAACCATTCGGCCGCGTAACCCGTAGTTCGTGTCAACGGACCGAGGAGGATCGCCATGAGTTCAGCTGAGTCGACCAGTGCGCAGGTCGCGGAGCGGTTGTTCGGGGCGGCGCTCGGCGCTGTCGACGTCCTTGCGGTGCATCTCGGTGATCGGCTCGGCTGGTACCGCGCGTGGGCCGAGGGCGGTCCCGCCGACGCGGTCGAGCTGACCCGGCGGGCCGGCGGCGATCCGCGCTATGCCAGGGAGTGGCTCGAGCAGCAGGCCGCGACCGGGATCCTGGTGGTCGACGACGGCGGGTTCCGGCTGCCTGCGGGCGCCGCCGAGGTGCTCACCGACCCGAACAGTCTCGACTATCTGGCCCCGCTGGCCCGGATGTTCGCCGGCGCCGCCGTCCAGATGCCCGCGTTGGTGCGCGCCTATCGCGACGGCGGCGGGGTGAGCTGGTCCGAATACGGCGCCGACATGCGCGAATCGCAGTCCGACATGAACCGCCCCTGGTTCGAGCACCGCCTGGCCGCCGCGCTGGCCGGGGTCGGCGACGTGCACGCCCTGCTGTCGAGGCCGGGCGCTCGGGCCGCCGACATCGGTTCCGGGGGCGGCTGGTCGACGATCGCGCTGGCCCGTGCCTATCCCGAGCTGAGGATCGACGGCTACGACATCGACCCGCCCTCGGTGGCCATGGCCCGCGACAACGCCCGCGACCTGGGCGACCGCATCCGCTTCGAGCAGGCCGACGCCGCCACCGATCTGCCCGAATCCACCTACGACGCCGCGTTCGCCTTCGAATGCCTGCACGACATGCCGCACCCGGTCGAGGTGCTGGCCGCCATGCGCCGGTCCCTGCATCCCGGCGGCGCGGTCATTGTGATGGACGAGGCCGTGGCCCCGGAATTCACCGCTCCGGCAAGCGATATCGATCGCCTGATGTACGGGTTCAGCCTGCTGATCTGCCTGCCCGACGGCAAGGCGCACCCGGGATCGGCGGGCACCGGCACCGTCATGCGGCAGGCAACGCTCACCGAGTACGCCGAGAAAGCCGGATTCACCACCGTGGAGGTCCTCCCGATCGAGGACTTCGGCTTCTGGCGCTTCTACCCGCTGACAGCCTGACGCGTCGGCTCGGCACGCACCGGCCAGTGGGCGGCGAGATCATCGAAATACCGCTGGCTGCTCCACAACCGGTAGTTACCGATCACATACACCCGGCGCCGCGCCCGCGAGACCGCCGCGTTGAGCACACTCGGATCGGTGGCGGCCCACCGACGCGATCCGCCCGCGGCGGGCGAGGTGCCCAGGATCAGCACGATCACCTCGGCCGAATTCCCGTGCATCCCATGCACCGTTCCCACCTGCTGGGCGGCGAACTCCGGCCCGAGCACCTCGCGCGCCACCGCCCTCGCGCCGCGCGCGACATCGCGGAACGGGCTGAGCACCCTGATATCGCCCGCGTCGACGCCGTTCTCGGCCAGTTCGGCGAGCAGTTCGGCGAGTGCCTCACCTTCACCTGGGATCCAATTCCCTTCGGCCCGTGCCGACCTGACGTCGATCCACCGGTTCTCGCCGGGGAACTCCGGCCGCTCCGGCGTGCCGAAGACGAGCAGATCGTCGTCGTAGGCGAGTCGATGCGTGAGTTCGAAGATCGGCAGATCACTGCGTCGGTGCACCCGCAGCGGCGTCCCGACCCAGACGGGCTCGGCCATATCGGCCGGGGTCAGCCAGGTGCCGTAGCGCACGCCGCGGTCGGCGGCCCGCCGCGCCGAAGCCAGGTCCGGCATCCACTCCCGATCCAGCCCGAACCGCCGGATCAGTGCCTCCTGCGCCGACGTCGGCAGCGTCTCGACCGGTCCCAGCTGACGGTGATCGCCCACGATCACCGCCCGCCGCGCCCGCCACACGCCACCGGCCACCGACTGCGGCGCCGCCTGCCCGGCATCGTCGACGAACAGCCAGCCCAGCGCCTCCCGCCCGAGCCCGGCGAACAGGTGCGGCATGGCGGTGAAGGTCGTCGCGATCATCGGCACCGCGAGGAACAGCGTCTGCCAGGCGGCCGCCACGGTGTCGGCCTTCGGTTCCTCGGCGAGGTCGCCGCGGATCAGGGCGATCGCGACGATCAGGTTGTCGCGCACCCGCGGCGCCGCGCTGAGCAGGAACGCGCGATGCAGCCGCAGCGCGGCCAGGAACAGTTCCCGGCGGGCGGTCGCGTACTGCTCGTCGCCCCACGGATTGCACAGCTGGAACTGCTCGTCGTCGGCCGCGACGTCACCGAAGGGAATGGTGCGCGACCAGTGCTCGCGCGCCCGCTCGATGACCTCGATGGCGGCGGCCCGCCGCTCGGTGAGCGCGAGATGATCGCGAATGAGCGCGCGCCCGTGCTCGGCGGCCTCGGCCCACTGCGCACGCGTGTACTCGACCTCGGCTTGCCGTCGCCGCATCTCCGATTCGGCGATGTGCCGTTCCCGCAGCAGCTCATTGCTGCGTGTGCTCCACCGACGTCCCGCCTGGAAGCCGGTGGACAGCGACGTGAGGAATCCCGGTTTCTGCCCACCGTGTTCGCCGAGCAGCTTGCCCACCCGGTGGTGCGTGGCCTGCGCGCCGCGCAGGTGCTCGGTCGCGATCTGATGCCGTTCGCGCCAATGCGCGTGCGCGGTATCGGCGTTCGCGATCTCGGCGGACAGCGCCTGCAAGCGCTCGTGTGTCC
This sequence comes from Nocardia neocaledoniensis, assembly GCF_029868625.1. Taxonomy (GTDB): domain Bacteria; phylum Actinomycetota; class Actinomycetes; order Mycobacteriales; family Mycobacteriaceae; genus Nocardia; species Nocardia neocaledoniensis_A. The sequence goes on along the minus strand of NZ_JARWOJ010000321.1, from coordinate 12,320 downwards.
CCGGCAGTTCGGCGACGGCGTCGGCGACGTCCTGGCGCTCCTGCGCCAGCCCGCGCACCTGCGCCCGCCGTGCGGCGAAGTCGCGGACGGCGGCGGCCCAGTCGGGCACCGAATCGGGTTCGGCCTCGGCGTGTTTGAGGAGGTCGAGCATGCCGCTCGTCGTCGCGCTGATCTTGCGTTCGGTGGCGAAGCGCTCGCCGAACCAGAAGCGTTCGCCGAAGGTCCGCCGGTTCTCGCCCAGCGCCGCGGCGACCAGTCCCCACGCGGGTTCGTCGCCGAGCAGGTCGGCGAGGTCGCCGAAATGGTCGACGTCACCGTCCACCGCGTCGCGCCGCTGGAGCTCGGTGACCACCTCCGCCGCGGCCTGCTCACCGCCGGTGCTCAGCACCACCTCGAACCCGGTGACACTCGGCGCCAGCCGATGCGCGCCGACCGTGTAGTTCTTGGCGATCCGGACCTGCTCGGTGACCCCGGCGAACACCGCGAGGGGATCGTCGAACGACGCCAGTTGCGCGGCGCGCTCGACGATAATGCCGGCGAGCAGATCGCGCAGCATCGTCGTCGTCCCGGTGCCGGGCGCGCCGTGGACCGCGAAGATCCCGGCGCCGTCCCGCAGTTCGGTCATGGCCTGGTCGACGGCGAACTGCTGGCCCGACACCAGCAGGTCACCCGGCCACCGGCCGTCCGGAATCCGTTGGGGGAGCAGTCCTTCGACGACGACGTCCTGCCGTTCGCGCACGTCGATCCGGTCCTCGACCGGCAGTGCCTGGGTGGCGGCGAGGTAGTTTCCCAGCGCCACACCGATATCGCCGCGGTCCACCGCCGCCGCCAACCGGGCGAGGTCGTCGCTCAGGCCGCTGTTGAGCCGGTCCTCGGCCGCGACAATCTCGGCATCACGTGCGGGCACCTGGAGGCACACCACGCGCACCCCGCCCGCGCGCAGCTCGGAGCGGATTCCGAGGGCCGAGCACAGTTCGCCGGTGAAGGTCTGCAGATCGCGCCCGCTGAGCCGGGGCGCCTCGACGGGCTCTTCGGGGCCGCGGGGGAGGAGCCGCTCGGCGAAGGCTCGCGCCGACATCCCCGCCAGGCCCGGTGAGATCACCCCGCCGGCGGCCAGCAGGGAGGCCCCGACGCCACGGCCCGCCATGTCGAGGGCCCGCCAGCGCGGCGGCTGCGGCGCTTCCCCGTCTTCGAGCGCGGCTTCCTTGGTCAGGGTGTCGAAGGCTGCGGTGAAAGCCGCCGAGTCGGAATCGAACCCGTCGACCCAGCCGCTGTCGGCCGGCCCTGGCGCGCGCAACCGGTTGATCGCCCACGCCAGCCCCGACAGTCGCGCCGAATCCCGGACGACGACCCCGTCCTCGGTGAGGGTCACCGCGAAGGCCGCCGTGGTCCCGGCCCGCCTGGCATCGGTCTCGAGCCGGTCCTCGCCGAACGCGCGGACCAGTGCCTCCCTGGCGCGCCCGATACCGAACAGGCCGCCGAACACCACGAACTGCCACACCCGCCCGGTCTGGGTCTCGGGCAGCGCGGCGAGGTTCTCCCACGGCGCGGGGTCGTCGGCCGCCAATTCGACGACGAGGCCGGCGTCGGGCAGCGCGCCGACGTCGGGAACTCGATGCGGACCGAACAGTTCCACGGTCTGCCAGAAACGTACGAGCCGCGCAGCGTGCTCGGATCCGCCCACGAAGCACCTCAATCCGTCGGCCATCATGCTGACAACCCCGAACACGCTACGCGATCGCGGTTCCCCGGGCACGCCACCCCGGGCGCGCGTCAGCCGATGAAGCCGGGAAGCTCCCGTGCGGCGGGGACCGCCGCGCCCAGTTGCGCGGCGGCGTACCGCAGTTGGTCCTCGGTGTGCTCGGAGGTGAGGAAGAAGCGCAGCCGCTCGCTGCCGACCGGCACCGCGGGCGGGGTGATCGAGCCCGCGTAGATCCCGTGCTGGAGCAGCCGCGACGCGACGTACCCGGCCCGGTGTTCCTCGGGGACGAGGACCGGGCAGATCGGCGTCCGCTCCGACACCCCGAGGTCGAGGTCGTGCTCGGTGAGCAGTGCGTGGAAGAGCTCGGCATTGGCCCAGAGCCGGTTCAGCCGCTGTGGTTCGCCGTCGAGGACGTCGAGCGCGGCCGACGCGGCGGCGATCGTCGACGGCGCGGGCCCACCACTGAGAGTGGAGACACCGGGCGCGCAGAATTTCATCGCCCCGATCAGCTCGGCGTCGCCGGCGAGGAAACCGCCGCAGCTGCCCAGGGCCTTGGACAGGGTGCCCATCCAGAGGTCGACCGCGTCGCCGGGCAGGTCGAAGTGCTCGCGGATGCCACGGCCCCGCGCGCCGAACACGCCGAGCGAATGCGCCTCGTCGACCATCACCGCGCAATCGAATTCCCTGGCCACCGCGGCGATCTCGGTGACCCGGCCGATCGCGCCGTCCATGCTGTAATGGCCCTCGAGCACCACGAGCGCGCGATCGAACTCGCCGCGCGCCATCCGCAGGACCGAGCGCAGCGAGTCGGGGTCGTTGTGCCGGAACGTCAGCTGTCGAGCGCCCGACCACCGCACCCCCGAGCTCACGCTGCGGTGGATCAGCGAGTCGCAGACGGCGACATCTCCGGCACCCAGCAAGAATCCGATCACCCCCGCGTTGGTGAGGTAGCCGCTGGTGGACACCAGCGCGTCGCCCACGTCGTACATCCCGGCGAGCCGCTGTTCGAGTTCGCGGTAGAGCGGGATCTCCCCGGCGATGATCCGCGAGGCCGACGCGGACGCGCCGTAGGTGTCGATGGCGTCCTTGGCCGCCTGGATCACGGTCGGATGGTTGGCCAGGCCGAGATAGTTGTAGGCGCTGAAGTTGACCAGTTCTCTTCCCTGCCAACGGATCAGGGTGTCGTTGGGGCTCTCGCGCAGCAGGAAGACCGGGTTCGGCATCCCGTACAGCGCGTGGGTCCGGTCGATCATCTCGCGTTTGCGCGCCATCGCCGCCACCTCCGGGTGATCGGCGAACTGCCGGCCGGGACCGCGTCGGCGGGCGACCGGCGCCACCGGTGCCTGCGTCGATCCGGAGAGCAGTTTCCTGGCCAGGTCGCGGGCGGATTCGCTCATGCCGTCGCCCCGCCGACCAGCACCGCGGCCACTCGCGCACCGGCCTGTTCGAGGCTGAACGAACGGCCCATGTTCATCGTCATCAGGTCGACGCCGAGCGATTTCGTCACCAGCGCACCGAATTCCACCGCCATCAGCGAGTCCAAGCCGAGTTCGGGCACCGGCACCGTGAGATCGATGGTGTCCGCCGCGACACCCATCACCTGCGCCAGGTGTTCGGCCAGCAGGTAGGCGACCACCTCACCGCGTTTGTCGGCGCCGAGCGCGGCGAGTTCGGCGCGAAGTCGCGCCGCCGCCGAATCATCGTGTGCCGCGGCCGTGATCTGCTCGGCGAGCCGGCCGGTGAGCGCGAAGAACGGCGCGGTCGCGGCCACCTTCGACCAGTCGATCGGCATGATCACCGCGTGCGTCACGCCGAGGCGTAGCGCCTGCTCGAGATAGCCGGTGCCCTCGTCCATGTCGAAGGAGTCGAAGCCGGTGGTCCGCAGGTAGCGGGCGATGTTCTCGTCGGCGGCGGCCATCCCACCACCGGACATGTGGCCCCAGCCGACCGCGAGGGCGACACCACCCGCCCTGGTCACCGCGTCGGCGTAGGCGTGCAGCGCGGAATTGGCGGCGGTGTAGGCGAATTGGCCGACGGCGCCGAACATCGCCGAACCCGAGGAGTACAGCACGAAGTGGTCGAGCCGCGCGCCCGCCGCGTCCAGCCCGGCGACCAGCGCGCGCATCCCGTCGACCTTCGGCCGGTACACCGTGGCCAGGCTGTCGCGGTCCATGGCTGTGGCGCGGTGGTCGTCGATGACGCCCGCGGTGTGGAACACCCCGCGCAGCGGCGTCGCGGGCTGGTGCGCGCGGGCGATCACCGCGGCCACCGCGTCGGCGTCGGTGATGTCGACCTGTTCGGCCGTCACGGTGACACCCTGCTCGGCCCACGCCGCGAGCTGCGCGCGGGCTGCGTCGGTGTGGGCGCCGCCGCGCCCGAGCAAGGTCAGCCGGCGCGCGCCCTTACCGACCAGCCAGCGGCCCGTCGCCAGCCCGAACGCGCCGAAACCGCCGGTGATCAGGTATTCCGCGTCCGCCTCGACGCGCACCTCCGGCAGCGACGGTCGCACGGACGGCTCGGTCTCGGTCAGGTCCAGGGCCACCCGGCCGCCACCGCTGGAGCGCGCGACGGCTTCGAACGCCTGGCCCACCTCGGCGGTGCCGTAGTAGGTGAACGGCAGCGGCCGGTAGGTGCCGTCGTCGAGCCGGGCGTTGATTCGCCGGATCAGCGCGAGCACGTCGTCACGCCGCACCCGCGCCATGCGGTCCAGATCGAAGGAGTAGTAGGCGATGTTCTTGTCGAAGGCCGACAGGTCGAGCACACCGCCCGCGTAGATGTCGGCCTTGCCGATCTCGACGATGCGCCCGAATTCGGCGACCATGGTGAAGTTCTGGCGCTGGAGCTCGCCCGGCGCGGTACTGAGGATCACGTCGACACCGCGTCCACCGGTGAGCGCGAGCACCTCGTCGACGAGGGTGAGCGAGCGCGAGCCCAGCACGTGGTCGGCGCCGGCGTCGCGGACCTTCGCCCGTCGCTGTTCGGTACTCGCGGTCCCGATGACGACGGCTCCGAGCGAGGTGGCGATCTGCACCGCCGCTGTCCCGACACCGCCCGCGGCACCGTGCACCAGCACCGTCTCACCCGGCCGGATCCGGGCCAGCTCCAGCAGTGAATGCTCGGCGGTGGCGAAGGCCGTACCGCTGGTGCACCGGCCCGGCTCGGTCGCCGGGTCGACGTGCGCGAGCAGGGCGGCGTCGGTCGTGTGATAGCGCGCGACCATGCCCTTGGAGGTCAACACCACGGTGTCGCCGACCTCGAATCCCGTGACGCCGGGCCCGACCCGCGCCACCCGCGCGGCCCCCTCCATGCCGGGCACCGTCCCGAAATACGTAGGCGCCAGCTCACGCTCACCCAGCACGCCGATCACCTTCAGCGCATCCTTGTAGTTGAGCCCGACCGCGAGCATCCGCACCTCGACCTCGCCGGCACCGGGCGCCCGACGCTCGCAGCGCCGCCAGCCCAGCCGTCCGAAGGTCCGCGACGACGGCACCTCCAGCGCGAAATTCGCCTCGGGATCGGCGAGCGGCGCGGCGGTGTCGAGCGCGTCGAGCCGCCGCGACAGCGATCGCTCGACCACGGTGGTCCACCGCAGACCATTGCGCAACACCACCTCATCACTGAGGTCGTAGGTGAACGCCCCCGGCACCGCGAGTTCGGCGGCCAGCTCGGCCGCCGTCACCTCCGCGTCGACATCGATCAGCCGCCACCGCAACCTCGGCTGCTCGTTGAGCAGGACCCGCCGCGCCCCGGCGATCGCGGCCTGACCGGGATCCGGCGCCGTCGGGTCGGCCGGATGGGCGTAGGCGTGCGCGCTCAGCACGGTGACGTGCAGCGATCCGTCGCCGGTCATCGGCAGGTCGACGCCGAGTTCGGCGCACCGGGCGTCGAGGAACCGTTCGACCGCCACCGCGATCTCGCGCAGCGCCCACAGCGCCGCGATGTCCTCCGCCGCACCCGGCACCACGCAGACGTGCACGCGCCGCACGTCGTCGGTGGCGACGATGTCGCGCAGGCGCCGAGTCAGCCGGGTGATCAGCTCGTCGTCGTCGAGATCCAGTGTGACGACGGCGGATCCGGCACCGTCGACGGACACCGCCTTGCGTACCTGCTCGAGGCGGTGCTCGATACCGTCACCGAACCCGAGCACCAGGCTGAACAGCCCGTCGCCACCGGGCAGACCCGTCGCGTCGACGGGCTCACGCAACTCCCAGCGTTCCTCGTAGAAGAGGTCGGTCATTCGGTGCAGCGGCCCGCCGCGAGGAGTCAGCCATCCGAACTGAACCCCACTGAGCCGCAAGCACACTCCACCCTCGGCATCGACCAGGTCGAGGTCGGCGACCGAGTCGGCACGCAGCCGCGCGAGCACGGTCACCTCGGCGGGCAGCGGCGCCAGGCGGGACACCGACCGCACCCCGACCGGCACCATCGTCCCCTCCTGCGCCTGTCCGGCCAGCAGCGCGGCGACGGCTTGCAGCGCCGCGTCCACGACCGCCGGATGCGCGAGATACCCGGTGCCCGCGCCGATTCCGCCGTCCACCCGAGCGACCACCATCGCCGATCCCAGCCCGATCGAGGTGACCCGCCGAAATGCCGGACCGTACTCCAATCCCACCGCCGCGAGCCCCGTGTAGAAGTCGGCGGGCTCGACCGACGTCAGCGCCGCCGCGTCGGGCACCTCGGCGGTGACGGGGGAGTAGCCGCCCTCGACGACCCGGCCCGTCGCGTGCACGGTCCACACCGTCCCGGCGGCACCCCGCGAACGGATCGTGAACCGCCCGGTCGACTCCTCCAGATGCAGATCGACGACCGGCGCCGTCCCGCTGTTCACCACAAGCGGCGCTACGAACCGCACCCCCTCGAGCCCGACCTGCGCGGACTCCGACCTGGCCGCGGCCGCGCTGAGCGCCGCGTCGAGATATCCCGCACCGGGCAGGATGGTCATCCCGCCCACCACGTGATCGGCCAGCCACGGCTGCGCCGCGATCGACACGTGCAACCGCCACGTCGCTGGGTCCTCGGGCAGCCGGTCGCCCAGCATCGGCGGCGCCCCCGGTGTACCGTGCCGGGACAACCGCAGCTCGGGCAGTTCCGACCGCAATCGGGTGCGCTGCCACGGATACCGAGGCAGGTCGACATGCGGTGTGGGACCCGGCACGTCGGCGAAGAGCCGCTCGATATCGAGCGCACCGGCCGCATAGAGATCGGCCAGCACCTGTCGCAGACTCTCCCCATCGGTGCGATCCCGACGCAAGGTGGCGATGGTGGTGCCCGCCTCGCCGGCGCCGATCAGCATCTCCCGGATATTGGCCCCCACCACCGGATGCGGGCCGACCTCGACGAACACCCGATGACCCGCCTTGATCGCGGCCGAGACAGCGTCGGCGAAGCGCACCGGTCTGCGCACATTCGCGCACCAGTACTCGGCATCCCAGGTCGCGCCGGTGACGGCTGCACCGGTGACCGTGGAGTACAGCGGAATCCGGGGCTCGGCGACGGTGAGCCCGGCGAGCGCGGTGCGCAGGTCGTCGAGAATGGGGTCCATCAGCGCGCTGTGATACGGCACCTCCACCCGCAACGGCCGTGCGAAAATGCCACGGGCGGTGAGCAGTTCGGCGATCTCATCCAGCGTGTCGACCGCACCCGCCAAGGTGACGGCGCCCGTACTGTTGATCGCCGCGATATCGACCGAATCCGTCGCGTCGACGAGCTGAGCCGCCTCCTCGGGGCCGAGACCCACCGCGAGCATCCCACCCGATCCCGCCGTCGTGGCCTGTAGCCGGGCCCGATGGAAGCTGACCAGCACCGCGTCGCGCAGCGACAGCACGCCGGTGACGTAGGCCGCCGCCACCTCGCCGACGCTGTGCCCGATCACCGCCACCGGCTCGATCCCGAACCGCCGCAGCGCGGCGTGCAGCGCGACCTGGACGAGGAAGGTGGCCGGTTGCGCCACTGCGGTGCTGGTCACCCGCGACTCCGCTTCTGGCCGCAGCAGCTCCTCGATGATCGACCACCCTGCGACAGCACGGAACTCCGCGTCGATCCGCCGCGCCTCCGCCGCGAAAACATCGCCCGCCGAGGTCGTCGCGGCGTCGGTGTGTCCGGGGCCGGGCGGCACGCCGGGGTGGCGCAGGTCGGTGCCGGTGAGCAATTCGCGCGCCATGCCCCACCACTGCGGCCCCATGCCCGTGAAGACGTACACCGGCCCGGTCGCTCGCTTGGCGACCGTCCGCCCGACCCTTCCCGATCCGGTCGCCAGGTCCATCAGGCCCCGCACCAGCGCGGTGTCGTCGGCGAACGCGAATGCGGCGCGCACCGGATGATGATGACGCCGCCGCCACGCCGCCTCCGCCAGCATCGCCGGATCGGCACCGTCGGCGATGCGCTCGGCGACCCCGCGCGCCAGCTCCCGCACCGCCGCCTCGGACCGCGCCGACAACGGCATGACCCCGAAATGCGCCGGTGCGCGATCCGCGCCGGTACTCGGCCGGTACTCCCGCAGAATCGCGTGCGCGTTCGTGCCGCCGTAGCCGAACCCGTTCACCGCCACCGTCATCCGCTCGACCTCGGCGGCCACCGGCTCCGCTTCGGTCTGCACGCGAATTCCCCACTCCTCGAACGGGATATCCGGATTCGGTGTCTCCAACCAGCCCTGCGGCGGAATCATGCGATGCCGCACCGCGAGCGCCGACTTGATGACACCCGCGATGCCGGACGCCGCCTCGGTGTGCCCCAGCGTCGCCTTCAACGAACCGACCGGAAGCGGTTCCGGACGCCCCGCGCCGTAGGCCCGCCCGATGGCCCGCAGCTCCAGCGGGTCACCGACCGGCGTGCCGGTCCCGTGCGCTTCGACGTAGCTGACCTCGGGCGCCGCGATCCCGGAACGCCGGATGACTGTGCGCGCCAGCGATTCCTGTGCCGCCGCGTTGGGAACCGTGATGGCCGTGGTCCGCCCGTCCTGATTGGTCCCGGTCGCCTTGACCACCGCGTAGACCCGGTCACCATCGCGTTCGGCATCGGCGAGCGTCTTCAGCACCACGACTCCGGCACCCTCGCCGCGCCCGTACCCGTCGGCCGCCGCGTCGAACGGCTTGCTGCGCCCGTCGGCGGCGAGGAACCCGCCCTTGCACATCGAGACGAAGGTCTCCGGCTGCGTCATCACATTCACACCGCCGGCGATCGCCAGCTCGCAATCACCGTTCTCGATCGCCCGGCACGCCAGATGCAGCGCCACCAGCGACGACGAACACGCCGTATCCACCGTCACCGCGGGCCCTTTGAGGTCGAGCGCGTAGGCGATCCGGTTCGACAACATCGTGTACGACACCCCGACGGCCGTGTGCAGGTCCACATGCGGCAGCGCGGGCCCGACCGAGCCCACGAGCTGATCGAGCGTGAACGCCCCGACATAGACCCCGACCGAGCCCCCCGCGCTGCGCCCGGCCAGCCCCGCGTCGTCGAGCGCTTCCCACGCGACCTCGAGAATCAACCGCTGCTGCGGATCCATGACCGTGGCCTCGCGGGGCGAGATGCCGAAGAACTCCGGGTCGAACGCCCACGGATCACCGGTCATGAACGCGGCACGCTTGGTGTACATGCGACCCGGCGCACGCCGATCGGCGTCGTAGAACCGACGCCAGTCCCACCGCTCCGGCGGGATCTCGCGCACACCGTCGCGCTTCTCGATCACGAAGTCCCAGAACGACTCCGGCGAATCGATGCCACCGGCATAGCGGCAGCCGATTCCCACAATGGCGATATCGGGCATAGCGGTCCCCTCGAACTAGGAAAGAATCGATCGGAGCGGGCGGCCTCCGCGGCCGCGTGCCCTGCTCAGACCGGGTGTGGACGCCGAACGATGACGTTCAGCTCAGGTCCCGAATCGCCCAGTCGGACAGCGCCGACGCGCTCGGTACCCCAGGCCCGGTAGTAGTCCACATTGGCGTCCTTGCAGAGCGCGCACAGCGCCACGCCCTGCCGGTCGGCCTTCGCGACAAGCGAGTCGTAGAGTGCCCGCCCGACCCCGGTGTGCTGCGCCGCGGGCTCGGTGCCCAGGTAGACGTGGAACAGATGCGGTTCGTCCGGGGCCACGCGATCCATCGCCTGGTCGACCTCGGTCCCGCGTCGCACAGCACCACCCATCGCCGCGAGATAGCCGGGCCCAGCGAAGAATTCGCGTGCTCCACCCGGCCGATACCCCACCGGATACCACAGCATCGCCCCCACGATCCGGCCGTCGACGAGCGCCACCTCGGCGCCGCCGACCGGCAGGAACCGGTGCGTGATCATCGCGCGCAGCATGCGTGGCGCCCGCCGAGCACGGACCTTCGCGTCCGGGAAGAGGTAGTCCTCGATCGGGTCGTCCTCGGCGAAAGCGGCGGCCAGCACCCGCACCATGTCGGCGGTGTCGGCACGCGTCCCCGATCGGACACCCACACGGTCACTGTGTGTCAAAGCTGTTGTACCTCAAACGATCTGCCCCGAACCGCGACGGCTCTACCGTCTGGTAGGAAACTGGTCGTTAGGCTAACTCAGTAGCCGACGAGGCCCCCGGAATTCGCCGGACAAGCCGAATCCCGCAAGGTCGCCCCATGTCAAGCCGTACTGACATCACCGGTGATCTCGCACGTCCGTGGGGCAATCGGCGGGCGGCGAGATATAGACCTGCGATGCCGCACCGATGACCCCTGCGCGCTGGGGTCCTGCCTCCACCGAGCACGGCGATGGCATCCCCTTCGGGACCGCCCCTCGAACCTCCTGAGCCGGTTGACCCTGAAGTGGATGTCCATCCATCCGATGCTCCAGCTCAGCCGCACAGTGGCCGCGGCGCCAGTGCGGGGCCAAGCCCTAGGGGGGGGGGGGGGGTTGGGTAGGGTTTGGATGGTTGCCCCCCCGGGCCCAACGCGTGGCCCCCGGGCCCGGGGCCAAGCCGTCGGCTGCGGCGGTGAGATCGATCGGATGTCGAGGATGCCGCCCCGTCGCCATCGGCTGGCCACCGGTCCCGGTGCTGGTCGGAATCTCGGTGAATGGCGATGAGCACCACAGTGCCGAACTCAGCCCTCGCAAGTGCTACACCTCGGCGTTGATAATTTCGGATCGGCGGCAAGAGTTGACCGATCCGTGGCCCGGGAAACACCCCCACCGAATATTCCGTTGACCATCCTCGGCGCCGAGCCGCACGCTGACCGGGTGAACGAACTCGACCGCGCGGCCGACCGCTTCGCCGTGGGCGAGCTGCCGGAGACCGACCTGTCGATGGTCGCCGCCGAGGCGCTGGCCCGCGGCCTGGAATCGCCCGCTCTCGTCGAGCTCGCTTGCCTGCACCGCACCGACACCCGCGACGCGACCGCGCTGTACCGCACGGCCATGGCCGAACTGGGCTTTGTCGACGACACCGATGCCGCATGGGCGGCCCGGGAGTCCGATGTGCGGCGTCGACGGGTCGGGATGCCCGCCGCGATGCTGCTGGCACACGACGACGAGCTCGCCTAGCGGGTCGGTCGGCGCGCGACCGCACCTCCGGGTGCTTCGCCGACCCGCGAGAGAGGCGATCCCCATTCGTGAGCGTCGTCGCGCGGGACTTACCAGCTGAGCAGCATCTCCACCACCGCCTTGGGCGCGGCCAACCACTCCCTGACGTTGTTGCGCACTTCGGTGGACCGCCGACACTCGCAGTACGCCACCACCCCGTCCGCCTCGATCCCCGCCGCCCGGCACAGCGCGACCGCCCGCGGCAGATGCTGATACTGACTGACGATGATCGCCCGCTCGACCCCGAACTCCGACCTGGCCCGCTCGCACGTCGCCCTCGTCGACAGGCCCTCCCCATCGGACCGCACCATCGCCGGGTCGATCCCGTGCTCCAGGAGATAGCGAGTCATCGCAGCGATCTCGTCGCCCGAGGCGCCGCCCGCGTCACCGGACAGGAGGATCCCGCGCGCCTTCCCCTCCGTCACCAACTCGATCGCGACATCGAGCCGCCCCCGGAGATAGGCCATCGGCGTCCCGTCCTCGGCCACCTTCGCGCCGGGCACGATCACCACCGGAACCTCCGGCGCGCCCGCCACATCACCGCGATGCCCGGACGACAACGCCCACATCACCCCGTTCGCCCCGGCCGTCACCGCCGCGAGCCCGCCGACGACGACCAACCCGGCCACGACCAGCCGCCGAATCCGCGACTTCCGAACACCCACCACGCCGACCTCCCTTGTCGCTCACGCACGCTACCGATCGGACATACGCCATGAAACGCCGTCTGACTAGGGAATTTGACATCGCAATTGTGGACACGTAAATTAATTCAAGTCAGAGCGACACGGACACCGACCCGGTACTGAGTACTGGGACAACGAGGTTGGACGATGAGCGCCGACAACATCAAGTAGTACAGCTCACGCTGACCGGATTTGCTTCCGGCCGAGTGCGTGCGTTAAGTTTGAACCCTGCCTGGCGGAACCCCCGACGAATCGTTGACGGTGTTCTGCTTGTGCGTGTGTTCTTTGAGAACTCAATAGTGTGTCGATGAATGTCAGTGCCAATATTATTATTGGTTCCGGCCTTTCATACCCCCCGGTTGGAAGGTTGGACATTTGAACAACAGCGAATCTTTTTTGCTGGT